>CAJOMP010000015.1 GCA_905235785.1 uncultured Clostridia bacterium | reverse complement strand
TTTCATTATTTCCGTCGGTGTTACGCACCCCGGATAATACGGTATATTTTTCTTTTTACATACTTTTGCCACTTCTTCCGACAGCCCCGGGGAAACTATGAATTTCGCTCCCGCTTTTATTGCCTTTATCGCTTGTTCTTTGTTTATTACCGTTCCCGCGCCTATATTCATATCCGGAAACTCTTTTGTCGCAAGCATTATTGCTTGCTCCGCGCAATCCGTTCTGAAACAGATTTCCGCGCAGTTTATATTATTATTTTTTAATGCTGTCAAAACTTTCGTTCTCTCTTCTACGCTTTTAAGCGTTACAACAGGTATTATTCTTTCCATTTTATTTCACTCCGAAATATTTTATTGCGTTATTATAACAAATGTCTTTTACTACCTTGCCGACAAACTTTAAATCCGTAGTCATTTCGCCGTTTTCGATGAGTTCCCCTAAATACGAACAAAGTATCCTTCTGAAATAGTGATGGCGGGGATAAGAAAGGAACGAACGGCTGTCCGTAAGCATCCCTATAAACGCCCCTATATGCCCCGTCGCGGTTAAGTCTTCTAAGTGCTTTTCCATACCGACTTTATTGTCTAAAAACCACCAAGCGGGACCGTATTGCAATTTTCCCTTCGCCTCTCCGCTTTGGAAACACCCGATTAAAGTCATTATTTCGGTATTCATTTTGGGGTTAAGGTTGAATACTATCGTTTTAGGCAAAGAATTTTCGGTATTTAGTCTGTCGAATAATCTCGACATAAGTTTTATACTGTTATCTTCCGCTATGCTGTCGTAGCCCGTGTCAAGCCCCAACCTTTCAAGCATTACCGCGTTGTTGTTTCTCATCGCCCCGACGTGCAATTCCGTCGCAATATTGTATTTAGCGTATAACTTAAAAAGATAATAAGTAAGATAGCCTTTGAAAATCTCGCTTTCCTTTTCGGTTACACTTTCCCCGTTTCTGCGTTTAATAAACACTTTTTCGGCGTCTGACTTTTCGCTTATCTGGCAAACAGCCTGCAACGCCACATCCGCCGCCACGCATCCGACTTTTATAAACTCTTTTAACCTTTCTTCTATTTTACTTTCAAGGTCGGAAAGCGTTTTCACTTCGCCTAATTTATCTACGAATTCGTTGTACTTTTCCGCTTCGATATTCATTATCTTATCCGCGCGGAAAGCGGGTATTACTTTAAATTTATAGCCCTTTTTTGCTATCTCGGTAAAGGTGCTCAAATCATCGAATATCTCGTTCGTCGTAAACACGTGCGTTACGTCGGATTTTTCTATTAAACTCTGCGGGGTTATGTCGTTTATCCTTATGTACTCGTTGCACCAGTCCCAGATTTGTTCGGCGTTTTCTTCGTTTATCTCTAACTCGCAATTGAAAAACTCTTTTAGTTCTACCTGAGACCAGTGATAAAGGGGATTTCCGAACGCCGTGCCTAAAACCTTGCAATAGGTAATAAATTTTTCTTTATTACTCTTGTTACCCGTAATATACTCTTCGTCTATGCCGTAATTTCGCATTAAACGCCATTTATAATGATCGCCAGATAGCCAAATTTCAAATATATCGTTAAACTTTTTATTTTCGAGTATCTGCTTTTCTGGTAAATGACAATGGTAGTCGATTATAGGCATGTCCTTGGCATAGTCAAAATACAGTTTTTCCGCCGTTTTGTTCTTTAACATAAAATTTTCTTTTATATAACTCATAATGTTACTCCTATTTTATAAAACGCTATTTCCCTTAGGTCTTCACTCTTACACTTGTATTCGCCGCTTATTGTTTTAATCAATAAATCGTAAAGTCCTTTTTCGTCCATTGAATAAGCATTGAAATCTATCCAGTTGTTTTTAAAATCGGATAATCTTTCATTAGACGCTATTTTCATAGTCGGCACGAAAGTCGAAAACGGCGTTCCCCTGCCCGTAGTAAATAAAACTATCTGACAGCCGCTTGCGGCAAGCGCCGTCGCGGCAATTAAATCGTTCCCCGGTGCGTCGAGCGCGGACACCCCTTGCTCCTTCACAAGTTCGCCGTAGTCTAAAACGTCAACTATCTTGGTACTGCCCGCTTTTTCAATGCAACCGAGCGACTTTTCTTCCAGCGTCGTTATTCCGCCTTTTTTATTGCCGGGGCTTGGATTTTCATAGACGGGAAATCCTTGACTTATATAATAATCTTTGAAATCCACTATCATCTTTTTGTACTTTTCAAAGACTTCGCGCGTTTTGCACTTATTCATTAAAAGTTGTTCCGCGCCAAACATTTCGGGAACTTCGGTAAGTATCGCACTGCCGCCTGCCGCCACGATTTTATCGGATATTTTACCTACGAGCGGATTTGCCGTTAATCCCGAATATCCGTCGCTACCGCCGCATTTTAAGCCTATACAAAGTTCCTTTATGTCTACCGTTTCTCTCTTTAAGTCTTTTGCTTTATCCGCAAATTCTTTAATTATATTGAGCCCGTATTCTATCTCGTCTTTTACGTCCTGACAGTTAAAATATTCTATATTATCCCTGCCGTAAGGCTTTAAGTATTCTTTTATTCCGTCAAGCCCGTTGTTCTCGCAACCTAATCCCACAAATAAAACAAAACTTGCGTTGGGATTAAGCGCGATAGCGCATAACAGTTTTTTGATGTTCTCGTTGTCGGTTCCGAGTTGCGAACAGCCGAACTGATGCGTAAGAGCAAATATCCCGTCGATACTACCCGTTATGTACTTTTGTGAAAGCGTTTCAAGGCGGCGGCACACGTTATTCACGCAACCGACTGTCGGGATTATATAAATATCGTTCCTTATCCCCGCTCTGCCTTTTTTGCGTTTAAATCCTTGAAACGTCGCTTTTTCGGTGTTAATTTCGGGAAAGTCGGGCTTATACTCGTATTCGAACTTTTCGTCCAGATGCGATTTTACGTTATGCGTATGTACCCACTCGCCCGCCTTGATATCGGCGGTGGCTTTGCCTATTATCTCGCCGTACTTTATAACGTATTCGCCCTTTTTGATATCTTTAAGCGCGAATTTATGCCCCGCGGGGATATCTCCTTTACCCGTAAGGCTTACGCCAACGTTATCTTTTCCGTTTATTATTATTTCGTCTTTCATAATTACAATAATTTATAATCGCCGCCGATTATAGCCTTAACGTTCTCTTTGACTTTTTCCGCAAAACCTTTATAAGCCGTCAAGTCTTCACCCCAAACCTTTTCGTCTTTCATAAACTCTATTACGCACCCGCCGTTTGCAAAGTATTCTAAATACGGGATATCGTCTTTTAACTCTATTTTTCTCGTCGGAAGGTCAACGTAATATTTGCCGTCGTCTCCCTTTTTCACGCTCTTATACGTCGCCATAAGATAGGAAAACCCTATTGTCATATTGTGCGGAATTATGCCGTACTTTTCGTAATAATCTTTAAAACTCGGTAAATCCCTTGCGCGCCACTTACTTATACTGTTTAATGCAATACTCGTAAGTTGATGGTTAAGGTACGGATTGAAAAATCTTTCTATAACGCTGTCCGAAAATTCAGTCGTCGCCTTAATATCGTCGGACACGAAAGGTATTATCTCGTCTTTAAGCGTTTCGTTGACGAAGTCCAAAAGCGTTTCGTCTTTCATACAGTCGTACACAGTTTCTTTGCCGTACCAAAGCCCCGCGGGAACTAAATTCGTATGGCTGCCGTTAAGCACGCGCACTTTTCTCTTTTTATAGTATTTTATATCTTTTGTTAAAACTACGTCTATGCCGTGCCGCCCTTCCTTTACGAACTCTTTTATATTGCCTTTATCTTCTACCGCCCAAAGTCCGAACGGCTCGCCTACCGACATAAGCGCGTCTTCTTTCCCGATTAAATCGGTCAGGTGCTTTTTCGTCTCTTCGTCACGGGGATATCCCGAAACTATTCTGTCGACAAGCGTATTGCAGAAATAGTTTTTATTTTCTATCCACGATTTAAACTCTTTCGGTAAATTCCAGAGTTCTATATATTTAAGAACGCATTTATAGAGTTCGTCGGCGTTGTTGTCTATAAGTTCCACGGGCATCATATACAATCCGTCAAGTCCCGCATTAAACCGTTCAAATAAAAATTTAGTAAGTTTTGCGGGATAGGTTATTCCCGCGAAATCCGCTATATCGTCCTTTTCGTTAAAGCAAATACCCGCTTCGGTCGTGTTCGATACGACGATTTTAAGGTCTTTATCCTTTGCAAGCGCTATGTATTTATCGTATTCGTTAAATGGATCGATGGCGTTTTTTACCGAGTGTATTTCGTAAACGTCTTCAACCGATTTGCCGTTTATAAATCCGCGCAAAACAATATGATACTTATTGTTCTGCGCCTTGAATTTATCTAAATTGCCGAAAGTTATGGGTTTTACGATATTAACGCTATATTCCCCGCCTTCTTTATTTAAGCAATCGAAATAATAGTCCGCAAACGTTCTTAAAAAGTTGCCTTCGCCGTATTGAATTATCTTTATCATATAAAATCTCCTTGAATTTTGTATGTTTTTAATAATTATATCACCAAAACCCTTGCAAAAAAATATATTTTAATCTATAATAATGTAAAATTCTATAAATCTTAAAGTGATAATTATGTTTTTGGAAGTAGAAAAATCCGTCAGAAAAAAAGAGTGGGATATGACAGATCTTCACAGCCACTCCCACTATGAAATTTATTTTCTTATTTCCGGCACGAGAAACTTTTTTCTCGCCGATAAAATGTACAAAATATCCGCGCCGTGTTTAATCGTTATTCCGCCTTACACCATGCACAAAACCGAAGGCTTTGCGTTTACAAGGATAAATATAAATATTTCCGCGTCAAGCCTTAATCAGTATCAAACTTTCGTGCTGAAAGGATTAAGCGATAAAATAATCCCGCTACCGCAAAAAACCGCCGAAACGATATTCCCCCTTTTACAACAGGCATCGGACATTTATGCGGAGCAAGACAAATATACTTCCGAAAGACTTTTTTCGCTATTCGGTTATATAATTGCGCTTCTTGAAAAAACGGATACAACCAAAACGTTCGAGCCGGTTAAAGGCAATACCGAAAAAGTTTCTCCGCTCGCGCTAAAAATTATAGACTACGTGTCGGTCAACTTTACGGAAAACGTTTCTTTGGACGCTCTTTCAGAAAAGTTTTTCATTTCCAAGGCGACG
Source organism: uncultured Clostridia bacterium (assembly GCA_905235785.1). Taxonomy (GTDB): domain Bacteria; phylum Bacillota; class Clostridia; order Christensenellales; family Borkfalkiaceae; genus UBA1259. The sequence goes on along the minus strand of CAJOMP010000015.1, from coordinate 14,607 downwards.
CTTTGCGACTGTTTCAAAAAAGCCATGAATTGCACGATAGGCGAATACGTTATGCGGCTTAAACTGAATAAGGCAAGACAGTATCTTTCTTCGACAAAAAAAAGCGTGGAAGAAATATCCGCTTTATGCGGATTTTCTTCCGCCGCCTATATGGGGCTGATATTCAAAAGCAAAATAGGACTATCTCCCTTGCAATACAGAAAATTACAAACGTCAAAAAAATAGTGCGATAATGTTTTTAATTTTTTTTTAATGTTTTCTTAATATCCAACCACTATTGCAAAATATAATTTACACAAAATCATAAAAAACGCATTAAAACACGCAAAAAGTGGGCAAAAGGCATAAAAAAGGAGTGCATACAACCTTTTTACGGTCATATACACCCCTACAAAGTGGGCAAAAGCCCTGTTTTTGGTGTGAAGGATGGGACTTGAACCCACACGGATAACCATACGCCCCTCAAACGTACGCGTCTGCCAATTCCGCCACCCTCACATTCAAGCAATAAATATATTACCTGAATTTTTAATATTTGTCAAGAAGTTTTCCGTATAATTTTCTATATCTTTTTAAACTTTCGCATATTTTTTTTACGTACGTCGCGGTTTCCTTATACGGAATCACGTCAAGCGCTTTCCCATCCGCGGAATATTCTTTATTTTTAAGCCAGCCCTTTACCGTTCCTTCCCCCGCGTTATATGCCGCCGCCGTTTCTCGGATACCCAAAAACCGCTCCGACAAATAATTCCAGTAATACGCCCCGAAATCGAGATTTGTGTTTACGTCGAACAAATCGTATTCGTCGACGCCCTTTTTATTTGCGATATACTCGCCTGTGCCGGGCATTATTTGCATAAGTCCGACTGCCCCCTTTATGCTTACCGCAAACGGGTCGAAACCGCTTTCCGTTCGCACGATAGCAAATGTAAGCGCAACGTTAATGCCGTATTTTCCCGAAACTTCGGCAATTTCGCGTTCATATAAAAGCGGATAAGCGCGTTTTTCAACTAAATTTACGGCAAATACCGACAAAAACGCCAGCCAAAATAAAACTATTGCCGCCGCCGTAATTCTATAAAAGTATTTTCGTGTTTTTGAATTTTCACTCATAAAAAATGCGCACACTTTCCTTATAATTAAAGTGTACGCATTTTAACTTTCGTTTAAGCGTTATAATTTTAATTTTCGCTTTCTTTGAAATTTTTAACCTCGTCGAAAAGTTCTTCTACTTCTTTTTCCGGTTTAGCGGTACAAAGCGAAACTATAACGGCAACCATCAGTCCCGCGATAAACCCGGGAACTATTTCATATACGCCCGTATCGGCAATAACGGCGTTAAACCCGTAATATCCCAAGTTAAAGAACACCATCCATAAAACGGAAACCGCAAAGCCCGCAATAAGACCCGCGCACGCGCCTTTGTAATTTAAGCGTTTCCAGTACAGCGCTAAAAGTATGACGGGACCGAACGCCGCGCCGAACACCGACCACGCGGCGGACACAAGTTCCATAATGCCGCCGAGATCGAATTTTTGCACCAAAAGCGCAATCGCGAGAGCGATAATCGAAATTACGGCGACGGCAATTCTTCCGACGAAAAGCATTTGTTTATCCGTCGCGTCCTTTTTGATTGTCGTTTTATAGAAATCGGACGCAAACGCCGACGACGCCGCCAAAAGTTGAGAATCCGCGGTACTCATAGAGGCGGCGACTATCGCGGAAATCAACAGCCCGCCGATAAGCGCCAGCGCGCCGACTCCGAAAATATTTCTCACAACGTTTACAAAGACGAGATTTTTAGTTCCCTTGTCGAGCGTACCGCCGAGATATTCGTGTCCCACAAGTCCGACGACGGTAGCCATAAGCAAAATGAGCGCCGTCCAGATTGAGCCGATTATTTGAGATTTTTTCATTTCCTTTTCGGACTTGACCGCCATATATCTTACAAGAATATGCGGCATACCGAAATATCCCAAGCCCCAGCCGAGCCCCGTAATTATACTTGCAACACTTTCACCGTCGAAAGCGCCGGACGACAGTAAATTATAATAATTGTCCGGTGTAACGGCAGGCGCTATCGCTCCCGAAATTTTAAGTACGAAAAGCGCGATTATCGGTACGATCATAAGCGCGGCGAGCATCAAAAGCCCTTGGAAGAAGTCCGTCCAACAGACAGCGTTAAAACCGCCGAGAAGAGTATAAACCAAAATTATGCCCGTCGCAATAATCATAGCCGTTTCTTTGCTTATATCCGGAATAAGCGTATTGAAAAGTATTCCACAGGCATAGACAGACGACGCAGAATAAAAGCAATACCCTATCACGAAAATAACCGCGCAAGCGACTTTTAAGACGGGACTTTTGCTCTTAAATCTGTTGGATAGAAACTGCGGTATAGTTATAGCGTCGTCCGCCTTTATAGCGAATCTGCGAAGGCGTGGCGCGACGAATATCCAGGATAAAACCGTTCCTATCAAAAGACCGACGGAAATCCAAACCTGCCCTAAGCCGTAAAGGTAAATAGACCCGGGAAGTCCCATCAGAACCCACGCGGACATATCGGAAGCCCCCGCGGATAGCGCAGACACAAACCCGTTCATATTCCTGCCGCCCAAAAAATAATCTTTTTCGCTACTCGATTTACTCTTCACGAAAAAGTATATTCCGACGCCGATAACGAGCACAAAATACAGTATAAAAGAAGTAAGTTCGTAATAATTCATTTTTTTCACCCGAAAATTAAAAAAGTAAAAACATATTAAAGTTTACAATAATTCGGGAAATTTGTCAATTATAATCAAGCCGTAACGCGTTTTTTTACCGCAAAACAAAAAAGCGGGTTTTTTTTACAATAAAGTCCGTTTTGCGCTATTTTTATCTCTGTCGCGCCGCCATATTTTGCGGTATAATCTCATAAACGAAATTTACGGAGCGTTTTATACGGAATATGCAAAAAAAATTTATTTGTTCGGTCAAACCGTATTTTATTTCCGTTTTATGTGTAATAGCGGTTTTATACGCCTTTTCCCGCTTATCTTTACCGCAATCCGCAATTTCCGCCTATGCGGAAGAACAAAACGAATATTTAAGAGTGATAACCGACGATACGCCGTTTTATTCGGATAAAACCGCAGAAAGCCCGCTTTTTTATCTGCCCTACACTTATTACGTAAAAGTAATAAGCGGCGGCGATATCTTCACCCGTGTGGAATACGGCGCGGGCAGCGGAAAAATAGACGGATTTATCCCCACGGACAAACTTTATAGCGACGGACTGCTCGTATCCGACCCCTATCCGCAAGTAATGGCGATAACGGCGGGAACTGCGGTACTGTATAAAGACGCGACGCTTACGGTATCTATTCAATACATATTCGAAGGTCGAGAACTGTTTTATTACGGAAAGTTTTATTCACCGCAGGGTAAACCGCTGTATTACGTAGGTTACAACGACCGCTTGGGCTACGTTAAAGAAGAAGATCTTACGCCGTTTACGGTAGAAAACCACCCGAACGAACTCACCTTTTTAACGCCCGAAAACCCGGAAGAACCCGTTACAAAAGAGCCGACCGCCGACCCCCCGTCGGAAACGGTATCTATAATAAGAATAGCGATATTCGCGTTTTTGGGACTCGCGGGAATAATCGCGCTTATATTTGCCGCTGGCAAAAAGCCCAAGCCGTCCCCCGCGGCGAGTTATTACGACGAAAACGACTACGAATAACGTTAGCCACGCCTTTCATGCGGTCATTATATCCGAAGAATTTTCTTCGGCGACCGCCTTTACGGCGTTTAGCGCAATTTTGCTTTTGAGTTTTTTAAGTTGTTCTTTTTCAGCCGCCGTTTTGTTTTTTCGGCTCAAATTTTCCTTTTCCTTGACCCTTTTCAGCATTTCGCGGAAGAAGTCGAACGATAAACACTCTTTTTCAAACCTTTCGTCGGAATACCCCGACCGCTCTAACCGTTCGGCGAATTTTTCGGCAAGCCTTATCTGCTTGCGGAAATAATTGCGGGAAGTAACGTCAAGTCCCGCGTAATCTTCTTTTTTTCGCGTTCTGAAATACTTATAATCAAGACACAGCATTTCGTTTTCGGTGAAATTTTTAAGCGCGTCTTTAATGCAGATAATTAGCGCGAAAACTATCTGTTTTTGATAAGTAAGGTTTATAATATCTTCGAATTGATTTATAGCCGGCGAAAAATTCATAGAAGAAGAATAAGCCTTTTTTCCCACGATTTCGTCGATTTGTTCGGCAAGCGCGCCGAGATGCGCGTAAGAGTAAAGCGCCGCTTTCGCATATAATACGTTCATAAGTCTGCTCCGTTTTTTTAGTCTGTTTCTTTCCGGAAAAAACACTTAAATTATACTTTCGCTCATTTTGCAAGTCAATAGTATATGTCGCTTATCCCGTAAAAATCCGAACATTTGTTCGTGATTTTGTTTGTATTTTACACCTATTTTATGACATATGATTGTCGTATTTTGTCGAATAATCCAAAAAAGTTTTCGACAATCGACGATAAAAACCGACTTAATGCTTTGATCTTTTACGAAAAGATTGACGATAAATAATGACAAATGCCGAATTATGTGATAAAATAATTTTATTATGAAAATACGTGAGAAAAATTTTTTAAAAAACACTTTCATTATCGCATGCGCGCTGTGTTTTGCGTGGTCGCTGATTATTTTTGCAACGGCAAATAATTCGGCAAACGCGGCGGAAAGTACGTACTCTGTTTTTATTCCTAATAAAAGCGAAGAATATCACGCGCTTGTCTCCCCTATTCACGCCTATTCGGATGCGGATATTACGGCGGTAACCAACACAAACAAGCAACTTATAATGTTTAAACCGAACGGCGATTTCGAAACAGTTTCAAGTACCACACCTTTAAAACAAGTTATGCGTTTTAACAGCGAATATCTTTTATATTCTGACAATCTTACCGTAACGGCGATAAAATTAAGCGATAATTCAAAAACCAAACTTTCCTACACAGACGGCAATCACGAAATAAAAGACCTTAACAACGTCTTCTTCGACGTTGCTTTAACACAAAACGGTTTTGTAATTGCTACGACCAACAACCAAAAACTTCAACTGTTTTATATTGACGACACACTTAACGTCTCGCTTTTACCCTATTTCCTACCAAACGGTGATATGCCTGCGGGAGATATTTCGGCAAGCGATGCGCCCGTTGCCGTTAACTCCGAAAGCGTGTTTTATGTGTCGGGAAATCAGATACACAGCAAATCAATAAACAAACTCGATTCCACCGAAGACTATATATCCGTTACACCCGATTATATGATTGCGGACGATAGTAATGTTTATTATATTAATGACCATAAAATTTACCGTATATCAATTTCCGATAAATCGGTAACCCTGCTTAATTTTGCGGATAATGATAATTACGAACTGGGCAAAGTTAATTCACCTACGAGCCTTTCAATCAGAAACGGTAATCTGCTTATCACCGACGGGCAGGCAAGCGGCTCGGCGCAGGAATTTAAGATAAACGGCGATACGCTCGAATTTACCGGCTACGCCATCGCAAGCGGGCTTACCGCGTATAACAGAGTTGCAAGCACGGCAACGGATATCGAAAGATACGGAAAATTCGTCGCCGCGCTCGACGGCAATAAACTTACCGTTATCGACACCGAAAACTGCGAAAATTATAATAGAGACGGCTTTATTAACAAATTCATAGGAACTGCTCCCGACCGTTTCGCGCTAGGGAGCGGCACGGTTATGTATTCCGTCGGTAACGCTTTAAAACTCACCGAAACCGAAACGGATAACGAAACGGAAATAGAAACGGGCGTTACCACAACGGCGCTCGACATATGCTATCAAAGCGGATTTTATTACGTTACCTATACTGACGGAACGAAAACCACTGTTGTGAAAATCGATGAAACAACGGGCGAAAAAGTCGGTGAAAATGCCGAAATCAACGTTGCCGCAACAATAGCGACCGTCGACGTTTTCGGTAACGTTTATGTTGCGGATAACGCTTACGTTTACAAAAATGAAATTACCGACCGTTACGCTTTTGCCGGCGCGAAAAAACTTGCGACCGACCTTGCGGGCAATTTATTCGCGCTCTCGATAGACGGCAAAATATATAAACTCGACGAAAATACGGGGACTTTCGGTACGGCGTTCGACGTTACCGGAACACTCGGCGAGATAAAGACTTTCGGGCTTAATTTCGACCGAAAGGAAATATTCTTTTTGATTGACGGAAAAGAAGAAATTTATTATACGTTAGCGGCGGGGAACGTTGCCCTTACAGACGTTACCCCCACCGAAGAATTCAATGCGGCGACGGAAAGTAAAGCCGAATTAAAAGTTTATACCGCAAACGACAGCGCAAACGTTTATTCCGTTTCAAAAGACGGCGAGGGATTTATCTTTAACGGACTTATACAAAAAGCAACGGAATATCCGCTTATCGCGAATATTACGGTCGGCGAACTTACGGTGCGCGCCTTGGCGAGCGAAAACGGCGTAGTTTTAATAAACGCAAAGGAACTGACGGAAAAGGCGGCAGAAATCGTCGCCGCCCCCGAAAGGGCGTTTCTAACGACTGCGGTTTACGCATACGCTATTCCCGTTATAGAAAAAAACGGCTCGTTTGCTATGGTAAACGATAGCGACAAAATAAAACTCGAAAAGGGTTCTACAATATCCGTAAACAAGACGTTTACCCTTCTTAAAAAGACGTTTTACGACGCTACGGCGACAATAAACGGCGAAACGGTCGATTGCTATATACCCGCTGATTTTACGGCGACCTTGTTATCGGAAAAGTTTGAATTCGATAGTTTTACGATTGAGCAAGTCAAAAAGACAATGCTTTATAAAGACGCAGATTTTACCGAAGAATTATTTGAACTCGATGACGGCGAAACCGTAAAGGTGTTGGAAAACAAAAACGGCGCATTAACGGTTGCGGCAGAGCGCGACGGCGGCGTAATTATCGGATACGTTTCGGAAAACAGCCTTATAGTAAACCCGAACACGACGGTAAGGAACGTTCTCATTATTCTCGCGGTGTTCGGCTCGCTTGCGGGGAGTATTTCCTATTTCCTGTTACGAAAGAAAAATTAAATTTAAAAAACACCCCACACCCGATAACAAAACAATCGCCCCGTCCGATAACTTTGGCTTGCAATACCGCCGTCATTTCGAGTGGAGCGTAGCGAAACCCAAACATCTTCTTTCTGGATTTTTAGGCTTAGTTCAAGATAACATACTAATGCGGCGCGGACAACAGTCCGCGCCGCATTGAATTTTTTGAATTATTAGTCGACGAGTTCGATTATCGCCACTTCCGCGGCGTCGCCCTTGCGCGGACCTAACTTATATATTCTCGTATATCCGCCGCCTTGACCCTTTTCTTCTTTACGGGTTGCGTATTTCGGAGCGTATTCGTCGAAAATCTTTTCGATAAGCGGGCTCTTTACCGCGCGGGTTCTCTTTTTGAAATCCGCTTTGGTTTCTTTATAACCCTTTACTTCCTGCAAATCGATAACCATCGACATTATTTTTCTTCTTGCGTTGAGTTTCTTTGTGCCGTCTTTAATGAGAGTTTTTGTCGTTTCCTTGCCCTTGTCGTCGGCAACCTTTACTTGCGTTTCTACCGTATCGGTATAATTGTTTACCGCAAGCGTGAGAATTTTAGCAACGTACGAAGCGACTTCTTTCGCTCTCGCTTCGGTAGTTTCTATTTTTCCGTACCATAAAAGCGCGGACGCCTGATTTTTGATAAGCGCTACTCTCTGCGTAGCGTTAAGCCCTAATTTCCTTGCCATTGTTTAGTCCTCCGTGTCCTGTAATTTCAAGCCGTAACTTTCGAGTTTAAGTATAACTTCGTCAAGCGATTTTTTGCCGAGATTACGGACTTTAAGCATATCGTCTTCAGTTTTCTTGGTTAAGTCTTCGACCGTGTGTATATTCGCTCTCTTTAAGCAATTATACGAACGCACGGACAAATCCATTTCTTCGATAGTCATCTCTAAGATCTTGGTCTTTTTATCTTCTTCCGGCGGCACGAGAATTCCTATATTGCCGACTTCGGATAAAGATACGAACATCTTAATGTGTTCTTCCATTATCTTCGCCGCAAGACTTACTATGTCGCGCCCGCTAAAAGCGCCGTTCGTCCATACTTCCAAAGTGAGTTTATCGAAGTCAACGCTTTGACCTACACGGGTCGCAGAAACGTCGTAACTGACTTTTTTTACGGGCGTATAGATACTGTCGATCGCGATATTGTCGATAACGTCTACCTTATGCTCGAAGGCGGGCTGATACCCCCTGCCCCTGCCGACGGTAAGTTCCATATCGAGTTTGCCGCCTTCGTCGATAGTACAAATGTACTGATCTGGGTTTAATATCTCGATTTCCGCGTCGCTCGCGATGTCGCCCGCTTTTACTACGCACGGTCCGACTTTGGCAAGTTTAACGGTCTTTTTATAGTCTTTATCGAGACAACTCGATTTTATGGCGACGCACTTTAAATTTAAGATTATTTCCGTTACGTCTTCTTTAATTTTAGGGATAGAAGAAAATTCGTGTTTTATCCCCAACTCTTCCGAAAACTTGATGTTCTGTATTGCAACCCCGGGAAGTGCCGACAATAATATTCTGCGGAGCGCGTTTCCGAGCGTTAAGCCGAAGCCTTTTTCCAAAGGTTCGACGACAATTTTTGCATAACTTCTTTCTTCGTTTTCTTCCACTGCTATTTTCGGCATTTCAATTTCCATCATAAGAAATTATCCTCCTTAAAAAATAGTTCCGATTTAGGGTTTAACGGGAATTCTTGTCTTCGGCGTGGAAAACCTAAACTTCCCCCCGATAAACCCCATCGAATTTTTATTTTATTTTTAATGATTACTTGGAGTACAACTCGACGATCATGTTTTCCTTAATGGTTACGTCGGCTATATCTTCTCTCGTCGGGTTAGCGAGTATTTTACCGGTAAGAGATTCGGGGTCGAATTCGAGCCACTTCGGCATAGCTCCGACTTTCATAGTCTTTATCTCTTCAAAATACTTGTTACCTTTCTTATTCTCTTTAACCGCAATAACGTCGCCCGCTTTTACACAGTAAGAAGCGATGTTGACTTTCTTGCCGTTTACGGTAAAATGTCCGTGAGTTACGAGTTGACGCGCTTGCGAACGGGAAGAACCGATACCCATTCTGAAAATAACGTTGTCAAGTCTTCTTTCTAACAAAGACAACATATTTTCGCCCGTTATACCTTTCATTCTGTCGGCCTTTTCAAAATATTTTCTGAATTGACCTTCGAGAACGCCGTAAATTCTCTTACATTTCTGCTTTTCGCGAAGTTGTAAGCCGTATTCGCTTATTTTCTTTCTTGCCATACCGTGCTGACCGGGAGCGACGGGTCTTCTTTCAAAAGCGCAGGTGGGTTTAAAGCATCTTTCGCCTTTCAAGAAAAGTTTTGCGCCTTCACGTCTGCATAAACGACATTTAGAATCTGTATATTTAGCCATTTATCTTTTCTCCTTTATACTCTGCGTTTTTTGGGCGGTCTGCATCCGTTGTGCGGGATGGGCGAAACGTCCTGAATAAGGCTTACTTCGAGATCGCAATTTGCGAGCGCGCGTATTGCCGATTCTCTGCCTGCGCCCGGGCCTTTAACGTACACTTCTACAGAACGCATACCTTGTTCTCTCGCAGCCTTGCCCGCGTCTTCCGCAGCCATCTGCGCCGCGAACGGCGTGCTTTTACGCGAACCCTTGAAATTGAGTTTGCCTGCGCTCGACCACGATACGGTGTTGCCCTGCATATCGGTTATCGTAACAAGCGTATTGTTGAAAGACGCTTGAATATGAACTTGTCCTTTATCGACCTTTCTGGCGTCTTTACGCTTTTTGGTCGCTTTTTTCGCTACTGCCATGCTATTGCCCTCCTTTATTTACCTGCCGTCTTTTTCTTGGCGACGGTACGGCGAGGACCTTTTCTCGTTCTCGCGTTTCTCTTGGAACTCTGTCCTCTTACAGGCAGGTTCTTTCTGTGGCGAACACCGCGATAGCAACCGATTTCTATAAGCCTTTTGATAGAAAGGTTGACTTCGCTTCTCAAATCGCCTTCTACGTGAATATTATGTTCGATATATTCACGGAGTTTAGCGACGTCCGCTTCGCTTAAATCTTTTACTCTGGTATCAGGATTGATACCCGTTGCACTTATAATCTTCTTGGACGTCGAAAGCCCTATCCCGTAAATATAGGTAAGACCGATTTCGACTCTCTTGTTATTCGGCAAATCAACGCCGGCTATACGTGCCATGTCTTTACAAATACCTCCGTATTTCGTTCCTTTTTATTTTTTATTGTATAGATGCCGAGCGCCGTCTTCTGTTTGGAATGTGAACAAAATTAAAGCGTTCGGATAGTTTTCGCACCTTGCGGGACTTAACCTTGTCTTTGTTTATGGCTCTTATTCTTTGAACAGATTACCATTACTTTACCGTTTCTCTTGATTACTTTGCACTTATCGCACATAGGTTTAACCGATGGTCTGACTTTCATTTTTATTTACTCCTTTGGAATTTAGTTTATATCTTTAAGATTTGCTACGCCAAGTTATTCTGCCTTTGGTAAGGTCGTAAGGGCTCATTTCGAGTTTTACGCTGTCGCCGAGTATTATTTTAATGTAATGCTGACGGAGTTTACCTGAAATATGCGCCGTAATTATATGCCCGTTGGAAAGTTTTACCTTAAACATCGCGTTGGGCAATACGTCTACGACTACGCCTTCGGTTTCTATTACGTCGTCTTTTGACACAAACTTTATCCTCCTATTTTTTTATATTTATCTTTTCTTCCTTTTAAAGCGTAAGTATCTCTACGCCCGAATCGGTTATCGCAACCGTGTTTTCGTAATGAGCGGAAGGTCTTCTGTCCTGTGTTTTCACCGTCCAACCGTCTTTCATAAAGTCGACTTTGAACGTTCCCGCGTTGATCATGGGCTCTATCGCGATTACCATGCCTTTTTTAAGGCGTATACCGGTGCCCTTTCTGCCGTAGTTAGGAACAGCCGGATCTTCGTGCATCTCTCTGCCTATACCGTGTCCCGTAAGCGCGCGCACCACCGAAAAACCGTTCGCTTCCGCGTGGCTTTGAACATAGTACCCTATGTCGCCGAGCGGAGTGCCGTCCGACAGATTTTCCACCGCTTTGAAAAAGCACTCTTTCGTTACGTTTACGAGTTTAACTTTTTCTTCACTACAATTGCCGATAAGAAAACTTCTCGCCGCGTCGCCCTGCCAACCGTTTAATATCACGCCGACGTCTATGCTTACTATCTGACCTTCTTTTATGATTATATCGTCTGACGGTATGCCGTGCACCACCGTTTCGTCTATCGATATACACGTAGATGCCGGATAACCCGCATAGTTAAGAAACGAAGGCGTCGCGCCGAAAGACGTAATATATTCGTATGCAAGCCTGTCGAGTTCCTTCGTGGTCATACCGACTTTTATCTGTTTTTCAAGATATTTCAGCAGGTCGCTCGTCAACTTGCCGCTTTGGCGCATGCACTCTATTTCCGCGTCGCTTTTAATCGTTATCATTTAACAACCTTCAATATATCCGCAAAAACTTCTTCGATCGGTAAATCCGCGTTTATCGGAACAAGTTTACCCTGTTTTGCGTAATATTCTATAAGCGGAGCGGTTTGTGTTTTATAGACCGCAAGCCTTTCCTTTACCGAAGTCGGATTATCGTCATCCCTGACGAATAATTCTCCGCCGCACGTCGGACAATCCTTTCTGTTTCCTATTAAGTCTACGTGAAAAGAACTTTTACATTTAACGCAACTGCGTCTGCCGGTAATGCGCTTTTCAATCTTTTCAAGCGGAATAACGAGTTCAATAACTTTATCGGGCGCGGCGCTTTCATCGAGCGCTTTTGCCTGCGTTATATTTCTCGGAAAACCGTCGAGCAAATATCCGTTCTCACAGTCCTTTTCCGAAAGTCTTTGCTTTACAATTTCTATTGTAAGATCGTCCGGACAAAGGTCTCCGCCGTCTATAATAGATTTTATTTTTAAGCCTATTTCCGTTTTACGTTTTATGTTGTCTCTGAATATATCGCCCGTAGAAATATGCGGCAAATTAAGTTTTTCGGAAATAAGCGCGGCTTGCGTGCCTTTTCCGCTCCCCGGCGCGCCGAGTAAAATCAGTTTCATTTATTTTAAGAACCCTTTATAGTTCTTCATCATGATTTGCGAAGTGAGAGCCTGATCGAATTCGAGCGCGACCGATACCACGATCAAAAGTCCCGTAGCGCTGAACACGTTTACGAGCGTTCCGCTCGGTGATATTATTCTGAAAAGTATTGACGGAACCAACGCGACGAGCGCAAGATATATAGCGCCGAAAAGCGTTATTCTGTTGGATATCTTTTTCAGGTAGTCGGCAGTCGGTTTACCGGGGCGTGTGCCGGGGATAAATCCGCCGTTAGACTGTATGCTTTTACTTATATCGTCAGGGTTAAACTGAATCTGATTATAAAAGTAAGAGAAGAACAGAATAAACAAGCACAAAACTACCGTATAAACGATACTTCCCGTTCCCATGTAGTTATGCCACCAACTGTAAAACGAACTGTTTTCCGTGGACAATCCGAACAAATTCATTACTAAGTCCGGGAAACTCAAAATCGCGAAAGCGAAGATGAGCGGCATTACGCCCGAAGAATTTACTTTAATCGGAATATGCGTGGACTGCCCGCCGTACATTTTCCTGCCTTTGACTTGTTTTGCGTATTGAACGGGAATTTTACGTTCCGCGCTTTCAACGGTTACGATCGCCGCGAAAATCAAAATCGCTATGATAACGAAACCGACCAAAGACCAGACAGCGTTAGTTCTTGTTGTCGCGTCGCTGCTGCCGAGCAAGGAAAATTGATTCAATATCGCCGTACCCGCCGTAGATAAAATACCTGCGAAGATGAGAAGCGATATACCGTTGGATACGCCGTAATCGGTAATTCTTTCACCGAGCCACATCGTAAACGCCGCGCCCGCTGTGTATACGAACACAAGGAAGATATAACTTAACGCTTTCAAAAAGCCCGTTTCTCCGAACAGATATCCGAACTGTATCGAATCTCTGAACGCAACCAAAATCCCGATAGCCTGCGCGATAGCAAGCACGAGCGTAAGGATACGGGTATAAGTGTTGATACGACGTCTGCCTTCTTCGCCTTGTTTGCTCAATCTCTCTAACGCGGGGATACCCACTGTCAGAAGTTGGATGATAATGGATGCGTTGATATACGGTCCGATACCCATAGCGAAAAGCGTTCCGTATTGGAGCGCGCCGCCGGACACCCCGCTCATTATTTGTAAGAAAGTATAATTTTCAAGTCCGTTAAAACTTGTAATTCCCGGAACGGGAATATAACAACCGAGCCTGTATACGAATAAAAGCGCAATCGTTATAAGGATTTTCTTTCTTACTTCCTTTATCTTAAACGCATTTACAATCGTCTGCCACATTTCGCCCTCCTATCTTCGGGGTTAGATTTGTTCTGCCGTTCCGCCCGCTTTTTCAATCGCTTCTTTCGCGGAAACGGAAAAAGCGTTCGCTTTGACCGTAAGCGCCTTATTAAGTTCACCGCCTGCGAGAACTTTTAATCCTATGCCGCCTTTTACCAACTTGATAAGTCCTTTTTCGACGAGCGCGTCGATATCAACCACGCTACCCGCTTCAAAGGTGTCCAGAACCGATAAATTAACAATACTGTAAGATTTTTTGAAAATGTTGTTAAAGCCGCGTTTCGGAATACGTCTTATCAAAGGCATCTGACCGCCTTCGAATCCGGGACGAACACCGCCGCCGCTTCTTGCCCATTGTCCTTTATGTCCCTTGCCGCTGGTTTTGCCGAGTCCCGATCCGATACCCCTGCCAAGTCTTTTCGCAGGTACGTTAGAACCCGTTGCGGGACTTAATTTTCCTATTCTCATTATAAACACTCCTTAAATGTCTTATCTGTTGAAAATCAAACGTTTTCGACTTTCAAAAGATAATTTACCTTGGCAATCATGCCGAGTATCGCGTCGTTTGCGTTGTGAATCTTAAACGAATTTATTTTCGTAAGTCCCAAGGCCTTTACAATCTTTTTATGCGCGGGAAGAATTGCTATCGTACTTTTTACAAGAGTTACCTTGATTTGTTTCGTATCTGCCATGATCTTTCTCCTTACCCGTTGATTTCCTGAACGGTTTTGCCGCGAATCGCCGCAACTTCTTCCGCTGTTCTTAAAGATTTAAGCCCCGCGATTGCCGCCTTAACGACGTTTATCGGATTGTTGGTGCCGTGCGATTTCGTTCTGATATTAGTGATGCCGACCGCTTCCATAACCGAACGGACAGGTCCGCCCGCGATAACACCGGTACCTTCCGCAGCCGGTTTCATTAAAACCGTCGCGCTGCCGAACTTGCCAAGAACTTCGTGCGGGATACTCGTTTCTAAAAGAGAAACGGGCATCATGTTCTTTTTAGCGCGCGCCGTTGCTTTATCGATAGCCTCCGGAACTTCGG
>CAJOMP010000014.1 GCA_905235785.1 uncultured Clostridia bacterium | reverse complement strand
AAATATTCCTCAAGCGCTTGATTTATCAGGAATTTGCTCGATTTATCATGGATTTGAAGACGGAGTTTCGCTAAAACCCAAGCTCTGATTTTTACACACGAAATGTCTTGACATTCCTGGATTTACCTGCTACAATGATTATATCAATAGTTCTCAACTGTGTAAATTCGTGCAGGGTAAGGAAGGCGGACAATGATGATTATCTATAGCGAGGATAAGGTGAATCGTCAGTCAGCGTTTACGAAGCGGGTCCTACCAACAACAGTTATAACGATTGGAATCAGCCTTTGGAAAATCAGTGGATGTACCACGCGACCTCTTCGGTAATTCTTTCCGCGTCGCTTATTTCTTCTTTCGATTGCGTAGACGCGACGAAATTAGGAATAACGGGGATATCCTGGGGCAGCGTTATAACGAGTATCGTATTAAAATACGATTACAGATTTAAGTTTGCAATGCCCATATACGGCGGAATAACGCAGTCGCAGTCGAGCGGACAGTCGGCGGGAAGGCACCCCAACCAGACTTCGATAAACCGCTGGGATACGATAGACGGGCTTATCGGAATAGATTGCAAAACTTTTTACGTAACTTCCGACGCAGACTTTGCGTTTTCTATGGATATAGCGGACAGGTGCAGCAGGGCGACGCACGGCGCGCTTAATTATAAAAACGGTTTTTCGCACGGACAAAGCCAAGGCGCTTACGAAGAGAATCTTCCGAACTTTGCAAAATACTGCTGCGGTTTAAACACTACTTTTATGAAAGTAGTTTCTCACCCGACGCGTGAAAATCCGAAAATCGGGGTGGAACCTTACGGCGGCGCAAAAGTAGAGTCGGTATGGCTCTATTACACCTCCAATGAACTTGTGAACGATACCGCAACGTGGCATACCAAATTCGTGTCTTTCGAAAATGCTGCGGAATATTCGTTCAGCGTTCCCGAATCTCGCCACGCGTATGTGCGCATAAGATATTCGGGAAATAAAACGGTTTGTTCTTATCTGTTTTAAGGAGAGAAAGAAATGAAAATCGGTTTAAGAAATAAAAAAGTCAAAGGCATTTTAATGGCGCAATTGTTTGCGCTTGCGGTTTTATGTTTTTCGTGTTTCGCCTTCGGTTTAGGCGTAAACGGCGGTAGGCAGACGGTTGCCGAACCGTCCGTAACTTATATGAATATGGATACTAACGAACTTGCGTTCAATTCCGCAATAAACGGGCGCAGTTCGGCGGGCAACGCGCAGATGTATGCGAACGGAACTTTCGTCGAATCCTTCGCCGCGCCCGTTATGACCGTCTGGCATTTTCCGTCGCTTGCGGAAGTCAGGCTTAACACTACTATACGCAAACAGTATACGCAAGGAACTGCCGAACTCTATTTCAGAATAGTTCACGAACATGCGAGAACGGGACTGAATCAGGTTATTTATCCCGCGGACGGGACTTGGCTTTATTTAAACGGCCAACTTAACGGCGCGGGTACGGGCTTTAACACCGTTTCCGTAAACGATTACGTAAACGTTATGGCTGGCGATAAGATAAAAATAATAGTGAGAAACGCCAACAACGGCAGTTGGTGTACCGCGGTTTTGGGCGGCGGCATAAGTTTTCTGTATGACGGCGGCCCCGCAAGCGGCGTAAGCGTCAATTATACCGATACCGGGGTGTCTTACGTAAGTTCCGACACGGCGGGAGCGGCGATTCCGGAAACTTTAAGAGAGTTCTACGGAGAAGCCGCCGTCAAATCCGACGTTATAACTTACGAATACATAACGGCTTATAACGATCATAACGACGAAAACGCCGTTCCGTCCGATACTTTTTCGGACTACGACGTTAAAGTTATACAGACAAACGTCGCTACCGTTCAGGGCGACAATTTTACCGCAAAACAGCAAAGTTTTATCTGGGGCCCCGACTTTTCGGGCGCGGAGTATATAAGTTTTGACGTAAACAACGGCCTTGGCGACAGTGCGGGCGTCGGGTTCGAGATGCTTATAAGCGACGAAAACGTTTACGGTGCCGTATGGACCGCGGGCGCGTATACCGAATACTATGCGGTAAGCGGGAATTCTATTACAACGGGCACGCTTACGGCGGGCGAATTCAACCGCGGTGAAGCGATAATCCCCGCGGGCTTTGACGGTACGGTTATTTTCCCCGTGGTAAACCTTGAAAAAATAGGGTACAGGTTCGGTACCGAATTAAACGGTTCGACAGGCGATTTTAAGGTCGCGGCGCTTGGAAACGTATGGCGTTTCGATATCGTGGCAAATCCCGTTTCGGGCGCAAATTATTCTTCAAGCGGCACGCTTACCGTATGCAATCTGAAAATTTTGGGCACGGCGCTTCCCGAAACGGAATCGGGTGAACACAGGGCGATACGCGCTATTAAAAATATCGGCGAAGTAACCGTTGCAAGCGAAAAGAGCATAGCGTACGCGCGGAGCGTATACAATGCTTTGCCTACGGAAAAGCAAACGCTCGTTTCTAATTACGGAACTCTTTCGGCTGCGGAACGCAAGTTTGCAAGTCTTATCGATTATACCCCGTACGTGGGTTCTCACGGTAAAGATTTTTCGGATAGCGAAGGGGTGGCGTTCGGCAAAACGTTCGCTTCGCCGTCCACCGTTGCGGCGTGGATAAAAGTCGCGACGGATATCGCCGACAATCGGCATATCGGCACGGTTATCGGGAATATGGGCAAAACTTCGCACGAGCAAGGGATTTACGATTCTGACGATTCTTTCTCGATGGAAATAACTTCAAACGGAAATCCGCGGTTTGTGTGGAGAGTGTCTAAAACCGAAAAAGCGTCTTTCACAGTTAAAAACGTCGACGTAAGAACAGACAAATGGATACATCTTGCGTTTACGCGGGACGTGCGCGTTAACGTTATAAATTGTTATATTAACGGCGTGTTGGCTGGAAGAAAATACGTAGACGACGGCGCGCTCGCAGATATAAATATGAAAGTTCCCGCAATGATAGGTTCGGATTATACCGACGACTTCGTATTATCCTTAAACGAAAATCCTAAATTCAAAGGGTATATCGCGAACGCGAGAGTTTATTCGGAAGTGTTGCCTTTAAGCGCGATAGTGTCCGACATTAAGGGCTTTAAAGCGGGCAACTTGTTGGGTTGCGTAGACTTTTTAAGCGGAGAGACGGGCGAATATTACGAGCAGACGGGCATAGGCGCTTTCGACGCGTACGGCTGGAAGAGTGCGCAGGCGGAAGATTATACCGTTTCGGACGGATTTACCGTTGCGGTTCTCGGGAACACGCAGATGATGCTTGCGAAAGCCGAAGACGGGCAGGGGCGCGACCTTTACGACGAAAATTACGATCAAACTTATAACGTATTCTATAAAAACGTGCGTTGGCTTATCGACAACAAAAACGCGCTTAATCTTGAATTTGTAATGCATATGGGCAATATGACGGACAATCTGAACAACGCGCAGGCAAGCACGAAAGGGGTTAAGGAACTTGAATACGGTATGTCGTTTATGGATATGTTGACTACTGCGGGCATACGCTGGTCGTTGAACCGCGGCAATCACGACGGCGGGTTCGACGCGACGCATACGGGGCTTTATGACGCGGGGTATTCTTACTCGGATTACGCCGCGCTTGCGGACGGAACGTACAATAGTTCGGACATGCACTCGGCGTATTACACTTTTAACGCCGACGGACGCAAATATCTTATAATTTCTTTGGATTTAGAACCGACAGACGCGGAACTTAACTGGGCGAACGCGCTGATTTCGGCAAATCCCGAAAAAAGAGTAATAATTACCACCCACGCGTACATAGGCGCGGACGGAAAACTTCTTACGAACACGTTAGGCGGCGCGCAGAACAATAACGGCGTAGCCGTGTGGGAAAAGTGCGCGAGCAAACACAAAAACGTAATAATGGTTTTATGCGGGCACGCTAACGGCGTAAACGTTGTAAAATCCGAAAGAATCGGCGACAATGGCAACAAAGTTTATCAGGTTATGATAGACGAGTCGCGTATGGAATTTTTCGGCAGCAGACAAACGGGAGTGTTCGCGCTCCTAAACTTTGCGGAAACCGGAAACAGAATAAACGTTTCCTACTATTCCGCGGCGGAGAAAGGTTATTTCCGCACATGCAATCAGTTTTCCGTGGAATTAAATCCTGCGGATTACGATTTTGAACTTGCCAAAAACGGACTCGAAACGGTTTTATTGCCGGAGATAAACTCTTTTGCGGGCGCAAATGGCAGAACGGATATGTGGGGCGGTATGTACGTATTCGAGAACGGAGATTCGGCGCTTGGTATGAATTCCAACAACTTCGGTATAAACGATTCGACTTACGGCTACGCCGCGGCGTTCGATATTGCGGAAGACGGAGTGTTCCGTTTCGACAATACGGCGTTCGTGCGGACCAACGCAAGTTCCTGGTTCTATTTAAGCGCGTTTGTAGTAAGCGCTGACGGTACGGCAAAACGCTGGTTCCCGAAAGACGCGGACGTGCAAGTGCCGTCTGCGGGCGGTAATCAGGGCATAACTTTAAGGGCTAAAAGCGTAGAATACGTAATTAAAGGCGGGCAGCAGCAGTTCCCGCTGTCGGATATAGGGGCGCTTTGCGTTGATAGCGGCGACAAGATAATAGTGTTTATGCAAAGTTTCGGCGTAAATTACGCCAAGTTCGAGGCAAATCTTTACACTTCGTCGGGAACCACGGTAAATTACTCTACGGGCAATGCGTTCAATGCGGAGTCCGTTGCGGCTTCGGCGATAATTACCGAACTTTATAACGCAGGCTACGGCAACAGCCTTAACGGCACGCCCGTAAATTACAACGGTGTTACCGTCGGTTGGTACAGAACGGACGATACGGTCGGAACTTACGCGCCGTTTAAGTACTCGTTGACGATAACCGATAGCGACGACAATACGATCCTTAATGTGGTCAGCGTGAAAAACGCAACCTTTACTCTGCCGATGCTTGAAAGGTCTGGTATGTTGTTCGTGGGCTATGAAATAGGCGGAAACGTGTATCCGGCGGGGTACGTTTTAACGCTCGATCGCGATATAACGGCGTCGGCGGTGTTCGTCGGATTCTATATGCTAAACGGCGCTGCGGTAAGAGTTAAAAATCCAAGCGGATTAAGGTTCACTGCGCATTTGATTCAAAGCGATTACGAATATCTTACCGCAAAAGGGCTTAACGTAAGGCTCGGTACGGTGATCGTTAAAGCGGAAGACGTGTCCGTAAACGGCAAGGTAAACTACGGACTAATAACCGCCGATACGGAGGTTATGAGCGTAAACGTGGCAAGCACGGTTCAAAAAACGGAATACGGCAATCTTACTTTCAATTTAGCGCTTGTAGGGATGAGTAAAAGCGTATATAACGATAGGTTTGCGGCGCGTTCTTATATGACGATAACTTACGCCGACGGCACGGACAAAACATTGTACGCTTTGGTCGGCGATAACGCTCGGAGCATTGCGGAAGTCGCTCAAGCGGCGCTCAACGACGTGAGTTTAGTTTATTCGACGCGGTATTCGGTGGCAAGAAACGGCGCTTTCAGCCAATACGACGCTCAGGCGGCGGAAACGCTTAACGGGTACGTACAAGGAGGATAAAATGAAAAAGAAATATTTGGGAATTTCATTTACTATATTGATTTTGGACGCAAATTCGGTCATAATGGAATCAGGATATCAGCCGAATGATACGGGGCACGACGAAGACGACGACTTCGTTTATTCACCGTGGTAGCCTAAAAAATAAAATACTTTTTATAAAAACGGGAAGAAATGCGCTATGGCGAACGAAAAGAAAAAACATGCAAAAAGAAACACACGCGTAAGACACGAAAGTGAAAGACACGTTCGAAGCGTTATAAAAAGTGCCGAACTGTTTTACACAGCGATGCGACTTAACGGCGATCTTATGGTGTATCAGTACGGTCACCACAAATGTCCGAACTCGCACTACTACGGGCCCAGCGCAAGGGAATATTATTTGTTCCATTATATCGTGAAGGGTTGCGGGATATACAGGACCGAAACCAAAGAATACCGTTTGAATAGCGGCGAAGGATTTTTAATAAAGCCCGGCGAAACCACTTTCTATCAGGCGGACAAATACGATCCGTGGGAATATTATTTCGTGGCTTTTCACGGGACGATCGCCAAAACCGTTATGGCGGAAATCGGCTTTGAGGACGGATATATATTCCGCGCGGACAATCCCGAAACAATAGAGCGTTGCATAAAAGGCATATGCAAACAGTATCCTACGGGTGCGTTGTGGAGCGAATATAAAGTGCTCGGCAAATTTTACGCGTTGCTTTCCGAAATGCTTAAAGAAAAGGGCGTAAGTTCTTCCGCGCAACAGAGAAAACAGAATCTGTCGGTGTTAAATCAAGCGATTGCCTTCATAAAGGAAAATATTTCAAAGGACGATTTGTCCGTTCAGAGAATAGCGGAACACGTTAATCTCGACAGGACAAGTCTTTACAGAATGTTCAAAAAGAAATTCAATGTTTCGGTTGTCAGGTATCTTAAAAATTATCGTATGGACAGGGCGGCGGCGTTGCTTTCGGAAACGACGCTTACCTGCCGCGAAATATGTTTCAGGGTGGGGATGCCCGAATATCCGAACTTTTGCAAAAGTTTCAAGGCGTATTACGGATACGCGCCTATGGAATACCGTAAGATGTTCGGAACGGTATATAAGAAAAAACATAAACAGGAGAAGGGGGATTTGAAATGAAAGGGAAAAGATTAAAAATCATACTGACCGCAATAGTCGGCGTTATCACGGCGGCAATTCTTGCGGTCGCGTCCGCCGCTTGTTCCAATGGTATAAGCATTTGGCAATTGACGGACGCCGGCGAAGTAAATTCTCACAAGGCGACGCCGCTTAACGGTACTTTGAATTGCGACTACTCTCCCGTTGCTGGCGACGCGTTTAAGGTTTACGTTTCACCGAACGGCAACAACTCTAACGACGGAAGAACCAAAGAAACCGCCGTAAGTTCAATAAAACAAGCGCAAATTTTAACCCGTAATTACGTCGCGGGCGGCGGGCAAAGCGATTGCGTTATAGAAGTGGCGGACGGCGAATACTTCTTTTCCGGCGAAATGAGTATCTTTCCCGCGGACGTTGCTAACGGAAACAAACTGTTTATCAGAGCGGAAAACGTCGGCAAGGCGACGATAAGCGGTTCGCGCCGCGTGAATAAAGGCGACATTTCGGAAGAGCAAGACGCAAAACTCGGCAGAATATGGAAAATTCCCTGCGCCACGCGCATAAATCAACTTTACGTTGGCGACGACTACGCTATTCGCGCGCGCTATCCGGACAGCGGCGAATACCTGCGCTTGCTTAACTGGGACGAAACGCCCAAGGAAATAATAATCGACTCGAAAGATTTAGGAAATTTTACCGAAGAAGAAATCGTAGGCAGCACGTTCGTTGTGCAGATAATGTGGGCGGAATCGTATCTCCGTATAAGCGGGCTTCAAAGCAAAGGCGATGGGACGACGCGCGTAAAACTGTCAAGTTCGGACATCGGGGTGTTCGGGCGTTCTTCTCCGCAAGTCAAAGAAAGGCAAAGTTATCATTTTGAAAACTCAAAGGCGTTTCTGTCCGTTGGGGGCGAGTTTTGGTATTCGGAAGTTGAAGGTATGATTTACTATATTCCGCGCGGCAACGAAACGGTTGAAAACACGATCGTGCGCATTCCCTATACCGAAGAACTGATTTCGTTACGGGGCACGGCTACGCAGCCCGTTTCCAACGTGTATTTCGAAGGGTTAAACTTCAAATATTCGAACAACGCGCATATTGACGGTAAAATAGGAAACCAGATCAATAAAGACGACGGAGTCAATAAGCGCAGTCCGGGAACTTTAAACGACGGCAGACCGTATTCGGCAATAAATCTGGAATATGCTAAAAACATAACTTTTTCGGGCAACACCTTTGCGGTTCTGGGCGGCGGGGCAATCGACCTTATAGAGGGTACACAGAACATAAATATAAGCGGAAACTTTTTCCGTTCGGTTGGCGGCAACGGGATTTTAAGCGGCGCTGTTCATTACGAGATAAGTATGGTAAAAACGTCCGAAGCGTCGTTTGTCAAAGACATAAATATAGAACACAATTATTTCACCGATATAGCGTGGCAGGAATACGGCGGTTGCGCGGTCGCGCTCAACTACTGCTTAAACGGTAAAATTTCCCATAACACCATAAACAATACCAAATATTCGGGAATTTCCGTAGGTTGGGGTTGGTCGGACGACGCATATCCTTTCCTTGCGAATAACGAGATAAGTTATAACTACATATCGGGCGCTATAAACCTGTTAAGCGACGGAAGCGCCATATACCTTGTAGGCTGTCAGCCCGATTCAAAGGTGTTCGACAACTATGTGGAAAATATCTACGATTCCGTTTGGAAATTTCCGAACGACCTTATAGAGCGCGGGCATGCAAAGTGGGCGCTTTCGGCGATATATCTCGATCAGGGGGTTGGCGGAACCAATGCCGACGACACGGTCAAGGTTTATAACAACTATATCTATGGCGGAGATGTTCAGCATTACTTTACCGACAACGCGAAAGACGGAAACTTTGAAATAAAAGAAATATCTTCGGGCAACGGGTCCAAAGTGAAAGAAGCCGCGGGCGCAAGCAAAGAAGTATTTGAAAACGTTTATTCGCAAAAAAAGATATTCGGCTTTTATATGGAAAGCGAAACGCAGGCGAGAATTTTCGGCGAAGCGATGGACAGTGAAAACAGCGTTTTGGTGTTAAAGGGCAAAGACGAAACTTTTACTCAACTTGACGCAAATGACGTGATTAGTTGGAACAAAGGAGAAATCGTATTTAAAACCGCAAATTATTCTTCGGGAGGAGTGTTCCTTTTCAGTAAGGATTTAACGACTTCGAACAGACTGTTTATAACGCTTAACGTTGACAATGCGTACAATCGGAAGGGGCGCTTTGACGAAGAGTGGGGCGGATTTACGGGACTTGCGCGGCTTCGTACGCGCAGGATGAGTCTGAGAGTCGGCGGGTTTAATGCGAGCAGTTCGCTTTCCGGATGGGGACCTCAGGATATAGACGATAACAATACGTTTACCGGATGGTCGTCGGGGTCGGAAGATACTAACCCGTGGATTTCTTTTGAACTTGACGGGATGTCGAAAATAAGCACGTTCGTTTTGTACGGAAGAACGGGGAACGCAGATCAGCCGGAGTGCCGCAAAAACTTTGAAATTCACGGCTACGACCGAGACGACAACGATATACTGTTATATTCCGTATCCGGCGAAGACGAAGCATATTCTCCGCTCGGCGCACTTATTCTGGATATATCTGCAACCGAGTATGCAAACACGGTATTCAAAGGGTTTAAGATTTGCAGACCCATAGGCAACAGCGATTACTTCTTTATAGCAGAAGTGGCGATATTTTGATAATTTACCCGTAATTTGGAGCAATTTATGAAGAACTTAAAAGCAAACTCGGAAGGGATGATCGACTTGAAAGTTTCAAACGGAAAGAAAAGCGCAAAACAGGTGATAAAAGATAACTGGGAATATCTTCTTATGTGTTTGCCGATGGTCATAAAAATCATAGTTTTTTCCGTCGTGCCGCTTTTATGGCTTTTGATGGCGTTTCAGGATTACACAGGCTACCTGGGGCTGTTCGGAAGTCCTTGGGTAGGGTTTGAAAACTTTAAATACTTTTTCAAAAACGGACAGATCTGGCGGGCGATAGGCAACACGTTGGGACTTAATCTGTTGTTCATAGGCGTGGGAACGCCAATGACTATCGCAATGGCGCTGTTTATGTTCGAGATGAAGAGCCGTTTTGCGACTAAACTGTTTCAGACCATATATTTTTTTCCGTACCTTATTTCCTGGGTTATCGTGCAGTACTGTACGGACGCGATTTTGGCGGATAACGGGCTTATAAACAGCATAATACAGGCGTTCGGTGGAACCCCCGTAGAATTTTTCGCAACGAGGTCCGCGGGGCTTTGGCCGATAATACTGCTGTTTTGCAATATCTGGAAAAACACGGGCTATTCGCTGATTATGTACTATTCGGCTTTGCAGAGTTTGGACTCGTCGCTGGTCGAAGCCGCGGAACTCGACGGCGCGGGAAAGATCAAGGTAATGTGGCACGTTTCATTGCCGCATTTAAAAAGAATAATCGCGATACTTCTCATTATGTCTATGGGCGGCATCTTCCGTTCGGATTTCGGGCTTTTCTGGTTTATTCCGCAGAACGATATAAGCGGCGCGCTTTTGTCGACTACCGAAACGCTTGATACTTTCGTGTATCAGATGTCGATTATCAATTTCAATTACAGTACGGGCACGGCGATAAGCCTTGTGCAATCGGTGGTGGGCACGGCAACTTTGCTTATAACTAACTATATCGTTAAAATCATCGACCGCGAATCGGCTTACATTTAAGGAGAGTTTTATGACCAAAAAAATACGCAGAATATCTGCTTTTGATTGCTTTAACGTGCTATGGATGGTTTTATTCGCCGTTTTCTGTTTCGTTCCGCTTATGATTATGATTTCCGGCTCTTTATCGACGGACAGCGCTATTCAGAATTTCGGATATACGCTTTTTCCCAAAGAGTGGAGTCTTACTTCTTACGGCGTGGTTTTCAGCGACAGTATAGTGATTTTCAGAGCGTACGGGGTGAGTATTCTCGTCGCCGCCACCGGTACGGTGTTGAGCGTTTTATTAACGGCAATGATAGCGTTTCCGCTGTCCAGAAGCGATTTTAAGTTCAAAAACCCCATAACGATTCTAATACTTATAACTATGCTTTTCTCTCCGGGACTTGTGCCCACTTACATACTTATAACCCAGTATCTGCAATGGAGAGACAGCCTTTTGGCGCTTATTATCCCGGGGATCGGCGGTTCGTTCTACATTATACTTATGCGAACCTTTTTCGGGGACATCCCCAAGGAGATAAGCGACAGCGCCAAAATCGACGGCAGTTCCAACTTCGGTATTTTCTTAAAGATAGTCTTACCGCTGTCCTCTCCGGCACTCGCCACCTGTGCGGTTTTATTCGCGCTTAACTATTGGAACGACTGGTATTCTTCATTTTTGTACATTGAAAGCAGGGAACTCTGGTCGGTGCAATACTTAATGATAAAACTCGCTAACGAAGCGCAGGCATGGAAAATGAACGCCAGCCTTTCTTCGGGAACGGAAAGCGCGGATTCGGTGGTGATGGCAACCTGTATCGTGGGCAGCGTTCCCGTTATGATAGTATTTATGTTCTTACAAAAATATATAGTTAAAGGCCTAATGGTCGGAGCGGTCAAAGGCTGACGACCGTTTGACGAAAAAAACTTGACAAAGGAGAAAGAAGATGAAAAAAATTGTTTCGTTTATTGTTGCGGCTGTGGCGGCGTTAACGTGTATAGTCGGCGCTGCGGGTTGCGGAAGGAAGGGATTAAGACCGCCTTCAGATACCATAAGGTATATTGTTTATTCGGGTGGCGGGTCGCTTGACGAAAGCGATAGAATAAAAGAAGAAGTAAACAAAAGAACGAAAGCGGAACTCGGTTTCGGCGTGGATTTTGAGTATCTGGGATACGACGATTACACAAATAAACTCGGTTTATATTTCGGTTCGGACGAAAACTTCGATATGTGCTTTACAGGTTCGATTCTTTCGGGGCTTTCTTATTCAGACAGAGCGGCGGGCGGATATTTTATGGATATAACCGACCTTCTGCCCGAATATGCGCCAAACCTTTGGGCTTCGATGGACGCTGAAATATGGGAAGCGGCGAGAGTAAACGGCAGAATCTACGGCGTAATAAACGAACAGATTTTCGCGCGCAGCGTAGGGCTTTGCATAGATAAGCAAATTGCCGCGGCCATAGAGCTTACGCAAGAAAATATAGACAACGAAGGTCTGACTTACAGAGAATGTATAAACAGGGCTATGGAATATATCAAAAACGAACCGTCTATTTCGCCCGGCGGCAGAGTCCCGTCGACAACTCTCGTTATAGGCGAAGCGTGGTCGGATATATTCATGCAGAATTACGCACTCGACTCTTTGGGGGCGGACGCTCTGATCCCGGGAATCATCGAAGCGGGTGAAGATAAGACGGAAGTGATAAACCAGTATTCGTCGAAGTATTTCAGGGAGTTCGTCGAGTTTTGCAGAGAGATGCACGAAAAAGGATATATAGCAAAAGAGCAGGCGTCAAGCCCCATTACCGCCAATCAGCGCGTAAGGATTACGGGGACTTATAAACCCGGCGCGGAAGCGGAGCTTTATAACGCGATAGGCAGAGAGTTCGTGCAGTTCAGATTCGGAACTCCGCTTCTTACGACCTATAACGTTACCACTTCTATGACGGGTATAAATTCCCAGAGCGGCAACGCCGACAAGTGCCTTAAATTTATGGAACTTATGTATAAGGACAAATCGTTCTACAATCTCGTCGCGATAGGGCAGGAAGGAATCGATTACGACTGGAAGGACGCCATAGACGACTTGGGCAACGATTACAGATATATTTCCTACGTTAAAGAAAGCAAATACAAACTTAATACCGACTGGTCGGTGGGCACGGAATTCAACGTGTACAGAAAATACCTGCAAAACGCTACCGTAGTGGAAGACACCAAAGAGTTGAACTCTACCAGTAAAATATCGTCTGCCTACGGGTTTACTTTCTTGTATACAATCGAATTAAGTTCGGACATAAGTTCTTGTTACAGAGTTGCCGATACCCAGATAAAATTGCTTTTAAGCGGCAATTACGACAAAACAAAAACAACCGATAAGATTATAGAAGATCTCGTGGCAGAATTAAACAGAAACGGAGCGTCTCGCATAATTTCAGCAAAGCAAACGCAACTCAATGCGTTTCTTGAAAAATAATTTTTCTAAGGGGGAAAATGTAAAATGAAGAAACTTTTTGCACTTATTATCTCACTCGTTATGATGACAGCGCTGTTCGCGGTTCCGATTACAGCGACAGCCGACGAGCCGGTCGAAGACGCGGGAACGGTACTCGTTGATATCGATTTTTCGGACGATACGGTAATGGACAGTTTCAGTGGGACATTTGGGGCATGGATAATTGACAAAAACAACGACACTTTGCGTCCCGAGTCTCCATGGTCAAATACAAGGCTCAATCAGGCGATTGAATTTGAAGGAAAGAGAATTGTTTTGACGGTTGATTTCGTTATAGAATATACGACAGACAAGAGCAAGATGCCTGCACTGACAATAGGTATGGCGAACGCTGATGAGCGTGGTGCTGCGATAAGGTTTTTGATTGACAACGAGTCGCTGTATTCGCATGTATTCGGAAATGAAGCAGGCTGGGTTATGGATACGCAGTGGAAATTTATACGGGAAGAACTTGCCGCACATCAGTTGGAAATGACTTTCGACCTAGATAAAACTCTTACGGTTAAGGTAGACGGTAATATTCTGACACATTCTAACGGTAGTAGCATGAGTAAAATAAGTCTCGTCGATATGTACGACGGGTTTAGCGAAAATTTCGTGGGATATTTTACGGTTATGGCGTCGGGCGGCACCGAAGTTGAGAAAGAAAACCCTGACGATCCTGTTACCTATAAGACCGATACTTATATAGATAATCTTAAAATAGTGGCTTACGATACGCCCGCGCCTTCCGAAGAACCCGTTGAGCCCACTCCAACCGAACCCGCTCCTTCGGGGGACGAGCCTTCCGTGCCCGAAATTCCGACCGAACCCGACGGTGGTGAGTCCGGCGGAAACGAGCCCGGCGGCAATAACGTTAAAAAGGGCGGTTGCGGCTCGGCTATAAGCGGATTTTCGATTGCCGCGCTCGTTTTGGCGTCCGGTACAGCGCTCGCGGCGGCGAGAAGAAAAAGAAACAAATAAGCGTTTAAGAAAAATTTTTAATTTGGTTTCGTTGTTATGACTGCGTACGAATTCATTATTTCCGAAATAGATAAAACGACTAAACGCTCCTGCAAAGGTGACGATACGTTCGTTTCGCTTCCGTTCCCGTTTACCGTTCCGTGCGTTAAAGACACCTTTCTCGAAATGTACTACTGGGACACGTATTTTACAAACAAGTGTCTTCGCCTTATCGGCAACGGGAAACAGGTAATAAATAACGTTAAGAATCTCGCGTATATGCTCAAAAAATACGGTAAAATTCCCAACGGAAACAGAACGCGTTATCTCGGGCGTTCTCAGCCCCCGTTTTTCGGGCTTATGCTGGAAGGCGTTATTAACGACAAACACTTTGCGCACGATTTAACGGTAGAAACGGCGTACGGTCTTTTAAAAGCGGAATATTCGTTTTGGGAAACGAACAGGAAAACCGCAAGCGGGCTTAACGCCTACGGTTGCGATTTGACCGATAACGAGGCGCTGGGAAACTTCGGCGTATATAACGAAGTGCACACCGAAAAATACTTTGAGCGCACGGGGATTTACTTAAAAAACACACCCGAAAACGGCAGAAACGTTATAGCGGAGTGCGAGTCGGGTTGGGACTTTACGCCCCGATTTAACGGGAAATGTATGAATTACAACGCCGTCGACCTTAATTCGTTGCTTTACTTCGACGAAGTTTTGCTTGCCGACTGGGCGAGTAAACTTAAACGGGAAAAAGAAAGCGAACATTTTAGGGAAAAGGCGGAATTAAGAAAAGAAAAAATACAAAGTTTGTGCTTTGCGGGCGGCGTGTACCGCGATTACGATTACGTAAACAAAAAAGCGTCGCCCGTGATAAGTTGCGCGGCACTGTTTCCGTTCTTCGTCGGACTGTCCTGCGACGTTTCGTCCTTTATATTCGCGATTAGCCGCCTGGAACGGGAGTACGGAGTAGTCGCGGCGGAAACTGACGCACGGAATTTTCAGTGGGCGGAACCTAACGGTTGGGCGCCGCTTCAATACGTCGCGGTAAAATCGGCGGAAAATCTCGGACTTCAAGAGATAGCCGTAAGGCTTTCGGAAAAATATATTTCCGTAACCGAAAGGCTATTTGAAAAAACGGGCGTTTTATGGGAAAAATACAACGCGATAACGGGCGATCTTGATGTTTCTTCGGAATACGGTACGCCCGAAATGCTCGGTTGGGCGGCGGGAGTATACGTCGCGCTTAAAGAATTCAAACAAAGCGGATACGAAGAACTTGTATAAATATATTCGCTTTTTAACTAAACTCAATTAATCTATACCAAAAGGAATTACCGACGTGGCAATAAATTATAATGAACGCATTAAAACGTTTTATTTACAAGGCGAACGATTCAGTTATATTTTCAGGATAACGGACGGTGGGCGACTTCAACCGTTGCACTTTGGGACAAGGATAAAAGAGCAAGACGTAAGTTATATAGCGGAAGGCAGAAAAACCGAGTTTGCTCCGACCGCTCCGGGGAGTGAAACGGAAAGTCTTGACGTATTAACGCAGGAGTATCCCGTTTACGGATTGGGAGATTACAGAGAACCTGCGATACTCGTTTTAACGCCTGACGGCGGAAGAACGGCGGATTTTGTTTACCGTTCGCACGCCGTACTTAAAGAAAAGCCTAAAATCGGCGGTATGCCGTCCCTTCGCGGTGGCGAAACGCTTGTAATAGAATTAAAAGACGAAATTTACGACCTTACTTTGCGCCTTTACTATACCGTGTACGAAAAACAAGGCGCGATAGTACGCCGTGCGACGCTTAAAAACGGCGGAGAAAAAGCGGTTTTTATAAATAAAATAAACAGTTTCAGTCTGGATATTCCGCGCTGTGATTTGGATAAAGTTTGTTTGCAAGGCGGCTGGGCAAAAGAGCGCGGCGTGGAAAGAAGTCCCCTGTCTCACGGAATATTCGAAATTTCAAGCACACGGGGGAGTTCTTCGCATCATCTTAACCCGTTTATCGCCCTTTGCGATAAAAACGCAGACGAAAACGTCGGCGAAGCGTACGCTTTCAATTTGGTTTATTCCGGTTCTTTCTCCGTAAAAACGCAGGTGGATCAACTCGGAATAACGAGAATAGGCGGCGGAATAAACGAAAAAGATTTTTGTTGGCGTTTAAACTCCGGTGAAAGTTTTGAAACACCCGAAGCGGTACTTATATACAGTGCGGCGGGATTTAACAAAATGTCGCAAAACTTTCACGACCTGTACAGGAAGTTTTTGATAAACCCCGCATACGCGTATAAAAAGCGCCCCGTGGTGCTTAATTGTTGGGAAAGTTTTTACTTCGATTTCGACTATAAGTCGGTTTCAAAACTTATAGAAAAGGCGAAAGGTACGGGAATAGATACGTTTGTCCTTGACGACGGATGGTTCGGAAACCGCAATTCGGACAAAACGGGGCTGGGAGATTGGAGCGTTAATTACGACAAACTGCCGTACGGACTTAAAGCGCTTTCTAAGCAGTGCCGCGCGGCGGGTATGAAGTTCGGCGTTTGGATAGAGCCCGAAATGGTCAGCGAAGACAGCGTCCTTTACCGCGCGCATCCCGACTGGATAATAAGAAGTCCCAAGGCGGAGCCGTGTAAAGGCAGGCATCAGTACGTTTTGGATTTTTCAAAGCCCGAAGTGGTTGAGTATATAAAGCGCGTCATATCGGATTTAATTAAAGAGAACGACGTTTCCTACGTTAAGTGGGATATGAACAGAAACATTACCGAGTTCTATTCCGACTACCTTAAAGAGCGCAGCAGTGAACTCGCGCACAGGTATATTTTGGGCGTATATGCGCTGGCGGAACACCTTACGACAAAGTTTAAAAACGTGTTTTTTGAAGGCTGTTCGGGCGGCGGCGGAAGATTTGACCCCGCTATGCTGTATTATTTCCCGCAAATTTGGGCGAGCGATAATACAGACGCGCTTTCCCGCGCGTATATTCAGTACGGTACAAGTTTTTGCTATCCGTTGTCGGCGATAAGCGGGCACGTTTCGGCGAGCCCTAATCACCAGACGGGCAGAATTACGCCTTTTTCGTCGAGAGCAGCGGTGGCGTCTTTCTGTTCCACGGGATTCGAACTCGATCTGAACGCGCTTGACGAAAAAGATATGGACGGCATAAAAAATCACGTAAAGTTTTACGGTGAAATATCCGACATAATTCTTAAAGGCGATTTGTACAGGTTGTTAAGTCCGTTTGACAGCAATTATTTTTCACAGATCGTGGTTTCTGAAAACAAAAAGAAAGCCGTGTTTATTCTTATGAAAAAACTTGCCTGTTGCAACGATGAGTATCCCGTGATAAAATTAAAGGGGCTGAACGAAAATTTTACGTATGAAGCAAACGGCAGACTTTACGGCGGAGACGCGCTTATGAACGTGGGTATGAAATTCGGAAACGACCTTAAAGATTTCGAAACCGTTATTACGGTTTTCACCGCGAAAGGGGACTGAAAATGCTGAATTACAATTCCATCGCTACCATATATTTGGCGCAGAAAAAATCCGACGTGCCCGAACGTTTAAGCGGAATAACCGTTTATTCTTTAGAAGAAGCGTTAAGACTTTTGACGGAATTAAGAAACGGCGGAACGACATTTCCAGTCGTCGTGAGAATATTTCCCGGGGAATACGAGTTGCCCGAGACATTGAATATCGGTGCGGAACTTTCTTACGTAAGTTTCGAATCATACACCGGAAAGGCAAAAGACGTAATAATAAGCGGCGCTATCAAAAAGACGGGGAAAAAAGCGCGTTTTAACGGCGCGGAGTGTTTTAGCGCGGAAACAGACGGGGAAATTTCCGACCTGTACGTGAACGGGCGTCGTGCCGAACCCACGCGGTTTCCGGAAACGGGGTACTTTAAATTTGCGGACGTGGAAAACCGCGGTATAGGGATTGACGACGTTTCGAAATGGGTGGCGCTTAAAAATAAAGACGTAAAAGACCTTACCAAAATCGAAGTGGAAAACGCCACGCTCAATTTCTTACATTACTGGGTAGACGAACATACCGAGATAGAGAGTTTTGACAAAAAGACGGGCAAACTCGTTATGAAAGATTTTTCGCGGTACGGTATGTACGGCGAAAAAACCGAAAGCGTTTACTATCTAACCAACGTGAAATCGGTTTTCGGCGAAAAAGGGCGGTGCTATTTCGACAAAGAAAACGGCAAAGTCTATTACGCGCCGAGAACGGGCGAAAAGGCGGCGGAAATGCATTTGCCGAGACTTTCCCGCCTTATAAACGTTGCGGGAACGCCCGAAAGTCGCGTAAAAAACCTGTCTTTTAAAAATATGACTTTCGCATACACCCGCGGCGACAGAAAAATATTTCGGGACGA
This sequence comes from uncultured Clostridia bacterium, assembly GCA_905235785.1. Lineage (GTDB taxonomy): Bacteria > Bacillota > Clostridia > Christensenellales > Borkfalkiaceae > UBA1259. The sequence continues at coordinate 14,829 of CAJOMP010000014.1, read as the reverse complement.
CGGGTTAAACGTTGCGTCCGACGGGCAGGCGGCTGCGGGGGCGGAAGGCGCAATAAATCTTAAACACGCCGAAAACTGTACTTTTTCAGGCTGCGAGTTCTTAAACTACGGGCTTTACGGGATAAACGTCGCCGAGGGCTGTTCGTCGATAGTAATTACCGAAAGCAAATTCAAAGACGGCGGCGCAGGCGGAGTAAAGATAAGCGGCGCGGACTGTTTCGGCAAAAAAGAAGACAGAACGCACTCCATAGAAGTGTCCTATTCGGAAATCGGAGGTTGCGGCAAGCGCTATATGGCGGCGTGCGGAATACTTATAGGGCACGCCTATAACAACAAAATAGTACATAACGAAATTCACGACCTTTTTTACTCCGGAATTTCCGTGGGTTGGGTGTGGGGTTATAAAGAGAGCGTCGCAAAGAACAATTATATCGCGTACAATAAAATTTACGATTTAGGTAAAGGCGTGCTTTCCGATATGGGCGGCATTTACCTTTTGGGGTCGCAGAAAGGCACGGTCGTTGCAAACAACCTTATATATAACGTGCGAGCGCGCGAATACGGCGGCTGGGCTATATATACGGACGAAGGCAGCGCCTATATTACCATAGAAAACAACGTTTGCTACGATTGCTCGGAAAACTGTTTTCATCAGCATTACGGTAAAATGAATTTAGTCAGGAATAATCTGTTTTTAAAAGCAGGGGCGGAACTTTGCCGCGTCACGCGCGGAGAAATGCATCTGTCCGTCGTTTTTGAGAACAATTTGTTTCTTGCGGATTCCTGCGCCGTTTACGGGTTTTTAGCAAAAGAGCATATCGAATTCGGCGGCGTTCAAACGCGCAATAACGTTATTTGTTCCGCTACGGGTAAAGACGTTACGGTTATCGCTGGCGCGGATAAAAAGTACGGGTTTTCAGAAGCCGAAAAACTCGGGTTTGAAAACGGTAGCGTACAATGCGTCGTTAAGGCGGAAGTGTTATGCGACGGAACGGTGGAAATTTACGGTGATGACGTTTATAAGTATGGGTTTACCCCGATAGACGTTAAAAAAGCGGGAATAAACAAATAATATCCCGCCTGAAAATCAGTTCACAGTCATTTTTATAGTTTTTCTCATAATAACTTTACGCCGCGGACAATTTTGTCCGCCTGCACGCCCCAATGAAACATTTTGGCGCATACACACAAGATTCTCGTTTGAACTTTTGTTCAAGCGAGTTTTTATTTTAACGTATTATACATAAAACTGTTAATTATTTTCCATTATTTCAGCCAAGTTTATATAGCATTTGCTATAAAAAAACGAACTCCTATTCGTCTATTTTTTGATTAGGCGAATAAGAGTTCAACATAGATTCACAGTGGCGCGCCATAAGGGACTCGTAAGGAGCGTAAGCGACGGAATAGCGATTGTTACCGTTATCGCGTCCATATTTCGACAGTCCTGAAAAGAACCGCAGGTAGCGGCGGTAAAAAACAGCAAAAAAAGACACAACCCTTTTGGGGTTGCGCCTTTTTTTGCGCGGAAATAAACCGCACGCTACTTTCTGGCGCGCCATAAGGGACTCGAACCCCTAACCTTTGGTTCCGTAGACCAACGCTCTATCCAATTGAGCTAATGGCGCATATTCAATGTATCGCTTTTTTCTTTGCAAGCCTTTTTATTTTATAACATAAATACGCTTTTGTCAAATATTACAATGCGGTTTTTCGTATCTTTTTTATTAGTATTCAAGCGGTCGCGGCGTTTTCGCCGCGACCGCTCGAAGTTAAGTGCTTTTTTATTCAGCCGAAAAAGAAGACTTTTCCGCGCCGCAAAGGGGACACGCAAAATCTTCGGGCAGATCGGCAAACTTAGTTCCCGCCGCTATCCCGTTTTCCGGATCGCCTAAATCTTCGTCGTAAACATAACCGCACACGTCGCATACGTATTTCATAATAAGTACTCCTTTTTTCTTTTTATTGTACAACGAACATTAAATTTTTGCAACAGTTTTTCGTGATTTTACCGTTACTTTTGCAAAACGGTTGACTTTCTTTGCGTTGGCTGATAAAATATAGTAAAAATACTAAAAGTAGGAAATTTACTACAATGGAAAATGGGAAAAACGAAAGCAAGGGCAAATACATCTGGACGACGAAAATCAATGATAAAGGTCAGATAGTTATTCCGAAAGAAGCGCGTGAAATATTCGGCTATAAAAGCGGGGATATGCTGTTACTTTTCGGCGATACGGATAGGGGAATAGCGATAGGCAAGGCGGACGATTACGTTAAGTTTGCCGAAACGATTTTAAATAAGACGGGCGCAAACGGTGGCGGCGACAATGATTGAGATACAAAACCTGATAAAAAGTTTCGGCGACGTTCAAGCGGTAAAAGGTCTTAACCTTACCGTAAAAGACGGTGAAATATTTGCTCTTCTCGGCTTGAACGGCGCGGGCAAGACCACGACGATAAAAATACTTTGCACCCTTTTGAAAAAAGACGGCGGAAAAGTGTTCGTAAACGGTCTTGACCTTGACGAGCGCGAAAAGGATATAAAACGCATTATAAGTCTTTCTCCGCAGGAAACGGCGGTCGCATTAAACCTTACGGTGGAAGAAAATTTAAAACTCATCGCCGCGCTTTACGGCATTACGGACGAAAACTCTGCGGAAACAATGATAGAAAAGTTTTCGCTTACGGCAAAGCGGAAAACGCTTGCGAAAAAACTTTCGGGCGGGCAACGGCGCAGGCTTTCTCTCGCCATGGCGTTTATCGTAAAACCTAAAATTCTGATACTCGATGAACCGACTTTGGGGCTTGACGTTAAAATAAGGCGCGAACTTTGGCGGCTTATACGCGAGTTTGCGGAAAGTTCGAATTCGACAGTTCTGTTTACCACTCATTATCTCGAAGAAGCGGAAACTTTCGCGACGCGTATCGGGATAATGAAAAGCGGCGAACTCGTGGCGACAGGTACGGCGACGGAAATTACGGCAAGCGCTGACGCAAAAAATTTTGAAGACGCTTTTTTACTTTTAGCGGGGGATTCGGGTGAAGAAAATGAATAATACGATTATACTTGCAAAACGCAATTTAAAAGAAATAGTCCGCGACCCGCTTTCAATCGTTTTTAATCTCGCGTTTCCGCTTGTAATGCTGTTCGTATTGAAACTTATAACGGGCGGTTTAGAGTATATTCCCGAACAGTTTTTAATCGACAATTATTCGGTGGGGATTTGCGTGTTCGGCTATACTTTTGCAATGCTTTTCGTCGCGATGCTCATTGCCGAAGATAAAAACGGCGAGTTTATCAGCCGTCTGAATATGGCGCCGATAAAAAAGTCAAGTTACGTTACGGGATATTATATTGCAATGCTGCCCGTGATGTTTGCGCAAACCGCGTTGTTCTTATTGTGTTCGTGCGTTTTAGGCTTGCAATTTTCCTATAAACTGCTTATAGTATTCGTTTATTTGACGCCGTCTGTTTTGCTCTATATAACGCTCGGCGTTCTTATAGGAACAGTGGTAAAAAACGCTAAACAGGCGGGGCCCGTTTGCTCGATAATAATTTCCGCTACGTCTATGCTCGGCGGGGTGTTTATGCCCGTCGAAGATATGGGAGCGTTTACGACGATTGTCAATATATTGCCGTTTTTTCACAGCGTAAAAATCGCGTCGGGAGTATTTGCGGGCGATTTCGGATGTATTTATCCGCATATACTATGGGTGATAGGCTATGCGGCGGCGGTGTTTATCCTGACCGTTTTGCTGTACAAAAGAAAAAAATAAGGGCGAAAACGCTAAGTATGAAAAGAACCAACTTTTGATTTTATAATTCCGTAAACGTTTTATCTTTTTTTCGGTTGATAATTCGGTATTTTCGCCTTTCGCGAATAAATTTCGGGCAGGTTTTTATTCGAAAACGTACGTCGCGTATTCGCAATCCGACTTTTTCGCGTTAGCCGTCATGCTTTCGAAAACCGCGTCGCGTAAACTTTGCTGTTTGGTTTTAATGTCGTCGCCCGCGGCGAAAAAAGGTCCGTCTATATATACGACCGTTTTAGGTCTTTTAACGAATTTCCTTTTGCGATAGGTAACGGTAAAAGAAAACGCAGGGCTGGCGTATTCCGCGGGATAGCGGAAAGAAACGTCGGAAAACGCGCGTATGCCGGTATAATAAGGCCAAATATGGGCTTCCGGATAAACGACGATTGTGTGGCAACGTTCGGAGTGTTCTTTTATCGCCGCGCGAAAATTTTTAGCGCTTTTAAAATTTCCCGGCAACGGAATAGCGCCGAGGTCTTCTACGATACGCTTTACGCCTTTTATGGATACGCAATCGGAATTTGCGATTATATACGCTTTTTTCGGAAAGGTTATGACGGACGGGGTAAACGCGTCGCATACCGTTCTCGTATGGTTGCCGTAAATGAAATAACCCGTTTTGCGGTAAGGCTTTAATTTCTTTTTGCCGACGATCTTTTCGCGGCACGTTATTTTCGTTAACAAAAAGACCAAGGGGAACGCAACTATATAATACAACGCGAACGCCGTGATTCTTCTGAATATTCCTTTGTGGATATAAACGTAATCTTCGGGCACGGGTTTGTTTTTTATATTCGTCCCCGCAAAATCGTCGTTTATCGGATCTTTGACGGTATAAGTTTTTTTCATCATCTGTGGGATCTTGCGACGGATATCAGCATATTTTCCATATTTTTCATACACTCTTGCAGGCTGAAAGACCGTCTTTCCGTTTCGTATCGTTTATGCAATTCTTCGGATTTCTGCGGGTGCAGATAAAAATCCTTTATTTTTTCCGCAAGCGAATCCGCGTCGTTTTCTTTATACAGATTGTCTTGCGTCAAAGCGAAGTGTCTCGTGGCGGAAAGCGGAGAGTCGTTTATGATCGGCACGAGTCCGCACACTATCGCTTCCATGCAGGAAATAGCCTCTATTTCCACTACCGAAGTATGAACGTAAAGGTCGCCGCCGCGTAAAACGCCGACGAGTTCATTTTGTGAAAAATACTTAAAGTCGCAGTCAAGTCCTAATTTTTTCGCTAATTTTTCCAACTTGGCTTGGCGCGGACCTGCGCCCGCAAGCACGATCTTTATATCGTCTTTATATCCGGAACGCGCGACGGCAAGCAGCAACGTCTGCTGGTGTTTTTCTTTACTGAATCTTCCCGAACAGATTATGGTGAATTTGTCCGATCGGCGAATCTTTTCGGTGTTGGTAAAAAATTCTTCGTTTACTCCGTTCGAAATGACTATGCCCGGCACGCCGTAACCTACCGTACTCTCGAAAACGTCTTTGATAAACCGAGTCGGATAGTGTATCATATTGCAACGGCGGAATACTTTTTTATAAAAGTATTTGTAGAGCAGGTCGTTTACCGCGCCGAAATGCATCAGACCTATATGCGCGGTAACGTTTTCCGCCTGACAATGAAAACTTGCCGTTACGGGTACGTTGAGTTCCCGCGCGATTTTGATCGCCGCTTTCGACAGCGCGAAGGGGACTTGAAGATGAACCACGTCGCAACCTTCTATAGCGCGCCTTATGATTTTTTTATCCGCCTTTGCCAGAACCACGCCGTTTTTCTTGAAAACATGTTTAATGATGGGACCGACCGACGATTGACGCACGGGAAAGTTTTCCACGTTTTCCATATCGTAACCGAACACGGAGACCACGCGGACGCGATGGCCGTTTCCCGCGAGATATTTTATGAGATTAAAAGTGGCGATAGTGGTGCCGTTATTCGTTTTTCCGGAAACGTCGCAAATAAAAGTAATTACCATAAACACATCCTGAACGCTTTACCGCGCATATTAGAATATCACTTTTTTCTAAACTGATTCTAAACTTATAGTACGCGAGCATATATACGCGTCGTTGAAAAACGCGTTGAATTATCGTTGCGGTTATCGTTTCACCGACGAAAAGGATTTCGTCGGTGAAACGATAGGGTCGGCGATATCAACGCGTGCACTGTTTCTTTGAAGATTTGTCGGATATTATTTTAGTTATTATCCATACCTGAAAGCGTTTTGGCAAAGCGGACAAAAGCCGCAGTAAAAAATTGCGGTTAAGATTGTAAACGTATTTCGGCTTTTTGGCTTTCAAAGCCTTTTTCAGCGTTTTTGCCACCTTTTCGGGCGAAATGCTCTTATTTTCCACCGAATTGACGATATTGCGGAAATTTTCCGCATTGCAGGAATACAACTCGGTCTTTTCGCAAAGTCTGTCGAGCGCGGCGGTAGAATCGCCGAGCAAGTTGGTTTTCACCGCTCCCGGTCTTATGACCGAAACAGAAACGCCTAACAAATTTACTTCCATCCGCAGAGCGTCGGCGTATTTTTCGAGCGCAGTTTTGGTTATACCGTAAATTCCCGTAAAGGGCAAAGGATCGAGCGGGGCAAGTTCGCTTGAAGTAATAATTATTCTTCCGCGGGCGTTTAATTGTTTAAAGAACTTTTTGTTTACGCGAAAGGCGCCGAACAGGTTGATACGAAAGATTTTGTCGAAATCCGCTTCGCTCATTTCTATAAGCGAATTCATATCGTAAACGCCCGCAAAGTGCGCGATGGCGTCGAAACGGACATTTTTGAATTTTTCCGCCGCTTCGTCTAATGCTTTCGGTTGCGTAAGGTCGGCTTTGGCGTAAATCACGCCGGCTACCGCGCATAAGTCGCTTTTGTCTATCCCGTAAACGGTGTAACCGTCTTGCAATAAAAGTTTGGCGGCGGCGGCGCCCATTCCGCCGCAAACACCCGTAATCAAAACATTTTTCATAAATTTATAAAACATTTAAACGCGCAAAATAAGAGATTTTTGTCCGATGATTGAAAGTCGCTTATATTATATCATAGAAATATAATTTTTTGCAAAAGGATTTCGAACATAATGAAACAGTCGAGTAATAAACCGAATTTTATTATTTTTTTTATAACTAAAAAATTGTTTTATAATTTTGCTGAAAACCGTTGACTTAAAATATCGGGAGTGTTAAACTTAATTTGATTATACAGGCTTTGACATTAACGTCAAAGCCTGTCCGTTTAGGAGCAAATTTTTATGAAGGAAAATGACAAGCCTTTACCTGCGGGGCGGAAACGCAGCGATAACGTTATCCCCGATTACGAATATCTTTTTGAAGAGAACGTAGACTCGAAAGGCAGGGCGGAAGTCAAAATTTTTTTCAAAGATAGTAAAGTTGAATTTGTGGCAGATAATATATTCGACTTTTATATATTTATTGCAGGCGTTGCCGACGTTTGTTATGCCGCTCATCACCGCAAACATTATCGACATAGCGACTGCGGCGATAAATTCCGTGGAAGGCGTTACCGATAGAGTATGGACGCGCATTGCGATAAACGCCGCCGTGCTTGCCGTAGTTATAATTCAGAATATTCCGACGACTATGTGGCGCTGGCGAATAGTCAGCAGAATGCTACGCCGAACCAGCGCGGGCATAAAATGCGCGGTTATCAGAAAGTTGCAGAGCCTTTCCATTACGTATCATAAAGATCTCGAATCCGGAAAAATTCAATCTAAATTCTTAAAAGACACCGATACGGTGGACACTCTTTTCAGTACTTTAATGTTCAGTATGATCCCGAATATTGTCGGAGTTATAGTCGCCACGGCGATTTCCGCGTATAAAAACGGGTTGGTCGCGCTGTTTTTCCTTTTTGTGATTCCCGTAAACGTGGGACTAACTTTTATGTTCCGCAAGACGATAAGAAAACGCAACCGCGATTACCGTCTGAAAACCGAAAACATGAGTATGCGGCTTTCGACGATGGTGGAAATGATGGCGGTAACGAAAGCCCACGGACTCGAAAAAACCGAAATTTCTTCGGTAGAACGGTCAATAAAATCGCTCGAAGGCAGCGGCATCAAAATGGATAAGACCTTGGCGGGATTCGGCGCGAGCGCTTGGGTGGTAAGCGTATTGCTTTCCGCGGCGTGCCTTGTTTTCTGCGTTTTTCTCGCGTTAAAAGAATATATCACTATCGGCGAAGTCGTGTTGTATCAATCTATGTTTACGTCGATAAGCGGATACGTTTCGGGGCTTATCAACCTTGCGCCGCAACTCGGCAGCGGTTTTGAAGCGCTCCGTTCCGTTTCGGAGATAATGAACGTTAAAGATATCGAGATAAACATAGGCAAAGCCGAAGTTGCGGAAATAAAGGGCGACGTTGAGTTTGAACACGTTTTTTACAAGTACCCGAAAACAAGTCAATACGTAGTAAAGGATTTGAATTTCAGCGTAAAAAGCGGAGAGTGTATAGCCGTGGTCGGCGCGTCGGGCTCGGGAAAATCTACCGTAATGAATCTGATTATCGGATTTTTAATGCCGAACAGCGGACGGGTACTTATCGACGGTAAGTCGCTTGCCGACTACAATCTTTCGGAATACCGACACAACATATCGGTCGTGCCGCAAAACAGCATACTGTTTGCCGGCACGATACGCGAAAATATTACCTACGGTCTCGAAAAATATTCCGAAGAAGATTTGCAAAAAGTCGTGGAAATGGCAAACTTAAACGAATTCATCAAGGATTTGCCGAACGGCGTCGATACGTTTATCGGCGAGCACGGCGACAAACTTTCGGGCGGGCAGAAACAGAGAATAACGATAGCCCGCGCGCTTATAAGAAATCCGTCGATACTTATCTTAGACGAAGCGACGAGCGCTCTCGACAATATTTCAGAATACCACGTGCAAAAGGCGATATCGTCGTCGATAAAGGGCAGAACGACGTTTATCGTGGCGCACAGGCTTTCGACTATAAGGGATGCGGACAGAATAATCGTTATGGAAAACGGAGAGTGCGTCGAAAGCGGCACGTTTAACGAATTGCTCGCTAAAAAGGGAAAATTCTACGAATTGAAAACGCTTAACGATTTGAATATGCAGGCGGCGGAAAACGCGCTCGCATAAAAAAGAAGAGTAAAACAGTAAAAAAATTAAAATATCCGATTTATAAAAAGAATTGATACGTTAATCCGTGTTGCATGACGGTGTATCGATTCTTTTTTATTTAAATTATAATTTGGTTTTTACGGTCAAAAGTTGCAATAAGGCGGCTTTATCTTTTGGAGATAATGTTTTTACGCGCCTTATCAGTTCGTCGTCTTCTCTTTCTTCTTTGAAAAATTCCGCAAGAGAAATCCCGAAGGCGCCGCAAATGGCGCGCAAAGTAGATAATTTTGGTTCGGTTTTTCTTGTATATAAATTGTTTACAGTCGATTGCGTAAGTCCCGCTTCCATTGCAAGATAATTTATACTCCACCCGCGTTCTTTCCGTAAAACGTCAATTTTTTCTAAAATATCCATAAAACCGATTTACCCCTTTTGTTTTTATTTTATAACTGTTTTGAGTTAAAAACATAACTCAAAACACTTGACATATTACCCCAAAAGAGTTAATATGTTTTACGGAGAAAATGCAAAAGAAAAAAATCATAGCAAGCAAAGAAAAAAGTAAACCTATTAAATACGGTACTTATTAAAGGGAACAAAATGAGTTTAGTTGAAATGAAATGTAAAAATTGCGGGGCAAATCTTTCTATGGACGGGAAAAGCGGCAATTATAAATGTCCTTTTTGTGGCGCAGAGTACTCATTGCAGGCAGAAACGTTTAAAAATTACGAAACAAACAATATAAATATCGCAAATGCAAATATCGTAATGCCCGCAATAAAAGATTTCGATATTGTCGCGGGAAAACTTGTAAAGTATCAAGGCGAATCGGTTGACGTCATTATTCCGGACAATGTAAATATAATAGGTGAACAAAGTTTTGCGGGGCTTGACGGTTTAAAATCTGTCAAAATACCTGACAGTGTAGAGTGGATAGACCCTTATGCTTTTTATAACTGTACGGGGTTAGAAGAAATAGAGTTTTCAAACAATCTCAAACAAACGGGAATATTTGCTTTTCAAGACTGTATTTCTTTGGAGCATATAACTTTGCCGCAAAATGTCAGGTGTATAAGTCAAGGTTCTTTTTGCGGTTGTACCGGTTTGATTTCCGTTAATCTTCCTAATTCGTTGGAAGAAATAGAAGAATCGGCTTTTTACGGATGTTCTTCTTTATGCGGAATAACTTTACCCGATTCTTTGAATTATATACACAATCAAGCGTTTGCGTATTGTTCGGGACTTAAAACGATAACCATACCGAGAAAATGTTGGGGCATCGGGAACGATGCTTTTCTCGGATGTAATTACGGAGAGAAAATGATTATTCACGCGCCTTCGTATTTGGTGCAACGCGGCGAATTTTGGGATCGGCGGAATTTGGATGAAAGTGTTTTTACTGCTTACAAGAAACATAAAGTAAAAAAATATTAACAAATAACCGACAAACAGAAGGAGAAAAGAAATGGATGAAAAAAAGCAAAGATTTATAGAAGAAACAAACGCGTATATAAAAAAGAAAAGAATAACTTTTTGGGTAAGTTTTTCATTTTTATTAGTATCTTTTATAATGATTATTATAGGGTTTGAATTTGTTGACGGGTCAAGCGGTACAACTGTCGCCTTAATAGGGTATTTCGTTCCGGCCGTGTATACACTGCCGTCAACGATTAAGTTTTTAAAAGAAAGTACGCCGGAAGTTGAACCGAGTTATGACCTTTATATAAATTCAAACGGTAAAATTTATGCCAAAGAAGACGATTTTACGCAAGGTAAAAGAGCGGGAACAGCGCTCAGCGTTTTGTTCGGGCTGGTGTTCGCGGCATTTATTGCTCCCGTAAGAGTTTTTATAATAAATTTAAAATGTGGCAAGCAGATTAAAAAAGCAAAAAAGCAATTGGAATTAGTAGGCGCATAAAAAAGTCGGCGCGTAAAAAATGAATTTGGTTATTTGTGATGTTAAAGGCAACGCCGTCGAAGAACCGACGGCGTTGCCTTTAACTCATTTTTCGTGCAATTTTATATTTTTATCTGTACATACGCAGTGTGTCGGTTATTATTTTTATGTCGAACGGAATATCGTCGTAAAGTTGACCGTCCACGTTGACGGTGTAGTTGCCTTTCGGCGTTATTTTTATATCGGTAGTATTAAAGTGCACCGCTTGGGGAAGGGTAAGAATTTTGCCTTTTTTTAGTTTGATAAACGCGCCGATAAGTTTTAACTTGTTCATTTCTTTCATCGCAACAAAGTCAAGTTTATTGTCGTCCGGCTTTGCGACAGGGCATATTTCTATTCCGCCGCCGTAGCGGTGTCCGTTAGCGATACACGCGATTATAGAGCGGTAACGCTCGTTTTTCCCGTCTTGGGTTTCTACGGTAAAATCCGAATAGTCGAATTTTAAAAGGCTTTTGATAAGGCAAAGCGTGTAAGTCAGTTTTGTTTTTCTTTTGGATTTTTCGTAGCGGCGAAGAACGTCTACGTCCAGCCCCATACCTATGATATTTATACCGCGTACGGTCGGCATTTGCATAAAGTCCGTGAACTTCGGCGCGCTATTCAAAATTATATCGAGCGCTTTTTCGGGGTCTTCGGGGATTTTTGCGGCGCTTGCGAAATCGTTGCCCGTGCCGCAGGGAATAAGTCCCAAATTAACGCGGTCGAAATCGGAAAATCCGTTTAAAACTTCGTGCAGCGACCCGTCGCCGCCGACTACTATTATATCCGTCGCGCCGTCCGCAATAAGCGTTTTTGCAAGAAGGGTGGCGTGTTTTTGATACTCGGTATAGTGTAAAGCGTATTTTACGTCTGTTTTTTCAAGCCGTTTTGCGATTGTTTCTACCGCGCGTTTAACCTTTTTGCCGTTTTTCCCGCCCGCAAGCGGGTTTATGATAAAATCTAACATTAAAAAGTCCTTTTGTTTCACTATGTGTTCGGCGACTTTAAACCGACGAACGCAATAATTTTACAATAAAAACGACAAAAAAACAAGTTATTTTCGGTCATATATGTTACAATATATCCAAATGCGTATAGTTTTTCCCGAAAACCTTAAAAAACTTGCTCTTTTGTGTCCGTTGCCGCTTTATGCCGTCGGCGGATACGTCAGAAACTTTTTAATCGACGGAAGCATAAGCGCCGATTTGGATATCGCCGCCGCTATGAGCGCGGAACAAATAAAATCGGCGGCGGAAAAGTGCGGGTTGCAAATCGTTGCAGAATACAAGCGTACGGGCACGCTCGTCATTTTTGACGGCAAAAGAAAATACGAGTATACCCGTTTCCGTACCGACGTTTACGGCAAGGGCGGCAAACACTCGCCGGATATATCCGCTTTTACGGACGATATAACGCTTGACGCGTTGCGCCGTGATTTTAAATGCAACGCAGTATATTACGATATTAAAAACGATATTATTTGCGACCCGCTCGGGGGGACAAAAGATATCGGAAACAAAGTTCTTTCTACCGTCAAAGACCCGAAAGACGTTTTTTGCAGCGACGGGTTGCGACTTATGCGGCTTGCAAGATTTGCGGGGGAACTCGGCTTTACCCCTACGGCGGACGTTTTGGAAGGCGCTGAAAAATACTCTGAAAATATTCGGGATATCGCGCCGGAAAGAATTTACGCGGAACTTAAACAAATTCTTGCGGCGGACGGAAAATATCCGTTTTCGGATAAGCGCGGGCATTATACGGGCTTTAAGATTTTGGAAAATATCGGTGTGCTCGACATCCTGTTTCCGGAAATCACCGCGGGCAGGGGTATGAGTCAAAGGGCGGATTTTCACAAATACGACGTTTTGGAACACTCGCTCCGTACGCTTTTATACGCCGAAAAAGACGTTCGTCTCGCCGCGTTTTTGCACGACGTAGGCAAGCCGTATTGTAAAATAAAATTCGGAACATACAAAGGACACGCCGCGGAAGGCGCGCGGATAACGAGAGATGTTTTACACCGATTGAAAGCGGATAGCAAAACGATCGAAAAAACGGCGTTTTTGGTAAAATGGCATATGTTCGACCTTGAAAATTCCGAAGAGAAAAGCGCGGTGCGCCTTTTTATCGCCGAAAACAGAAAAGATTTTATACCGCTTATGAATTTAAAGCAAGCGGATTATTCCGCGGGAAAAGACGATTTTTCCGTTTGTCCCACGGTGAATAAGTGGACGGAAATTTACGACGAAATGCAAAAAGACGGCACGCCGTTTTCGCTTAAAGAACTTAAAATTTCGCCCGCGGAACTTATCCGTATAGGATATAAAGGCAAACAGGTGGGCGAAGAACTTAAAAATCTCTTTAAGTTTGCCGTCGTTAGTCCCGCCGCTAACGATAACAAGGCGCTGACAGCGAAAGCCGAAGAAGATTTTTAAGCCAAGCGACCGGTGCTTGACAAATGCGGAGCGGGAGTGTATTATAATATAAGTATAATTTTGCTATGAAAAGGGAGCATTATGGAAAATAAAGAACAATCTCAAAACGTAAGCGAACAGGCTAAATTATCTAAACAAGACGAGAAAGCCGCGAGAAAGACAAGGATGCGTGAAAGGCGGCTTGCGCGTAGAGCAAAACGCAACGCGAGAATAGCGCGCGGCAGACTGTTTAAAAATATCGTAATCTGGCTTTTGGGCTTTGTTGCGTTACCTATCGTTATCGCGGCAGCGGCGTTCGTCGTGCCGATAGGCGTGATAACGGGGAATAACGGCGAATACGTCAGCGAAGATTTGAGCAAAAGGAGCGTTGTAGAAGTAGTAAAGTTCGTTGCGGGTAATCCAGGCGATTTAGGATTTTCCGACTTGCCGATAATTGCCAGGGAACTTTCTGATTTGCAGGATATGCAGATAGGCGAAAAAGGCGACGAAGATAACAAAACGCCCATAAAAGTCGGCGACCTTATACATATTGATACCGATAAATTAAACACGATAAAATTCGGCGACGGCAATATGGCAAGCGAAGTAACTTCGTGCATAGAAGTTATCGCAACGATTGAAAGTGTCGGCGGCGCAAGCGCGCTCGGCGATTTCGGGGCACTTAACGTATTTACGGATGAAGAACAAGTTTGTATAGTATCGGAAGTCGGCGAAGGAAAAACGCTGGACAATACTGCGACGGATTTCGAGCCGAAAGAATATTATTACAAAATCAAAGAGTTAGACGGGACTGCGGAAGATAACGTGTATAAACGCGCGTTCAACGACGATAAATCGCTTGTCGGCGAATTGAACGCTTTAAGCGACGAAAAGAAAGCGGAAGTTTATATTTACTATCCGCCGCTCGAAAAAATTAAACTCGGCGAACTTAAAGACATTATAGGCGCTTCTATCGGCAGAACCACTATTTCGTCGCTACTCGGTACTCTCGGCGGCGGCAATCCGACGATTAACTCTATTCTCGGCGAAGATACGAAAATCAGAGATATAAGTAATTTTGACATTAACGATGTTGCTTTGAGTACGGTACTCGAAAACGATTCCGGCAGCGCTAAACTGTACGATATTTTAGAGGATTTAACGGATAAACAGGCTGACGCAATCAAAATAGGGGATCTTAGCAACATCGACACCAATGAGTTGCACCTTAATACCGTTTTGGACAACGTAGACCTTACCGACAATAAAGTATTATCCGCGCTGAAAGCGAAAAATATTCAAATCAAAGATATAGGCACGGCACTCAACGGACTTTCTCTGTACGAAGTTTACGGCAATTCGGCGTTTGTCGAAATAACCGTTGATAATCCCGCGCCGGTCGGTGCGAGAACGTTTAATAAAGGCACATATCACGACGCGGTGAACGATATCGACAAAGTGTGTTTCGATTATGATGAGTACGGCAATGGAGGTTATTATCTCGATAATACCGCAGGTATTTGGCTTATACTTTGTTATGATAC
>CAJOMP010000013.1 GCA_905235785.1 uncultured Clostridia bacterium | reverse complement strand
TATATAATATGCAATAAAGGCATCAATACCCAGCTGGAGCGCTTCGCTGTTTATGATAAAGAAACCGAATACTGCGGAAAGAACTGCTCCTGCAAGCATCCAACCGTTTGCAACGCCTTCCTTCTTTGCCTCTCCCCAGTTGATAAAACAACCAACGGAGTCAAATATCATTGACAAACCTACCACACAGCCGAGAGCCATATAGGTCATACCAGGTGTGCACAGGCAATACACGCCACCGATCATCATAAGTATACCAAAAATGACAGTTAATACTTTTACAAATGTTTTCATAATTTTCTCCTTTTCCTTCTTTATAATTTTCAGAAATAAATTATTTGAATTCTCCGAATTTAGGATCCCATTGAATTACCTGGTAACTTGCGCCCAGTTCTTTAACATACGGATCTTCCATACTTCCCGACTCAACTTCCCACAAATTAACTGTTGAAGATGCAACGAGTCCGTGAATAGAATAGGGATCGCCTGCTACAAGCTTATCCAGCTCATCGCGGTCTGTAACCTTGAAAACGAGTTGCGCGCTACGCACCGGCGTTCCGACGCCGGGACCGGAAATCTGAAGTTTGTCCTCTTTCAAGAGTTTTTTCAGGTACTTGACATGCGCGTGTAGAAAAATCGCCCATCCGACGATCTTCGTGTGTGTAAATGTTACAACGTAGTACTCCATATAAATCTCCTTTATATCGTTTGTTTTTCGGATTCATTTATCAAAGCGTCGAAAGCGACGGCGCCGCATCTATAATACTCCTTGCTGGCGAGATCTGAAATTTTCAATTTTCGCAGTTCTTCACCGAAAGCCGCATTTGCTCTGTCGAATACCGACACGACTTTTTCTTCTTCCTTGGCAAATTCCTTACCGTGTATAAAAATTCTTTTTCCTATGCCGGACAGTTTAAGGTCGCAGGTTTTCCCTTCCAAAGCAGAATAAATATCGTAAACGCTTATCTTCTCGATGGAACGGGCAAGTTGAAATCCGCCGTCTTTTCCCGCGTTTGAAGTGATAATATCTGCAAGAACGAGTTTACGCAGTATCTTTTTCAGATAAGAGTCCGAAACGGATAGGATTGTGCTGAGTTGTGAGCTGAGCAACGGACGGTGATCCTTTTCAAGCGCAAGGATCAAAACAACGTAAATGCCCTGTTCTACACATCGGTTAACAATCATTTTCAACCACTCTTCCCGTTATTTTATAGATATTATATATCCATAGATATAAAATGTCAACGAATTTGACTAAATTTTTTCGAATTATTTATAAAATGCGAAAAAGACCGTCGTTTTTATTCGACGATCTCTTTAAGCGCCTTTTACGGCAGTTCAAAATTAAGCGTTTACATTGCATAATTCATTAAAAACTAAGAGTTTTTTATACGCTCGGCATCGTTTTCAACCACAGCCCGCCCCCGTAATTAACGCGGTTAAACCTTTCATAATATCAACCCCTTACACCGTCACGCCGAAAACCCCGCTCATAACGAGATACATAAGCGGGATGGTAACGACGGATAAAATGGTGGACAAAAGCACGCTGACCGTCGCGAAATCGCCGTCTTTGCCGAAATTGACGGCAAACATCACGGTGTTCGTCGCGCTCGGCATAGAAAGCAAAAAGAACACGGCGTATTTTACGGTAGGCGCTACGGGCAGGAACGCTACGGCAAGCATAGAGATCAAAGACATTACTATAAGTTTGAAAAAAGACGACACGTATGCCCATTTGTCCATAAATAACTGTTTCAGATTTATGTTGGCAAGTCTTATGCCTATCACTATCATAGAACACGGCGTTACCATATCGGAAATATAGTTAAGACTTTGCATAAATTTAGTAAGAACACTGTCGAGTAGGCTACCGTCCGCCGCCAAATCGACTAACGGACGCGGCAGAACGATGAAAAAAACGAAACCGATAACGAGAGAAATGATAACCGGATTAAGCGCTATCTTTTTGACGGAGATCTGCTTTTTGTCGCCCGACATTATATACGCGCCGAAAGTCCAAGCCAAAATATTGAATATGCTTATGATGACCGTTCCGTAGATCAACACTTCTGAACTTAATTGATCGTTCTCGCCGAATAAAGACAGCAAGAACGGAAATCCCATAAATCCGCAGTTGGAAAACACGCTCGCAAATTTAATAACCCTGACCTTTTCGTCCGCGCTTTTACGGATAAAAACCAACTTTAATATCCCGAACATTGCAAGGTGCACGCCTAACGCGATAATCGCGACGTAAAGCATATTAAGCCCTATCTGCGGATCGAAAGCCTTTTTCTGAAAACTCGTAAAAACAAGTGCCGACTGACAACAATACAAAACTATGGTAGAAATCGCTTCGGCTGTTTTTTCGGGCAGCATTTTAAGTTTTGCGAAGATAAATCCCGGAACGGCAAGCGCAAGTAAAAACACTACGGTGATAAAAACGTCCAAAAAAGTTATCTGCATAATTTATCCTTATATCTTTTCAGTTCGCGTTCGTAAAGAGCGGCGTCTTTTATAATTTCAAATTGATTTTTAAAAATATACTCTATAAGTTGCTCGTTTGTGCATATGTTCTCTGGAACGTATATCCCTGCGGTTATCGGCTGGTTTTCGTGATGATAATCCGTACCGGACATACCTATAAGCCCGTTTTTAATACAAAACTCTCGGGCAACGTCGTTATGGTTATAGTGATGAAAATGCCCGTTAAACGCTTCCGCGCCGTGCATAAAACGGGGATCGCCCGTTATAACGCCGTCGCGGAAAGGGTGCGTCTGGTACATAAAAAGCCCCCGTTTTTCGGCAAAACGGAAAAGTTCTTCCTGCGTCAATGTATAAAGCGGTTTATTATCCGACATATCCTTTTCGTTTATCCCGTAAACCATAAATTCCTGATAACCTTTACTTCTGTCACAGATAACGCTTACTTCCGTTCCCCAAAATACTTTTACGTTATAGGGCTTAAACCGTTCTTTAAGCGTTTCGATAAGCGAATAGTAAAACCTGACCTTTTCGGCGTGAGTTTCTCCCTTATGGTATTCGTAACTGCCTTTGGAAATATGGTTTGTGATAACCACGGCGCCGTAACCCGCCTGAACATAATCGTTTATCAAGATATCGTTCGGCGAAGTCGCGCAATGACTTCCGCCCAAAGAGTGGCAATGTGTTTCGAGTTTTATCATAACGATCCCTATTTTTTTCAGAATTACGGGGGCAAAACCGCCGTTTTGCCCCCGTAAATAAATTTTCAAATTTTAACCGAGAAGGTCGGCAAACCTTTCCGAATAAATAACCGTGCTGTCTTTCTTCTCGCCGTAGCGGTACTCCGTTACGATATTCGTTCTGTTACGGGTAGTCGCGTCGGAAAGTTTCGTCGAAACGGCTTCGCTTGCGAGTATATACAGGAAACTGTTTTCTTCCGCAAAATCGTCCCATTTTGCTTTTTGCGCGTTGAAATATTCTTCCCAAGTAGTAGCCGTGCCTTTATCTATACCGAGAGTATCGAGATAATCGGCGAGCGTTGTATATCCGTCGTCTACGTTCCATACTTCGGAGAAGAACATAAAGTGATAGCCGTAATCGGACGCAACCACTTTGTAACTGCTACCGCCTTCTTCTAAAAGCGCCTTGCCCGCATCGCCGAAAGTCTTGACATACTCATTGTTGTCGGGCTTAATCACGTAACCTTTATAAGTGTTCAAAGAGCCCGGGTCTGTTGAAAACGCAAACAGCAATTCGTTGATTTTAGCGTCGTACTCGTCGGGCTTATCGGTATTTGTATACGCCCAGTAAATATTAAAATCGGAAGGAACTTCCGCGCCGACATTTTCGTCGCCGTACACGTACCCGTTTACAAAATTTTTAAATTCGTCAAGTCCGAAAGTCTTTACGCTTTCTACCGCGTAAATTCCGTCTTTATCGTCGGTCTTTGCCCTTATCTCTTTTACTTCGCCCTGAAAAGCAAGGGAGTTTTCAGCGTCTTTTGCAAAGGTATAATCGCCCGTGAATTTTTTGCTTTCAAAATCAAAGTCGTAGCCCGATAAAATCCACGAAGAACGCAAATCGCTTGCGATAGTGCCTTCTAAAACTTCCGCTCTCTTCTCGGCGTATGTTTCTTCGTCCCAACCATCGTGCTCACGCTCTTCCTGTAAGTCCGCTATCTTTTCGCTCTGAAAGTCGTTTACGCCGAGTAACAGGTTATAAACATAGCCGTAATTGTCGAACGCGCTGTAAAGAATAGGACTTGTCGCCGTAGCGGAAGAAAGAGCGGAAACAAAGTCGCTGTTTGACCACGCTTTTTGCGTATCGAGTTTATCGTTATATAAAGTTTCGAGCGCCGAATAGGTCAAGTCGTTTTTAATGCCGGCGACGACCGATTCTTCGTACTTTTCTATGATTTCGCTTTCGTAATTGCTTTTAAGCAAACGGTTAAAGTAATCCGTACTCTTTATATCGCCGTTGTATTCCCCGCCCAAAAGTCCGTTGTCTTTTAAAAGGTTTATGACCTTATTAAAAGCCGCTCTTTCGTATTCGTCGGTTTTATCGTAAAAGCCGTTATCGTCGATACCTTGAACGTAATCCGCTTTATTAACGTCTTTTTCGGCGTTTTTCGCGTCGGTAGGAACGGTTCTCACGTTAAAAATCAAAGTATCTTTCTTTTCGACGTCGGAATTATCTTCCGAATAACTTTTCAAAAGGTCTTTTATCGATTTATATGTGGAATACTTCGCGTCGGTTATCTCGTCTGTATTAAGATATCTTTCCGGCGTATATTTCGCTTTCTCTTCGTCTTCTACGGAAGTTTCTTCAAACTTTTCGTAGGCGACCTGAACGATAATACGATTGTCCACCAAATTATTGAGAATAAGATTATAAGTTTTAGCGGCGTCATATCCGTAATACTGCACGTAAATGTAGCCGTAATTCATATAACCCATAATAAGGTCTTTTTTATAGATATGTTCTTCTCTGTTGACGTTTACGGTCGCGACTATCTGATTAAGGTCGCGCTCCGTATTGTCGGTAACAATGTTACAGCCGAAAAGCCCCGCCGCCCCTATTATAGCGGATAAAATCAAGGTTACAAATTTGAAAAGTCTCTTTTTCATTTAAGTTTCTCCGAAAAAATTGCGGATTATAATTTCATTATACTAAATAAGTATATACTATACGGATAAAAATTGCAATTATTTTTTTCGATTTTTAGATATTTTAGTGGCGTTATAATGCCGATTTTTTACTTATTTTGTTGCCGCGGTCAAAAATTCGCGAAGAGCGACGAGCATTTCCGCATTACTTTCGCCGTTTTTGACGAATTCGAGTTTAGGCGCGCCTGACATCGATATGCGCACCGTTTCTTTATTTTCTTCGATTGCGGACATAAGGCGCGCGTTGTTAAAAGCGTTGAACGTTTCAAAAGTAAGGCTCGTTTCGCTTTTTGACACCGTGATTTTAACGGCGGAAATTTTCATAGCGAGATATTTTGCCACCGCGATATTTATTAAGTTTGTCACTTCGACAGGCAACTCGCCGTAAGCGTCCGTACACGCGTCGACGAAATCTTTTTCGCCCGACGCGGAATTTATTTCGGCTATTTCTTTATACGCGTCCATCCGCGCGACTCTGCCTTCAATATAACTTTCCGGAATATACGCGGTAAGTCTTATGTCGAGTTCGGGCGTTTTCTCTTCTTTACCGGAAATCTCTTCCCGCAGAAGTTTAGCATACAGTTCGTAACCTATTTTATCCATGTGCCCGTGTTGCTGCGCGCCCAAAATATTGCCCGCGCCGCGAATTTCCAAATCCCGCATCGCAATTTTGATGCCGCTACCCATTTCGGTAAACTCTATTATGGCGTTAAGTCGCTCGAACGCGACGCTTGTTAAAATTTTATCCCGTTTAAATGTAAAGTAAGCGTAAGCCAGTCTGTCGCTGCGCCCCACCCTGCCTTTAAGTTGATAAAGCGTTGAAAGCCCAAGCCTATCCGCGTCAATAACCACGAGCGTGTTCGCGCGCGGAAGGTCTATCCCGTTTTCTATGATAGTGGTAGAAACGAGCACGTCCGAACGCCCATTATAAAACTCTATCACGCCCTTTTCCATTTCCTTTTCGTCCATCCTGCCGTGAACGACGGTGATTTTGAGTTTCGGCATAAGCGCTTTGAGTTTTGTCGCGAAAGTAAAAATGCTCTCTACCCTGTTATATAACACGAACGCCTGCCCGCCGCGATTTATTTCTTTCGTTATCGCGTCGGTTATAAGCGTTTCCGTTTCTTCGACGACGTACGTCTGCACGGGAAGGCGCTTTTTGGGCGGCGTATTTATAACGCTTATCGAGCGTATGCCCGAAAGCGACATATGTAACGTTCTGGGAATCGGCGTCGCGGTCAAAGTCAGCGTGTCGACGTTCTTTTTTAAGAGTTTTATTTTTTCCTTGTGTTCCACGCCGAAGCGCTGTTCTTCGTCCAGCACCAAAAGTCCCAAATCGCGGAAAGCGACGTCTTTACTTAAAAGCCTGTGCGTGCCGATAACGAAATCTATCTTGCCGTTTTTTATGTCGCTTATTATTTTCTTTTGCTCGGTCGCCGTTTTAAACCTGTTTAAGACGGCTATTTTTACTCCGAAATCTTTGAACCGTTCTGTCGCGGTGTTGAAATGCTGTTCGGTAAGTATGGTTGTCGGCGCAAGCATTGCCGCCTGTTTCCCGTTGATAACGGCGCGGAACACCGCGCGGAGCGCCACTTCGGTTTTGCCGAAACCGACGTCGCCGCAAATCAGCCTGTCCATAACCTTGCGGCTTGTCATATCGCTTTTAACGTCTTCGTCCGCAGTCAGTTGGTCGGGCGTTTCTTCAAAGGGGAAAGCGCCTTTAAACGCCTTTTCGAGTTCCTCGTCTATTTTGAACGCAAACCCTTCCGACGCGTCGCGCTCGCTATAAAGTTTTTTAAGGTCGAAAGACATTTTGCGTATGCTTTCTTTGACCGATTTTTTAATCTTTTCAAAATCCGCGCCGCCGATTTTAGAAAGTTTAGGCTTTTTATCGCCGCCGAGATAGCGGGTCAGAATATCCATTTGTTCTACGGGCACGTATAAGATATCGCCGCCGTAGTATTCGACCGCAACGTAGTCTTTCGTGCCTTCTATCGTGGAAATTCTCTTCGAGCCTAAAACCTTTCCGACGCCGTGAACTTCGTGCACACAGTAATCGCCGACTTCGGGCGCGGTGAAAAAACTTTGGCGTTTTACTTTGATTTTTTTGCCGGACGGCGGTCTTGAAAACAGGTTTCCGCTACCTATTACGACGGTTTTTTCTTCGTGGAAAATAAAGCCCGAAGAAAGTTTTTCAGTCGTAATTATAACGCCTTTAAGCGCGGTTTCTTCTTTTAACGAAGACGCTATGCCACGCTCCGACAAATCTCCGCATAGCATTTCCGCGCGGCGAGCGTCGCCCGCGCACACGAGAACCGAATAGCCGGAATAAAGCCAGTTGTTTATGTCGTTAAAAAACTCTTTGAAATCAAGTTGGTAATTAACTACACCGCCGACTTTCGGATTGATTATTTTAAGCGGGTTAAAAAAAGGCACGGCGGTAGATAAAGTCTGCAAAGTAACTTCTCTGAAAGAAAGCAATCGGCGTTTCAATTCGTCGACGCCTGAACAGTTAAATTTAGCAAATGAAAACACTTCGCCCGCCGCCGACAGAGAGTTAAACCGCTCGTTAAACTCCGTTTCGTTTAAAACCGCTATGTCGTAAACGCGTTTCGCTTCGTCGAAAATCACCACGGTTTCGGGCTTTAACCCGTCGAATACTGAACCGCAGTCTTTTGACAGAACGGACAGAAGGTTTAACCCTTCGTCGCGTTTTTCCGCGGAAACCGACAAGTCGTCGTATATTTCTTTTAATCTTTTACCCTTGTCCCCGCGCGCCGCAAGCGTTTCATTTTTTGCCGCGTTTAACAGGCTGTCAATGTCGTCGTTTTTTAATGTAAACTCTTTGGCTTGGATAATCTCCGCTTTTTGAAGATGCCCCGTAGATTTTCGGGTTTCAATATCGTAAGTCTTGATACTTTCGATATAGTCGTCGAAAAAGTCTATGCGGAACGGCTCTTCGCCATCTATCGTAAACACGTCCAAAACGTCCCCGCGAATAGCGAACGTTCCCTTGTTTTCTACGCTTTCCGCGCGCTCGAAACCGCAGGAAATCAGAAAAGCGACGACTTCTTCTCTCGATACGGTTTGTCCACGCGAAAGAGTAAGGCTTTCGACCGATTTAGGAAACGGTTGCATAAGCGCTTCGGCTGTAGTTATTATAACGTCCGCGGCAATTATGTCTTTTGCCGCGCGTATACGCTTATATACGCCGTCCTTTGAAAAGGCGCGCGCGGTAACGAGCGTTTCTTCTTTTGCGGGGAGATACACCGTCTTTTTTGCCGTAAGTTCTTTTATAGCGCGCTCGGCGCTCGCCGCCGCAAGCCCGTCTTTTACTACATATAAAACGGGCGCGTCTACGGTTGCGACAAGAAAATTTTTAAATGCGTCGGAAACGCCGAAAACCGCCGAAGGTATACCTTGGCGGATAGCCGACAAAAATTCGCTTAACGAATTGTCGTTGTTTCTTAACGCTATGATTTTTTCAAGCATAGTCCTACCGGAAATTTTTAAGCGTTACTTTTACCGTTATATTTCTGCACGAGCGAAAGTATGTCCGCCCCGCCCGCAAAGTCCGTTGCGGCAAGAGCGGCTTTATCCGTCGCGGCGGAAAACAACGGCTTATCTTCGTCTTTGATGCCGGAAAGCACGTAGTCGATAAGCGGAATAATCATAGGTTCTACGGGTTTAAAACCTATGCGTATTCTCGGAAAATTTTCCGTTCCGAGTTCTTTAATAACGTTGCGCATACCGTTATGCGTACCCGCAGAACCGCTTTCACGTATCCTTATAAAGCCTTTCTTTAAATCGAAATCGTCGTAAATTATCAAAATATCTTTGCTCGCTACTTTGTAAAACGCCGCGATTTCTTTTACGCTTTCGCCCGATAAATTCATATACGTCAACGGTTTTGCGAGAATTATCTTATTATCGCCCGAACCCGTTTCGGCTAATTTTGCGCGGAATTTTTCTTTTTTAAATTCCGCGCCGAGTTTTTCCGCGACTTTATCGACGCACATAAAGCCGAGATTGTGAAAGGTATTTAAGTATTGTTTATCGGGATTACCGAGCCCCACTATAAGTTTCATAATTTAATACTAATATAAAAGCCGTTTAAGTGTGTAAACGGCTTTATCTTTCGTGAAAATCAGTCTTCGTAAATCGCCGAAAGCGAAGTGTCGGAGTATATCGTCGTTATCGCCTTTGCAATGTACTTTGCAACCGGCATTATTTTTATCTTCGGACAATTTCTTATCTCTTCCGGAACGTTTATCGTGTCTAATACCACTATCTCTTTGATAGGCGACGCTATAAGTCTTTCGAGAGCGGGACCGGAAAGAACGCCGTGCGTACAGCAAGCATACACTTCTTTCGCGCCGTTTTTGACGAGCGCTTCCGCGCCCTGAACTATCGTGCCCGCGGTATCTATCATATCGTCGACCATTAAACAGGTTTTACCTTCAACGTCGCCGATTACGTTCATAACTTCTATCGCGTTGGCTTTGGGGCGGCGCTTATCTACTATTGCAAGCGACGCGTTTACGCGGGACGCAAAATTTCTCGCCCTGCCCACGCTGCCGACGTCGGGAGATACGACGACCCAGTTTTCGTCCATTTTCTTCTTGAAATACTTTGCAAGGAGCGGAGCGCCGTACAGATGGTCAACGGGAATCTCGAAAAATCCCTGTATCTGCGCCGCGTGAAGATCCATTGTCATAACCCTGTCCGCGCCGGCGCTGGTAATGATGTCCGCGACGAGTTTAGCGGTGATCGGGTCTCTGGGGCGCGCCTTCCTGTCCTGACGTGCGTAACCGAAATACGGCATAACCGCCGTAATTCTGCCCGCGGAAGCGCGTTTGCACGCGTCGATTAAAATAAGAAGTTCCATAAGATTGTCGTTTACGGGCGCGGACGTCGACTGAATAATGAATACGTCTTTACCCCTTACGGTATGCGGAAGAGTAACGTTAATTTCGCCGTCGGAAAATTTACCGACTTCCGCGTCCGAAAGAGTGAGCCCGAGTTCCTGCGCGACCGCTTCCGCAAGGGGGCGGTTGGAATTACCGCAAATGATTTCGATAGAGTTGCCGTGTGTTATCATAATATTTTTCTCCTAATGTAACTTTGTGTACATTTAGTACCGATTATATTGTAATACCTTTAACCGAAAATAGTCAAGGGATTTGGGTTTAGTTTCGACCTTAAATATAGTTAATTTTTCTTAAATATTTGTTTTATTTTTACAGTCAGCCACCTAAACTCCGGAGTTTTGAAACTTAACAACAAGATAATTGCATTAGGTAAGACAACGCAAACACCGAGTTTTAAAATAAACGTAAGTATACCCGTTCCGCCTACAAGCCCGCACACATAATAAGTCAGTGCCGCAATAGCAACGATTATAACGGTGTAAATAAGCATTCTCAAATAATAATTTTTCGGCGACCTGTTAAAATACATTCTGAAAAAAACGTGCGTTTCCCACGGCATCGAAACTACGAAAACGCCCGCGATAACAGCGACTAACGTGCCGTTTATTCCCCAGACGTTTATAAGTATCAAACCTAGAACGAGCGAAACCGCCGTAACGACATAAGGTTTAAGCCAGTCCGCTTTCCACATACCCGCCGCATCTTTATAAGTGTTAAGCATATCTTTAAAACGCCAAAAATAAAAATATAAAGAAAATAAAATTACGGTACTGAATGGTAATAATTTATCTTCGCCCATCCAAATCGTCATAAACGGCTGAAACAAACAAATCAAACAAACGAATATCCAGCCGACCATCCACACGTTGATAAATGTCAGGTTTTTAAAATCGGTATAATTTTTCTCTACTGAATCGACTACGATACTATTACCGATGCCTGCCGTAATTGAACTGTAAACTATTAAAATGATACCTAACATAGCGTTGATAATAGTATAATAATTACCATATCTCGTAAGCAATATCAATCCGAGATTTGCGGAAATAATTATATTCATTACCGACGTAACGACAGCACCGCTCAATCTGTGTCCCATAAGCGCGCCGATATTTTTGTAGACACCTTTCTTTTCGGATTTTTCTATCGTACCTTTGCAAACATATTCGGGGAAAATCTTTTTTACCCTTAATGAACGTAAAAGGTTTATTGCAATAGTCGAAAGCGGTAAAAACACTATATAAACGTAATAGTTTCTAAAAACATAGAGCGCCGCTATCTGAAAAGCGTACATGACAATATTACAAAAACTCATTACGTTATTTTCCACATCAAGTCTCTGATACGCCGCTAAAAGAACGCTTTTATATGCGAATAACAGATAACTTATAACGGTATTGAAAAGATAAATCCCGTATAAAATATACAGATTAACATCGGAAGGTGGTGGCGACTCCGCATTGATAAAATGCGGTAACAACGGTATAATCGCAACGCCGACAACCAAAATGAATATTCCTATTATTCTGTAAACCGTCTTTACAAAATTCAAAAGCGCGCAAATTTTAGGTTTATCGTCTTCTGCAATCGGCTTATACATTGCATAAGCGATTGCAGAAGCAAACCCAAGTTCGGATAAAGACAATACCTGCAAAACGGAAGTAAATAAAGTGC
This sequence comes from uncultured Clostridia bacterium, assembly GCA_905235785.1. Taxonomy (GTDB): domain Bacteria; phylum Bacillota; class Clostridia; order Christensenellales; family Borkfalkiaceae; genus UBA1259. The sequence continues at coordinate 8,430 of CAJOMP010000013.1, read as the reverse complement.
TTAATCCTACGTATTCTTCACCGAGACGTTTAATTATTACCGTCCTTACCAAAAACGGAAAAAGCAACGTTATGATTTTAAATATAAAACCGCTTAATGAACTTTTAACGGATTGCTTCGTTCTCTCTATCTGCATAATTTTTTCAATTTCGTTTCAAATATTTGTGCTGTTTTTTCCCACGAAAAATCTTTTGCCCGATTCTTGCCTTTTTCTATAAGCTCTTGTCTTAAATAATCGTCTTCTATAATTCGTTGCATGCCTTTTTTTATTTCTTCCGTATCGTAGGGGTTTACCGTAAGCGCCGCATCGCCCGCGACTTCGGGCAGACAGGAACAGTTTGACGTTATAGAAGGCACTCCCGCCGCCATCGCTTCCACCATAGGCAGCCCGAAACCTTCCGAAAACGAAATCAAAAGTTCGCAAAATGCCATCTGGAAAACGCCCACGAGATATTCTTCTTTTATTCCCGATAAAAATTTTATATTCTCTTTAACGCCTAATTCTTCCGACAACTCGACTAAATCCTTCGTATGGTTCGCAAGAACGAGTTTATATTCCTTTCTTATTTCTTCCGATAAAAGCGCATAGCCTTTTATAGTGTTTTTAAGATTTTTATTCTCGCGGGCTTGTCCAACGAATAAAAAATACTTTTCGGGAAGATTGTATTCCGCTTGTATTTCTTTTTTCAATTCTTCGGACACGGGTGTAGAAAAACGTTCGTAATCCATACCGCAGTAATTAACGACAATTTTCCCCTGTGCCTGTGGGAAATATTTAATAATTTCGTTTGCCGAATATTCCGAATCGGTAAAAATAATGTCGGCGACATTTACTGTATAATCGTAATCGCCAAACACTTTTTTGGTTTTTATTTTATTCGCCCTAATATCGCATAACGGGGTCAAATCGTGAATAATCACGGCTTTTTTCCCGTGTATTTTATTACGCGGTATAAAGTTGTTTATAAAAAGATGTACGGCGGCACCATTATTAAAAAGCCTGTCATAAAAAAAAGGCATTTTCCTTTCGCATAAATCAAAAAGAAACCTGTTGGGCAGTAGCGTCTTACAAAACACAAAGTTTAAGTCCCCATATATCTCTTTATACCATAATGTCGCTTCCTGTTCACTTAATCCTAACGGCAACCACGCTGCACCAAAATAATCTGTATCTCCATATCGGATTCTACACAACACTTCGGACGCATAATGTGTAACGCCGTCCCGAAAATTATGGTTTCTCGTCAAATATACGGCTACTTTCATTTTCTACTCTCCGTTCCCTTCGGCATATAATTGATTTAAAATAATCTCCCGCCATTGTTCCGCCGCTTTTTTCCAAGAACACTTTTCAAATATTTTAGCAGGGTCGGCGACGGGCTGCTGCAATAATTTTTCTATATCAATGTCGTAATCGTATGGCTCAAAATATACTACAGTATCTTCATATATTTCGGGTAAGCAAGTCGCATTTGAGCACAATACTTTCGCCCCGCATAATAACGCTTCAAGCGGCGGTATCCCGAAACCTTCGTAAATAGAAGGAAACAAAAATGCCTTAGAATGCGACATTAAAGACTTATTCTCTTCGTCGCTCACGTATCCCGTAAATATAACGTTTTTATATTCCTGCGTTTCAATATCGTCTTTCCAAACGTCAAGTCCCTTGCCGCCTCCTATAACGAACGTTTTATCGGGATTACGCTTTGCCACTTCCATCACCCATTTGAAATTTTTATGTGGCGCTAAACTTCCGAGAGAATAAAAATACTCGCCCTTTACTATTTGCGGAAATCTCTCGAAAACCGTTTCATCGCTTTTCAAATCTTTAAGGTGTTCCCACCCGGGATATACGGTATAAACCTTCTGTTTGTTAGGATTTATTTTAAGACGCTTGATAATTTCGTTTTTCTGATAATCCGAATCAGTTACTATTACGCTCGACAAATATTTAATGCTTAACAACGCACGTTTATATGCGGCTCGGAAACGCGGTAAATCGAAATTCTTGAAAGTAATCGGTCGCAGGTCGTAAATGCTTGAAATCTGACCTTTACATAATAAAAATTCGACAGATAAACATGCACAAAGGGCTTGATTTTTTCTTACATATCTTGGTAATGCCAGCATTTTAGCAACTTTTTTTCTTCGGCAATTTAATTCTACGCATTTTATATTTTTTAACTCTTCTGGTTTAATAACATCATGAAATGAATTTTTAATATAGACGTATTCGGTAGGGAACTCTTTCGCCAAAGTTTTATCAAGTCTTAACAGCACTTCCCGACAAACTCTCTCAATTCCAGTAATCTTGGCAAAATTGCCAATAGATATCCCTTCTATAACAACTTTATGATACGTTTTTCCCTTACTCGGAAACAGTATGCCCATATAATAAAACAAAACAGGATAAATAATAAAGGTAATATATCCTATTCCGCCGACAAATAAGGTTGAAATAAGCATAATTATAGCAAAAAGCAAATTGTTACGGGTAAATCTGCCGAAATTAAGAATTACAGTTATCCATAACGCCGTTCCGATAATCCCCGTACACGCAAGGATCGAAAAAAACGTCGTATGCGCATCCGTTATACCTACGCCTATACCGAATACCGGTCTTGCCACAAATATTTTTATCATTTCAAATATGCTGGTAAATCTTATGCCAACGGAAGATATCCCAACATTTTTGCCGGAAACCAAATCATATAATACGTTAATCAATTCGTTCAACTTCTCGTTTAAGGCACTTAATCCTAACCACCGTGAAATTTCTCCATTAGCAATTACAGCCATCGCAAACGCCGCGACCGCAATCGAGCAGAGAACCCACTCTAATTTATGTTTAGGATTTATTATATATCTGACAAAAAAAACGTATAAAAGCGGTAATAGTATCAAATTACTAAAAGAAGTGGATATCACCATCAACAAAATAAGCGACGCCATTTTAATGTATTCCACTATCAACCGTTTCTTCGTTAAACCACCTTTTTTTGTCAACAAATAAATCATTTCAAACAATACAATATAGAATAAATAAAGCGCATAATGCGAAGCCTCTTTATACAGTCCCTGAAACCTGTCCGTTCTATTAAAAGTTGCTTCCGCCTCACCGAAAATCGGATTAAAAAAATAGCCTATCGGACTTTTGCCTATAACTTTATCGGAAAAAATCTCAAAAAAACCGTAAACTACAACGACTACAACAATTACATTTATTATATCAAGCAATTTGTCCCACACTCGACGAAAACCCATTGTTGCTTTTGTCACCGAAAGAATAACTGCATATTTAACTATATTGAATAAATATTTAAAATGTGTTAATGATGGCGAGATTACATATACTTTATCCGCTTGTCCTTGAATATATAAATCCCATTTGGAAATATCGTCAATGTATCCGCCTTTATACGGAAAAATATAAGCAAGCGCCAGCCCTATTCCGCAACTTAAAGCAAAAACTCCGCCGATAATCATCAGTTTTTTATCGTAGAGCCTTTCAGAAAAAATAAGTATTATCGCTATACAAAAAAGAACGAGAGATAAAACGTACGAATATCCGACATCAAAATTACCGATTTTTACAAAATATCCGAGATTAGTAAATAAAGCAACGCATACGTAAAGATAAAAAACTTCTATATAAAACTTTTTCAAACAATCTTTAAAAACAAAATTACCGCCGTTTGCTGTTGCAAGGCGTTTTTCCCTGAAAAAATCTTTATATAGAAGAGCCATAAGCCCTATAATTAATACGCCGCCTATCGGCGTTATTGAAAATGTCATATTATTTTTTTCCTACTTCACTCTCTAATCGACTTAAAATGTTCTGCACGAATAAAGCGTAATTATATTTTCCGTTTATTTTTTGCCTTACGTTTTCCATATACGGAGATTCGGTAAGAATTTTATGTTTCAGATTTTCCGCGTCGCCGACCTTGAAAAACGATACGGGCAAATCTGAATATATCTCTTTAAAAACTTCTATATCGCTGATTATCGGTTTAGTGCCAAGATAAAGCGCTTCTAACGGCGGCAGTCCGAATCCTTCGTAAACGGACGGCTGGATAAGAAACTTTGCCCTACTTATCTCTGTTAATAAATCGTCGTTACTTAATCTACCCGTAAATACGACGTTTTCATACTTTTTCTCGTCCAAATCAAGTCCGGTGATAAAACCGTCTTTTTCACCTATGATTTTTAGTTTAAGCCCGTTATCTATGTCGGAAAACGCGGAAAGAAGAGTTTTTATGCCTTTATGGCGTTTAACGTTGCCCACGAATATTATATCGTCTGTCTTTTCAAGTTGTTCGTGCGTTTTTGCATATTTTATAACGTCGTCTGAAAGCCCTTCATAATTAACAAAACATTTGTCCGCATATTTTTTAAAATGCTTCTCACATCTATTAAACGTAAAAGCCGAAACACAGGAAACGCTTTTCGCTTTTTTCACACAGCGTTTAAGCAATGTTTTTTTGATAAAATAATCTATTTTTCCGTTCGTCGTTTCCTTAACGTCAAGAAATATCAAGTCATGCATTACGGCGTGAATAGGTATCTTTATTCCGTAAGGTATAAGAAAATTAGGGATAATAAGCGCGTCGCACTCTTTATTTATTCTCTTTTTGTTGAAACACAAAAGCCCTTTTAGAGAGTACGGTTCAGTATTATCTTCTATAATAGTGGCACTCGAATAACTTGCAAGGTTTGCTTTATCCCCTATTAGGTAATATTGATTAATAGAATAATCCAGATTATCGATTATTCCTTTACACACTCTGCCTATACCCGATTTGCCGATATATCTGCAATCAATCGCTATTTTCAAAATAACACTCCGCTAAATATTTGCAATAAGAACGGTCAATTTGCCTTGCAAATTAATTATTTCTTTACTCCCGCAAAACCACGTATCGCCAAGCGCGGTGTCATAACTATTAGTGCCGTTATCTATTTTCCCTTCTCCGCCTATTACTACCACCGTTTTAAACGACGCTCCGTTCGGCGCTAATGTCAACTCACCGTCGATATCGTACTTCGTTACAACGAAATATTTACATTGCCCCAGCAACTGTTTAGCATACCCGTGAAACTTTATAACACTGTAATCGCTCTTGCAATTCGCGTCGGTCGCAGTCAAATCTGCAACAGCCAACGCGTCTTCTACTTTAAGTTCTCTTGGCTGACCGTTCGATTCGGTTCTGCCGTAGTCGTATAATCTATACGTTATGTTGGACGATTGCTGAATTTCGCATATTAAGCATCCCGCGCCTATCGCGTGCACCGTTCCCGTTTTCAGGAAATACGTTTCGCCTTTCTTAACCGGAATTTTATTTAATATTTCTTCTATCGTACCATTTTTGATACGATCCGTAATTTCTTCTTTTGTGACATCTTTTTTGAAACCGACATATATAAACGCATCTTTCGCGGCGTCCATTATATACCACATTTCGTTTTTTCCGTAATCGCCTTCTTTGGAGAAAGCGTACTCGTCGTCCGGATGTACTTGAATTGATAGGCTTTCTTTCGCATCTATGAACTTTACCATAAGCGGAAACCTATCGTAATCGCAAGCCTTCCACCCGAGATTGTCCTTGCTTATCGAAGACAAGAACGAAGAAAGCGGTTTGCCTTTATACTTACCGGTTGCAATCACCGATTCTCCCGCGGAATGAGCGGACAACTCCCAACTTTCGGCCACCTTGGTAAGCGAACCGACATCCTTTTTCAACTTGTCGCGGATAAGTATTCCGCCCCAGATATAATCTTTAAAAGTCGGATTCAGTTTAACGAAACATCCTACGCCTGCGCCTTCATCTGCGTTTTCTTTATTCGGCAAATTTTCAGTTTTAATAAGGGTTACGTTTCTCTTGCCGGAATTAGTAATGGAATATCCCTTTCCGCTGTCGAAAGAAACGCTGTCGTTACTGAAACACACAGTCGGTTCTTTGCCGTTTTCCGCTACCGTAACGTCGCCGTCGAGAATCAAAAAATTAGTATAAAACCGTTTTTCGGATTTAGCGGTAAGTGTGTTTTTAGGATACAAAGTTATTTTATTGACTTTATAAGTTTCCGTTCCCAGAAGGGTTTCGCTTATGCCCCATTCGTAATAAAATACGGGATACTCGTCGAAAAATTTTTCCCTGTCGCAAGTGAAATTACGCGGAATTTCCTTTATTCCCTTTTTGCTGTCCACTTTGGCAATATATACGGCGTCACGCGTATTTGCCACGACTATATCTTTTAAATTATGCGCAAAAACAAGTTTATCGCTGACGGAATTTATTATCTTAACGTTTTTACAACCATATTCTACTACGTTGGAAAAATCCTGCTCTTTGCCGAGAGAATTGTAATATGATACGATATCTGTTATTCTTACGCATGAAAATTCGGCTTTTACAAGTTCAATGTTTTCGGTTGTAAGTATACTAACCAGCGACTTATGCTCTACCGGATACTTTTTATTCTCGACAATGCAGTTTGCTTTTATAGAAACGTGCTGACACTTTTGCAAAAAGTCTTTGTCAATGTTATCGAGAAGAGTAGAAACTTTACATCCCATTATGCCGCTATCTAAAAAGCAAAATCTATTCCATTCCGTTACGAAACGAATCTGATTGCCGATTTTCTCTACGTAATGATTACCGACAGCACCGGTTTTCGGAGATGTAACGACAACCGCTATCTTATCTTTTTTGATTACGGATTTTAAGCGCGTTATATAAGAATTGTATTCCCCGTCAATTATATTGTCCGTGGAAACTATCAAAAATTCTTCTTCAATATCGCTGTTCAACGCGAGCGTTACTATGGAAATAGCAGTCTTTAAGGGGTTTTCTTCCATTATTATGGAATATTTCAATTCCTGAAAATCCTGCAACTGACTCTTTACTATGCTTTCGTATTTGATATTCGTCGCGATAATAAACTCGTCGCAAAAAGGAATATTCCTTAACAGAGTTTCCTGAAAAAGCGATCTTCCTTTTCTGATATCCATAAATTGTTTTGGGTAGTTTTTTCTGGAAAGCGGCCACAATCTATCGCCGCTGCCACCCGCTAATATTATACATTTCATTTTCAGTTTTTAACCGCGGCAAGAAGCGCTGATTTAAAATTTTCAGCCGCCTTTACCGCTTCGCTCTCGGTTTTTCCTTTTATGCCGAAATAAAGTTTTATCTTCGGTTCCGTGCCCGAAGGCCTTACGCAACACCAGCCGTCGTTTTCGAGTTCGTAATAAAGCACGTTGCTTTTGACCGAATTTAAGCGCGATTTTTCGCCCGTAACCGAATCGACACATTCGCCGCAGAGATAGTCACGCACCGCTTTAACCGCATTGCCGCCTATGTCCGTAAATGGGTTTTTGCGTAGTCTATCCATAATGCCGTTCATTTTTGTAAGCCCGTCCGGTCCGTAATACGTTTCAGTAATAAGGTCTTCTTTAAAAAATCCGTGTCGCGCGTAAATGCCATCCATTACTTCGCACAGGGTAAGACCTTGTTCTTTATAAAATGCGGTGGCTTCGCATAACGCGCAGACCGCCGTAACCGCATCTTTGTCCCGTGCGTAAGTCCCCACAAGACAGCCGTAACTCTCTTCAAAACCGAAAACAAACTCGTAAGCGCCTTTCGCGCCGTCTACATTTCCGCCACAAGCCGCCTTTGCTCTTTCAAATTCCTTTATTTTTTCACCGATATATTTAAATCCCGTAAGCACGTTGAAAGACGTTATTCCGTATTCCGCGGCAATCTTATCTGACAACCTTGAAGAAACTATTGTCGTAACCATTGCGGCGTCCGCGCGGTTTTTTGGCAAAAGTCCCTTTTTGCTCATTTGCGACAATCTGTAATCTGCGATAAGAAGTCCGCTCATATTGCCACTGAAAGCCTTATAAACCCCGTCTTTATCCTTTACGTAAACGCCGAGTCTGTCGGCGTCAGGATCGGTTGCAAGAACGATATCGGCGTCTTTTTCCTTCGCTAAACGAAGCGCAAGGTCAAACGCCGCCGGATCTTCGGGATTAGGGTATTTTAAAGTTGGAAAATTACCGTCGGGCATTTCTTGTTCTTTTACCGTCCAGACGTTTTTAAAACCCAACTCTTTAAGAATGCGGAGAACGGGGATTCTGCCCGTACCGTTAAGCGGGGAATATACTATTTTTATCCTTTCCGCCTGCCGCAAAACGGCATCGGGATTAAGTACGGTGCTTTTCACTCTTTCCGTAAATGCATCGTCTATTTCCTTGCCGACTACCTTAAGCAACCCCTGTGCCGCCGCGTCTTTTTCGCTTATCCTTTTTATAAGGCGATAATCGGAAACGGCGTTTATACTCTCTATTATCTTTTTATCGTACGGCGGAACTATCTGCGCGCCGTCAGACCAGTAAACTTTATAACCGTTATACTGCGGAGGATTATG
>CAJOMP010000012.1:1952-25629 GCA_905235785.1 uncultured Clostridia bacterium | reverse complement strand
TTGTAAATTCCGCCGCCGCGTCCGGCGAACGGTGAGCGGAATAAACGTGTACTTCGAACGGGATTCCGAGAGTTTTAAGCGTATCTGTCGCCTTTTCGACCACGGGAAAGTCGCTTGTACTACCCATTACAATACCAACTTTTTTCATAATAAACACTCCGTTTAAAAAATATAAAAGGGCGCAACTCGCGTTTCGGAAACGAGCGTGCCCAGACGGTCGGCAAAGGAATTATCCTTTTCTTCTCATTTTTCTGTTCCCCCGCGGTTATCCGCTTTTCCGTCAGTTGCAGAAAAATTCAAGTTTTAACTGATTACGGAATAAGTATAACATTTTACGCCGATTAAGTCAATCGCGAAAAAGGGGGGTGAATAAATTTTTCGGTTATTTTTATTTTTCGATTACGCATAATAAGATAAAAAACTAAAAGGCGAGATATGAATAAGAGAAAATTAAACGTTGCGTCCTTAATGTTAAACCTGACTGTGGTAATCATAACCGCTTATTCCGTTGCTCACAATTTCCGAACCGACGTGGTGCGGGAAACGCAAACGGTGAACGGCGCAACCCTTACCGACTTTACGGGGTTACAGTCTTTCAGATATTTTACCACTTTATCGAACGCGTTTTCCGCGATAGCGGCGGGAATTATGCTTGTCTTTAACGTAAAAAACGTTATCGGCGACGATTACGCTTTTCCGAAATGGGCGCTTATAATAAAATACGTTGCAACCTGCGCGGTTGCGCTTACGTTTACGACCGTCGCGCTGTTTTTAAGCCCTATGGCGGCGATGTACGGCGAAAGTTATTTTATGCTGTTCCGCGGGAACGGTTTTTTTCTGCATTTCCTTATCCCCGCGCTGTCCGTTACCGATTTTATATTTTTCGAGAAAAAGCCCGCGTTGCGTTTTAAATGCACCCTGTACGCGCTTTTGCCGACGGTAGTTTACGCCACGGTTTACGGCGTAATGGTGGCAGGGCTCAAAGCGTGGCCCGATTTTTACAGTTTTTCGCCAAATGGAAACGGCGCGCTTTTGCCCGTGTTTGCGCTTTTGGTGTGCGGACTGTCGTTTATGGTTTCCGCTTTTGTTTTTCTGCTCCGAAAAAAGGCGGGCTTAAAACCGCTGAAATAATTAAACGGTAAAATTTACGCGCCGAAGGCAAGGCTTCGGGGCGCGTTATTATTTAATGCGTATGTCCCTACACTACGGGGAAAATAAGTATTAAAACTTGCGAGACTATAACCACCGAAACGAGCGCGATAGGATAAGTCGCGGCGTAGGCGTTAGCGACGTCTTCCGTACCCGAAACGGAAATAAGCGTTCCGAGCGCGGGGGTACTCGTCATACCGCCCGTTATCGAGCCGAGATTGTTAAGTAGCGGCATCTTAAGAAGGAACTTCGCCACGATAAAGCCGACTATCATAGGAATAAGCGTCATAATAGCGCCGTAGATAAAGTTCATAGCGGTAACGTATTTCAGGAAAGACGCGCCGCCCGGCACTCCCGCGCCGATTAAAAACAGCATAAGACCGAATTCGCGGAACACTTTTAACGTGTGTTCTTCGGGCATTATTTTTAACTTTCCGAATTTACCGAAATGTCCGAAAATAAGCGCCATAATAAGCGGGCCGCCCGTCGTTCCCAAAGAGAACGAGCCTTTGCCTATCGGAATTTTTATCATACCGACTATAACGCCCGCGATAACCGCTAAACCGAACCCGAATAAACCGAAATCGTCTAACTTAAAGAGTTTCTTTGTCGTTTCTTCGCTCGCTTTAAGCGTTGCGACCATAATTTTCTGTCTTTCCGCGCCCATATCGGCTTTCATAAATTTAGGTACGAGTTGTACAAAGAGCACCACGCCCACAACGCCGAATAAATACGCTATTCCGTGCCCCGCCGTGCACTCCGCCTGAAATTCCGCAGGCAAAGACGCGAGCGCCGCCGAAAACGCGGGGGTAGACGTCAACGCGCCCGACAAAAGCCCCGTGCCCATAGCGGAATTCATACCCGTCGCCCACATAATAAGTCCCGTTACCACGCCCGACGACAAAATAATTACAAGCCCTAAAAGTATGTACGATTTAAAATTCTTTTTAAGTCCCGAAAAGAAATTAGGTCCTGCGATAAAACCGACGCTCGTAACGAACAACAACAGTCCGACATTTTGAACTATGCTGTACGCCGCTTTCGCGCTCGCGTAAGAAGTTTCAACGCTTTCGTAAAAAATCATACCGAACACGAGCGAAATTATAAACACGCCCGCAGTTCCGAGCGAAACGCCCTTTATCTTAATTCCGCCCAAGGCATAGCCCACGGAAACTATAATAAACAGGGTGAAAAGAAAAAAAGTAAGTCCCGAAATCTGATAATATCCGCCGAATAAACTCATAAAAAAATCTTCCTTATGTTAAATATCTTTTTGTTTCGTATAGTTAGGTAAAAGTTTGGGAGAAACGAGTTCGGTTGTTACACCCGCCGCCGCAAGTTCGTTTTCAAATTCCGCAACGTGCGAAAGAGTGAGTTTTCCGAGTTTCGCGGTTTTCGCCGCCTTTGCGGACTCCTTGCCCGCGTTTCTTCCGAATACGATTATATCAAGGAGCGAGTTGCCCATAAGTCTGTTTCTGCCGTGAATACCCCCTACCGCTTCGCCCGCGACGAACAGGTTTTTGACCTTTGTCGTCATACCGTCGGGAGTTATTTCCAAGCCCCCGTTCTGATAGTGAAGCGTAGGATAAACGAGTATCGGCACTTTCCTTATATCTATATCGTATTTAGCAAACATTCTGTACATTGCGGGAATACGTTTCATAATAGTGCCTTCGCCGCCTATCATTTCTATCATCGGGGTGTCGAGCCAGACAGCCTTTCCGTTTCCCGTATCCACGCCTTCGTCACGCGTAGAACACTCGCGGATTATGCCCGAAGCGTTTACGTCGCGCGTTTCCAAGGGGTGAATATACGCTACGCCGTCGCGGTTAACGAGTTGCGCGCCCAAAGAGCGCACCTTTTCGGTAACTAAGGCGCCTAAAATCTGTTCGGGGAACGCCGCGCCCGTCGGGTGATACTGCAAAGTATCGGGATAAAGAAGTTTCGCGCCCGCGCGGTAGCCCAAAACCAAGCAGTCCGCAGTAGCGCCGTAGTGATTACTTGTCGGAAATCCCTGATAATGCATCCTTCCCGCGCCGCCGGTCGCGATAACGACGGTTTTTGCGCGCGCTATCAACAAATCTTTGGTTTCCATATTAAGGAGCACTGCGCCCGCCGCCTTTCCTTCTTCGTCCTTTATTATTTCTATCGCGGCGGTAAAGTCCACGACGGGAATACCCCTGTTTAAAACTTCGTCGCGGAGCGTTCTCATAATTTCCGCGCCCGAATAGTCCTTACAGGCGTGCATACGCTTTCTCGAAGTCCCGCCGCCGTGCGTGGTTATCATATTGCCCTTTTCGTCTTTGTCAAACTCCACGCCGAGATTTTCAAGCCAGGAGATAGCGTCGGGCGCTTCGGTAACGAGTTTATAAACGAGTTCGGGCTTGTTCGCAAAATGCCCGCCGCCCATAACGTCTATATAATGTATCGCGGGGCTGTCGTTCGGCTTATCCGCCGCCTGAATACCGCCTTCCGCCATCATCGAATTCGCGTCGCCCATACGGAGTTTCGTTACCACCATAACGTTGGCGCCCGCAGCGTGCGCCTCGATTGCCGCCGAAGCCCCCGCGCCGCCGCCGCCGATTATCAAAACGTCCACGTCGTAATCGGGTTTTTCAAGGTCTAACTTTACGTCCTTTATGCGCGAGTGCGCTTGCAAATAAGCCGCAAGTTCGTGCGGGACTTTATCGCCTTTATTTACGCCCACTTTAAGATTTTCAAAACCTTCGCTCTTGTAATCGGGATGATAGGCTTTTAATATATCGTCTTTTTCCGCCGCGCTCATACGCGGGATTTCGTCTTTATGCTTAAATCTTTCTGCTCTCGTCTCTTCTACCTTTTTAAGCGAAGAAAGTATTTCGGGACTTGTATACATAATTCACTCCTTACTTTTCGATTTCTCTCGTATTGTACAGTTCTTTGAGTTCTTCTATCGGCTTCGCCATAAGCCCTTCTAACAGGTCGTTAAACGCGCCGTCTTTTATTTCCTTTATCCTGTCCTGTAAGTGTTCGCACTTGGGCGCAAGATACTTACCGTTAAGGCGACGAGCAAGCATTGCGACCTGCGGGTGCGATATCCCCGCGGGGCAGCGCGAAGAACATACCCCGCACATAACGCAGTCGAAAGATTCTTCGGCGCATTTAGCGAAGTCGCCGCGCTGGGCGTATGCTATGTACTGCATGACGTTAAGCCCTTGCGTGCACGATTTTGTGCAAGCGTTGCAACCTACGCACGCGTATATTTCGGGATAAAGTTGCATCATTATTTGTTCCGAAGGACTTATTTTTTCAACGTCGTAAACCATTTTTACGAGCGGGAAAAAAGGAAGGGTCGCGACGTACATATCGTTTTCCACTTTTGTCTGGCAAGCAAGGCAAGCCTTTAATTCCTTGTCGCCCTTTATCCTGTAAATGGTCGCGCACGCGCCGCAGAAACCGTTTCTGCAACCGCAACCGCGCACGAGTTGATAGCCCGCGTATTCCATCGCCTTCATTATGGTAAGATTGTCGGGCACAGCGTATTTTTTACCGAAAAAATAAACGTTGACAGTATTCATATTTTCTCCTTATTAGTACTCGTTTGGTAACTCGTTGAGTTCGTCGCAACGGAAAACGGGTCCGTCTTTACAGACGTATTTATCGCCCACGTTGCATCTGCCGCATTTGCCTATCGCGCACTTCATACGAAGTTCGAGCGTAGTATAAACCTTATCGGTTTTAAAGCCTAATTCCTGCAAAGCGGCAAGAGTAAATTTTATCATTATCGGCGGGCCGCAAAGCACGGCTGTCGCCGCGTTATCGAGCGGCACTTCTTTAACGTAATTCGGAACAAACCCCACGTGCCCGTTCCAAGCGGGCGTTTCGCGGTCGATTGTGAGATACACGTTAAAATCTTCGGCGTTCATCCACTCGTTTTCTATTTCGCTACGGAAAACCAAATCGTTATCGCTTCTCGACCCGTAAATCACGGTTACTTTGCCGTAATTTTTGCGGTTATCTCTCACGTAGTTTATGACGGAGCGTAGCGGCGCAAGCCCTATACCGCCCGCGATAAACACAAGGTCTTTGCCGCGGAAGTCGGTTTCGACGGGAAACCCGTTACCGTAAGGTCCGCGAAGAGTTACCTGTTGACCTATTTCTATGCTGTGCAACCACTCGGTAACGCAACCGCACTTCTTTATAGAAAATTCCATAAACTCTTTGTTCGTCGGACTGCTTGTTATCGAAAACAACGCTTCGCCGACGCCGGGCATCGACAAAAACGCGCATTGACCGGGAATATGCTCGAACGGTTTTTTACCGTCCAGCCCCACGACCTTAAAAGTTTTTACGTCGGGCGTTTCTTCGGTGATGCCGATAACTTTTGCCACGAAGGGTATAAGCGGTTCTCTATTCATTGTCTTTCTTCTCCCCCAAAACCTTTATTACTTTTACGATGTTTAACATCTGCGGGCATTTCTGCACGCATCTGCCGCACCCTACGCAGGAATAAACCCCGCCGTGATTTGACGGAAAATACACGAGTTTATGCATAAACCTTTGGCGGTATCTCTGCATCTGCGTGGGTCTTGGCTGACCGCCCGCGGTAAGCGTAAAATCCGAATACATACAGGAATCCCAGCACTTAAACCGCCTTACGCCTTTATTCGTCTTAAAGTCTTTTATGTCGTAACATTGACAGGTAGGACAGACGAAGGTACAAGTTCCGCAACCTAAACAGGCGCTTGCGAGTTCGCCCCATTTTTCGGAATTGAATTTTTCCATAAGATGCTCGCCGTCAAACCCTTTAAGGTTAAGATGCGAATACGGCAAACGGTCTATTATTTCTTTGATTTCCGCTTTCTTTTCTTCAACGGCGGAAACGTCTTTTTCGTCCGCGTCGGAAAGCAAGTCGCTTAAACTTTCGACGAGCGCGTTGCCCTTATCGGTTATAGGCTGTAAATACAACGTGTCGCCGACTATCCACGATACAACGTCGCCTTTCGGCTCGCTTGCGTCTATGCCGTAAACCTTGCAAAAACACGCTTCGTCGGGTTTATTGCAGGCAAGCGAAACTATCGTCGTGTTTTCCCTTCTCGCCGAATAAAACGTATCGGGGAAATCTTCGGTAAACGCCATATCGAGAATATCGAAACTCGCCGCGTCGCACGCCTTCACGCCGAAAATAACCTGTTTTTTATCGGGAAGAGCGGGGTCTTCGACGGTGATTTCCTTTCCGCTCACCTGAAACTTAACAAGATCCTGTATTTGCGGGAAAAACGCGTTTTTTGCCGATTTTGTCGTTTTTAATTTATGTAAATCGACCTTATCGCCTTCTTCCCACTTGCAAAAGTCGGTCTGCCCCGACTTTTTGACGGGAAGAAACAGGTCGGCGTTTTCCGCGATAGCGCGGAAAACGGAATTAAGTTCTGTAACAGCGATTTTTTTCATAACGCATTACTCCTTGCTGTCAAAATCTTTCGGTTCTCTGTCCGAAACGTCATAACTGTTAAGCGGCGCGTTTACTTCTATGTTTACGCCCGCCTGATATTCGCCGTAAAATCCGTTCATATCTTTTATGAATTTACGGTTGATAAGGTGTAGCGGTATCCCTTGCGGGCACACCCGCGAACACTCCCCGCAGTCGGTACAGCGCCCCGCGACGTGCCACGCGCGAATTATATGATACAGTTTTTCTTCA
Organism: uncultured Clostridia bacterium; assembly: GCA_905235785.1. Lineage (GTDB taxonomy): Bacteria > Bacillota > Clostridia > Christensenellales > Borkfalkiaceae > UBA1259. Next base: position 18,800 of record CAJOMP010000012.1, on the reverse strand, counting down.
AAACTGTCCGCGTTCGCTTTGGACGCGATATTAGACGCGGGATTGTCGAAAACGCAGTTTACGCACGAACACGCGGGACACACGTTCCTGCACGCGTTGCAACGTATACATTTAGACAATTCCTTTTTCCAGAACGCAAACCGCTCTTCTTCGGTCATATTTTCGAGTTTTTCTACCATCGTAAAGCGCGGACGGGGAGCGTCGTCTTTTTCTTCGCCGATAAGTTCGTCGCTCACCATATGTTTTTTACCTTTGCACGCGCGGCATTTTTCGAGCAATAAATCTTCTCTTTTCAACGTTTTTTCGCCGTAAAGAGTGTTTACTGCCACGTTTTCGCCGTCGTCAGACGCCGAAAGTATGCCGTCTACGCCGCGAACGCGGATTTTATCGACGTCGATTTTCCCGTCGCACTCTATTCCCACGACGTAAATGTTGTCGCGGTTTATTCTGTGTTCTTTACAAAGTTGGTTGAAACTGTATGTATCGCAGGGTTTTAAAAACACCGCGGTCTTGCCTTCTTTTTTGCTCTCTTCTATTAAATATTTAGAAAGATTTGCGCCGCAAAAAGGCGTGTAAGCAAAATCTTGTACGTTTTCTTTGGTAAAAGTCGCGGGACTTACGTCGTAGGAAAAATCGCCTTCCTTCCAGCCGATAACGCGGGCAACTTCGCCGCTATTAAGCAGTTCTTCGGCGCGTTGTTTAGCCGCTTTCTCTATTCCTTGCATCTTAAATCCTCCAACTTTCTGTTTTCGCCGAGTTCGGTTATACTCTTCACAAAATCGTTCATAACTTGCGAAAATCTCGCGCCTTCCGCCGCCGAAACCCACTCTACGCGCGTTCTGCCCTTCTCTATGCCGAGATAATTAAGCATAGAAAACAGCGTAGTCATTCTGCGACGGGCGAAATAGTTACCGGAAGTATAATGGCAATCGCCGGGGTGACAACCGCAAAGGATGACGCCGTCCGCGCCGCGCTGAAACGCCTTTAATATAAAGGTGGGATTAAGTCTGCACGAACAAGGTATTCTTATGATTTTAACTTCCGCGGGGTACGAAAGTCTTGACGACCCCGCAAGATCCGCGCCCGCATACGAACACCAGTTACAGCAGAAAGCCACGATTTTCGGTTTCCACTCTTTGTTTTCTACTTGCATATCGCTTCTACCTCCGCCATAATCGATTTATTGTCGAAACCTTTTAAGTCCATCGCGCCCGACATACACGCGACCGTACACGCGCCGCAACCTTGACAAATCGCTTCGTTGACCTGCGAAACGCGGCGAACGACCGTTTTGCCCATAACGCGGAATTCTTTGTCGACATAAGTTATAGCGCCGTAAGGGCATACCGTAGCGCAAAGCGAACAGCCGTTACACATGTTTTCGTTCGGAATTGCGACGCACGGGTTGCCTTTAAGTTTGTCTTTCGATAAAAGCCCGATGACTTTCACCGCCGCCGCGCCCGCCTGAGCGACCGTTTCGGGAATATCTTTCGGTCCTTGACATACGCCCGAAAGGAAGATACCCGCCGTGGGACTTTCCACGGGACGGAGTTTAGCGTGCGCTTCGGTAAAGAAGTCGTTGGTATCCATACTCGCGGTGAGCATCGTGCCTATTTTTCTTGCCGTATCGTCGGGCTGTATAGCCGCCGCGAGAACGACAAGATCCGCGTTTATATGCAATTGTTCGTTTGTGAGAAGGTCGGACGCCTGAACTTCGAGATGCCCGTCCTTTTCGACGACTTTGCCAACCTGACCTTTTATGTAATGCACGCCGTACTGTTCCACCGCGCGGCGATAGAATTCGTCGTAATTCTTGCCGGGGGTTCGCACGTCGATATAAAAAACGTACACGTCGGTTTCGGGATGCTTTTCACGGAGCAACATGGCGTGCTTTGCGGTATACATACAGCAAATCTTTGAGCAGTACGGCTTATCGCAAGGACGCAGCCCCCTTGACCCTACGCATTGTACGAACACTATGGTCTTAGGCTCTCTGCCGTCCGACGGACAGACGAGATGCCCCGCGGTAGGTCCTGCGGCGTTAGTCAGTCTTTCAAATTCCAGCGACGTTATAACGTCTTTACAATCCGAATATCCGAGTTCGTTAAAGTGGTCGAGATTTATAACGTTATAACCCGTAGCGACGACTATCGCGCCGTATTCTCTTTCCACTATTTCGTCTTTCTGTTCGTAATCTATTGCGCCCGCGCTGCAAATTTTCGAGCACAGTCCGCACTTGTCCGTTTTAAGTTTAAGACAGGCTTCGGGGTCTATGGTAGCGACGTTCGGTACTGCCTGCGCAAACGGAATATATATCGCCGTGCGGTTATTTAACCCTTGATTGAATTCGTTAGGCGTTTTGCGCGAAGGGCATTTTTCCATACACGCTTTACAGCCCGTACACTTCGTCGTGTCCACATATCTCGCTTTTTTGCGGATTTTAGCGTGGAAATTGCCGACAAAGCCTTTTACTTCTTCCACTTCACTGTAAGCGAATATATTTATTTTGTCGCTCGCGGAAACGTCCACCATTTTAGGCGTTAAAATACACGCCGAACAGTCGAGCGTCGGGAAAGTTTTATCGAGTTGGGACATCTTGCCGCCGATAGACGGTTTCTTTTCCACGATATCCACTTCAAATCCCGCGTCCGCGATATCGAGCGCGGACTGTATGCCCGCTATTCCGCCGCCGATAACGAGCGCGCGCTTTATAACGGGAGTTTCGCCCGCATAAAGGGGCGCGTTTAACAGCACTTTCGCTATCGCGGTGCGGGCTAAAACTATCGCCTTTTCCGTCGCTTCTTTTATATCTTTATGTATCCACGAACATTGCTCTCTTATGTTTGCGACTTCAACAAGATAGGGATTAAGCCCCGCCTTTTCCGCCGCTTTTCTGAAAGTCGCTTCGTGCATTCTCGGCGAACAGGTACACATTACCACTCCGTCGAGTTTACAGTCTTTTATCGCGTTTATGATTTTATTCTGTCCGATTTCCGAACACATATATTGATAGTCTTCGCAAAAGACGACGTTCGGCTCCCGTTTTATCGCGTCTACTACCGCTTTTACGTCCACCGTCGCCGCAATGTTTGTTCCGCACCAACATACGAATACGCCTATTTTCTTCATAGAGTTTTTCCTGCCTTTTTGCCTTGACTTATTTTGAGTACTTTCTGAACGCCGAAGTTATCGCCTGCGCGGGGAGTTCGGGGTCGAGATTTTCCGCCACCTGTTCGGGCTTTAAATGGTTTTCACCCTGTTTACGGATTTTTATCAGTTTTACCGCTTCGATGATTTTTGCGGGCTCTACCTGACGGGGACATCTTTCCACGCAAGCCATACAGGAAAGGCAGGTAAATATCGACTTGCTTTCCGCAAGTTTTTCCACTTCGCCCTTTTCCACAAGATACACGAACTCGTGCGGACGGTATTCCATCTCGTCGTAGTTCGGGCAAGTTGCGGAACATTTCCCGCATCTCATACATTTTAGAACGGATACTCCGCTTATTTCTTCCACTCGCCGCCTTAATTCCATATCCATAAGTTACTCCTTTACTCCGAGCGCTTCCGCTAAAAGTTCGGTAAAATACACAACGGGAAGTTTACCCTTTCCGTTTACTTTTAAATTGTATAAGCAAAGCGGACACGCGGTAATAAGCATTTCCGCGCCCTTTGACAGCGCGTCGTCCAGAATTTTTCCCGCGCGCTTTTCGGGTATCGATTTATCTTCAAGCGTACAATACGCGCCGCAACACTCGTTGCGCGTCTGATATTTTACGGGCGTCGCGCCGAGCGCTTTTATAAAGTCTTCCATAATAGTCGGGTTTTCGGGGTTATCGAACGCCATAACACTCGACGGGCGCAATAAAAGACAGCCGTAATACGCGCCGATCTTTTTGCCCGTCAAAGGATTTACGACCGCCTGTCTGATTTTATCGAAACCTATTCTGTCACGTAGCATTTCGAGATAGTGGATAACGTTAGTTTCACCGTTATATTCGCCGTCGTTAAGATATGTATTTACGCGCGAATTAAAGGTTTTGTCGTTTTGCATATCGAAATTCACGCGCTTTATTACGTTATGGCAGGCGGAACAAAGCGTCAAAAGGTCTTCGCCCCTTGCCTTTGCCGCCTTTAACGCGCGGACGGACGCAAGTTTTGTCGCGATTTCGTCTTTTGCCGTCGAATAACAACCGCCGCAACATTGCCAGTCTGCGATTTCGTTCATTTTAACGCCGAGTTTTTCCGCCGATTTTATCGCGTAAATTTCAAGGTCTTTACCTTTCGATTTAAGCGTACAGCCCGGATAATAAGAAAATTCCATAATTTACACCGTGTTATTATTGTTCGTTAGACATAGTTTCCGGATGGAACACTTCGTCAAATCTTTCCGCCGTCAAAAACCCTAATTTAACGCACGCTTCTTTGAGCGAAATATTCTCTTTGAAAGCGAGTTTGGAAGTCTTTGCCGCATTGTCGTAGCCTATGTAAGGATTAAGCGCGGTAACGAGCATAAGAGAATTATGCAAGTTTGCGTTCATTTTTTCTCTGTTCGCCTTTATGCCCACGGCGCAATTATTGTTAAAAGAAGTTATTCCTTCCGCGAGCAGTTTCGCCGATTGCAAGAAGTTATAAATTATAACGGGCATAAACACGTTGAGTTCAAAGTTTCCTTGCGACGCCGCCATGCCGACCGCCACGTCGTTTGCCATAACTTGCACGGCAACCATAGTAAGGGCTTCGCATTGCGTAGGATTGACTTTGCCCGGCATTATAGAAGACCCCGGTTCGTTTTCGGGAATTAAAATTTCGCCGAGTCCGCAACGCGGCCCCGAAGCCAGCCAACGAACATCGTTTGCTATCTTCATAAGGTTCGCGGCGAGCGCTTTCATTGCGCCGTGCGCGAACACAAGCGCGTCTTTACTCGTAAGCGCGTGGAATTTGTTGGGTTCTGTGATAAAAGATTTACCCGTTAACGCGCTGACGTTTTCCGCAACCTTTTCGGCAAAGCCCGCGGGCGCGTTCAGTCCCGTTCCGACCGCTGTGCCGCCGAGCGCCAAACGCGAAAGTTTCGGCACGGCGAGAGCGAGCATTTCCTTCGTTTCCGTAAGCATCGCTTTCCAGCCGCTTATTTCCTGCGCGAAGGAAATAGGTACGGCGTCCTGTAAATGCGTTCTGCCGCTCTTTACAACGCCTTTATTTTCCGCTTCGAGTCTGTCGAAAGTTTTTATGAGCGCGTCTATCGCCGGCATAAGTTTATCTTCTATCGCGACGACCGCCGCTATATGCATAGCCGTCGGAAAAGTATCGTTGGAACTCTGCGACATATTGATGTCGTCGTTCGGGTGCAAAAGTTTTTTGCCCGCGAGTTCGTTGCCGCGGTTTGCTATAACTTCGTTCGCGTTCATATTCGATTGCGTGCCCGAACCCGTCTGCCATACGACGAGCGGGAAGTGGTCGTTGAGTTTTCCGCTCGCGACTTCATCCGCCGCCTGCGAGATAAACTTTAACTTTTCTTCGGACAGTTTGCCGAGCGCGTTATTCGCCATTGCCGCCGCCTTTTTTAAGATACCGAAAGCCGCCGTTATCTCTCTCGGCATAAGTTCCCCGCCGATTTTGAAATTCTGGTAACTTCTCTGCGTCTGCGCCGCCCAGTATCTATCCGCCGGCACTTGCATTTCGCCCATAGAATCTTTTTCGATGCGAAAATCCATTTCTAACTCCTTAAACGTTTTTTAACTGTAATTTCAGAAAAGCAAGCGACAGCGCCAGATTTTCCTGCTGTAAAATCACGCTGTCCGGCACGGTTACGGCTTGCGGGGCAAAATTCCATATCGCCTTTATGCCGCTTGCAACCATCAGGTCGCACACCGATTGCGCCGCCGACTTCGGAACGGTGATAACGCCTATTTCGATGCCGTTTCTTTTAACGTAGTCCGCAAATTCCGAAATGTGATAAATGTGTTTGCCGTGCATATCGTCGGTTTTCAGCGCCGGATCTATATCGAAACCCGCAACTATTTCCACGCCGTATTTTACGAACTTGCCGTAATCTAACAGCGCTTTGCCGAGTTTACCCGCGCCGACTATAACCGCGAACGTGCGTTCGTTTACGCCGAGCACCGATTTCAGCCGCTCGATAAGTTCTTGTTTTACGTAACCCGTTTTGGGTTTACCCTTGCCGCTTACCGCGTTTAAATCCTTTCTTACCTGCACTTCGCCGAGATTTAACGCCTTGGCTATAGTTGTCGCGGAAACGGTTTCAAAATCTTTCATATCTTCGGACGTCAGCACCCGCAAGTATTCGGGAAGTCTGCCGAGCGTCGCTTTCATAACCGTCATTTGTCAGTCCCCCTTTTTAAGTAAAGACTTTTTGCGCCCTTTCGGGCGTAAAGTGTTTTAGTCTTTTTTCGCGCTCAAATATTCGTCTATCGCCTTCGCGGCGATCTTGCCCGCGCCCATTGCCGAAATAACTGTGGCTGCGCCCGTTACCGCGTCGCCGCCCGCATACACGCCTTGTCTTGTCGTAAGCCCGTTTTCGTCTACGATAATTCCGCCGTGGTCGTTGACGGAAAGCCCTTCCGTCGTGCTTTTAATAAGCGGGTTCGGCGAAGTGCCTATCGCCATTATCACCGTATCCACGTCGAGTTCAAACTCCGATCCCGCTATCGGTACGGGGCGACGGCGACCTTTCGCGTCGGGAGCCCCGAGTTCCATTTTTATACATTTCATACCCGTAACGAATCCGTTTTTCGGGTCGCGCGGATCGTCGGGATTTTTATACCCGAGAATTTCCACGGGATTACAAAGAATTTTAAATTCGATACCTTCTTCTTCCGCGTGTTCCACTTCTTCTTTCCTTGCGGGCAGTTCGTCCATAGAACGCCTGTAAACGATATACACTTTATCCGCGCCGAGACGGAGCGCCGTTCTCGCGGCGTCCATCGCCACGTTGCCGCCGCCGCACACCGCCACTTTGCCGCCTTTCATAATAGGCGTATTCGGTTCTTCGCGGTAAGCCTTCATAAGGTTACTACGGGTTAAAAACTCGTTGGCGGAATACACGCCTTTAAGGGATTCCCCGGGGATATTCATAAAATTAGGAAGTCCCGCGCCCGAGCCGATAAACACCGCGTCGTATCCAAGCCCGAAAAGTTCGTCGACCGTAAGCGTTTTGCCTATAACGACGTTGGTCTCAAAATTTACGCCGAGCGCTTTAAGCCCGTCGACTTCCTTTTGCACGATACTTTTAGGAAGTCTGAATTCGGGTATACCGTAAACGAGCACGCCGCCCGCCGTATGGAGCGCTTCAAACACCGATACGGAATATCCCTTTTTCGCAAGGTCGCCCGCGCAGGTAAGCCCCGAAGGCCCTGATCCCACTATCGCGACCTTGTGTCCGTTTTGGACGGGCAGTTCGGGTTTTTCCGCCGCCGCGTTCTTATTATGGTAGTCCGCGACGAAACGCTCTAATCTGCCGATCCCCACAGGCTCGAACTTAATGCCGAGCGTGCAACGTTGTTCGCATTGCGTTTCCTGCGGGCAAACTCTGCCGCACACCGCGGGGAGCGAAGACGTTTCCGTTATTATTTTATACGCGCCTTCAAAATCGCCTGTTTTTACGAGCGAGATAAAGTCGGGAATATTGATGTTTACGGGACAGCCCGCAACGCAAGGTCTGTTTTTACAGTTCAAGCAACGCTTTGCTTCTTCTACGGCAACTTCCGCGGAATAGCCTAACGCCACTTCGTTAAAATTGTGCGCGCGAACGTCCGCCGCTTGCGTCGGCATTTCGTGTTTTTTTGCAACAATAGCCATGATCTTTGTCCCCCTTAAACGTTTTTGAAAAGATTGCAGGCTTTATCGCGCGCCTTTCTTTCAAAATCCGAATATATTAAATTTCTGGACATTGCTTCGTCGAAATCGACTTCGTAACCGTTAAAATCGGGCCCGTCGACGCAAGCGAATTTGGTTACGCGCTTGCCGTCTCGGTTAAGCGTAAGCCTGCACCCACCGCACATGCCCGTGCCGTCTATCATAATGGGATTCATAGATACAGTGCACGGTATGCCGAACTCTTTTGCGGTAAGCGCCACGAACTTCATCATAATCAAAGGTCCTATCGTGATTATCATATCGAACTTTTCGCCGTTTGATAACATTTCTTTTAAAGGAACGGTAACGTTGCCGTGTCTGCCGTAAGAGCCGTCGTCCGTCATTACGAAGAGTTTGTCGGAACAGGCTTTAAATTCGTCTTCTAAAATCACGATATCCTTGTTTCTGAACCCGATAATACTCGTTACTTCCGCGCCAAGGCGGTGAAACTCCTGCGCTACGGGCATAGCGATGGCGCACCCGACGCCGCCGCCGACAATGCACACCTTTTTAATACCTTCGGTTTCCGTAGCCCTGCCCAGCGGCCCTACAAAATCCTGAATATAATCGCCCGCGTTCAAAGCGTTTAATTTCATCGTCGTTGCGCCGACTATCTGGAAAATTATTTTGACAGTTCCCTGTTTTTTGTCCGTGCCCGCTACTGTTAAAGGAATTCTCTCACCGTCTTCGTCTACGCGTAAAATAATGAATTGCCCTGCCCGCGCTTTATTTGCGACGAGCGGCGCGAGAATTTCCATTTGCGTTACGCTTGCGTTAAGAGATTTTTTCGACGTAATTTTATACATACGACCCCCTTTTTTGATAAATTAGGCGTTTAATTTTTTTCTAAAAAGCGATTTTTGTCGCTTTTTCATTTTATCACTTTTATTTGCATTTGTAAAACGATTTTCATATCGATAATACATTTATTGATATATTATTTATCGATTTATATGTTATCGATTGAAATTTTATATTTAAAATGCTTTACGCCCGCGCCGAAAAGTACGGCGCGGGCGTAAAAATAAGAGTTAAATAAAATACCCGATAAATATACTATCTGTCTTCTCGGAAATAGTTAAGTCCCAGAGCCGCGGGCGGCTGAACATTCTTGCTTCCGAAGATACTCGTTAACACAAGCACTATAATCGTAACGAGATACGGTATCATTTTCAAAAGGTTAATATACGTTGTCGGTACGGGAATATAGTACGCGAGAATATACAGTGCGCCGAAGAGAATAGACCCTAAAATGCCTAAATTCGGACGCCATACCGTAAAGATAACGAGCGCGATAGAAAGCCAGCCCATAGCGTCTATCGTGTATTCCCAACTGCCGCCGAGATAGTCCATTATATAGAACAACCCACCGAGTCCCGCAATGCCGCTGCCGATAACGGTCGATAAGTAACGGTAAGCGGTAACGTTAATACCGGCGGCATCCGCGGTGGCGGGACTTTCGCCCACGGCGCGGAGATGCAGACCCGTTTTGCTTTTACTCAAAAATAGCGAAACAAGTACCGCTATGATAATGGCTACGTAAACCAAAACGCCGTAAGATAAGAACAAGTCTCCGAACCAGCCCAAATCTTTATAAAACCCGAAAAGGTGAGTAAAGTGGTCGCGACTGGCGGCGAAAAACGCGGAATCGTTTACGCGCGGACCGAAAAAGTTGGTAAGTCCGACGCCGAAAGTTGTTATAGTAAGACCCGTAACGTTCTGATTTGCGCGGAAAGAAACGGTTAAAAGGCTGTAAATCGCGCCGAGAAAGCCCGCGAAAATAAACGAGCAGAGCATAGCGACGATAACGGTCAAAAACGTAACCGAACCGACCATTGAAACGCCTATACAGCCGCCGAGCGCGCCGAAACACATGATCCCAGGGATACCCAAATTCAGATGTCCCGACTTTTCGGTAAGCGTTTCACCCGTAGAGCCGAAAAGGAACACCGTGCCGATACGCACGGCACCCGACAGGAAAGAAATTACGCTGCCCATTTATTTTTCCCCCTTTAAAGCATTATCTTTGAGAGCGGCAGGCTCGTTATCCTGTCCGTCGCTAACATTATCGCCTTCCGACAAAAAGTCGGAGGCGGTTGCCGTTTCCTTGTGTTTTTTGCGGAATTTAACAATATATCTTATAAAGAATTCGCAACCTATGATAAAGAAGAATATTATGCCGACTATAATGTCGCCGAAATCTTCCGTAACCCTGCTTGCGTAAAAGTCAGACGCGAGTTGATTTGCGCCGCGTTGGAAGAACACGACGAGAAAAGCCGTTAAAATCATATACAGCGGATTGAATTTAGCGAGCCATGAAACGATTATCGCGGTAAAGCCCCTGCCGTCCGCCAGACTGCTGTTTAAGGTGTGGTGTACCGACCCAACGAGCAAAACGCCTACAAGTCCGCAGACCGCGCCCGACAAAGCGAGAGTTCGGATAATGATTTTTTTAACGTTCATCCCGCTGTATTTCGCGGTGTTAAGACTGTCACCCACAACGGAAATTTCGTAACCGTGCTTTGTGTATTTAAGGTATACGAACATAAGCGCGGTAACTATTGCGACTACAAAAACGGTAAGCAAACTTTTATTTTCCGCTATAACGGGGAAATGCCCTTTTGAAAGCACGCCCAAGACCCCCGAACCGCTCGTAACCCAAATATTGATAAAGAGTACGACCAAATTCATGGCGATATAGTTCATCATGAGAGTAAAAAGCGTTTCGTTAGTGTTGAAAAATGCCTTAAAGAGCGCGGGAATAACCGCCCAGATAATGCCCGCGATAAGCGCCGCCGCTATCATAAAGACGATAAGCAAGACTTCCGATACGGAATCGCCCAAGTACATAATGCAAGCGGTAGCGGCGAGAGCGCCGATAAGAATCTGCCCTTCCGCGCCGATATTCCAGAATTTCATTTTAAACGCGGGAGTAACCGCAAGCGCGACGCAGAGCAAAAGCGCGACGTTTTCAAGCATCGTCCAAAACTTGTACGAAGTGCCGAAATTGCCGTCTATAAGCGACGCGAAAATTTTAAACGGATTTTCGCCGACGACGATAACTATAATTATCGAACTTATAACGAGCGCGGCGAGTACTGCGGCGGCGCGGATAAGCCACGCTTTCCACCAAGGTAGCGCCGCCCTTTTCGATATATGAAAAAGCGGTTCGTGTAAACTTTTCTGTTCAGTCATTTTTCAAAGTCTCCTGCGAGTCGTCCTTTTCGGAAGAAACTTTAACTTCCTTCCACTCTTCTTCGGTTAAATTACTGTCTTTCGCGATACCGTAATTTTTGCCTTTCTTTTCTTCGGTTAAATCAAGCGAGCCCGTCATCATAAGCCCCAACTCTTCTTTATCGGATTTTTCGGCGTGGACGATACCCATTATCTTACCGTGGCAGATAACCATTATTTTATCGCAAAGGGCGAGCATAACGTCTAAATCTTCGCCGATAAATAAAATGCCCGTGCCCTTGCTCTTTTGTTCGTTCAAAATGTCATAGATAGCGTAGGAAGAGTTTATATCCAAGCCCCTGACGGGGTATGCCGTAACAATCACGTTGGGGTTTGCTTCTATTTCCCTGCCGACAAGTACCTTTTGCACGTTGCCGCCGGATAAAAGTCTTACGGGTGTTTCGGTGGACGGGGTTACCACGTTAAGGTCGTCTATAAGTTTCTGCGCGCGAATTCTCGCTCTGCCCCTGTCGACAAACGGTCCCTTTGCTTCCGAATAAGTTTTTAAAAGCAGGTTTTCGGTAATCGACATAGACGGCGCAAGTCCCATACCCAAGCGGTCTTCGGGAATAAAACTCATAGACACGCCCTTTCGGATTATCTCTTTCGGAGAAAGACCTATAAGGTTTTCGCCCTTGTGCATAATAAGCCCGCTCTCGATTTTACGAAGTCCTGCAATCGCTTCGCACAGTTCTTTCTGCCCGCACCCCGCGATGCCCGCAACGCCTAAAATTTCGCCGCCGCGAATATAAAAACTCGCGTTGTCTATCGCCAAACTCCCGTCGTCGGAATTTACGCAAAGATCTCTTATTTCGAGTAGCGGTTTGTCGAAATCGGTTTTTACCCTTTCGATTTTAAGGTTGATTTTTTGCCCAACCATCATTTCGGTAAGTTCTTTTTGGGTGGTCTTTTTAGTTTCCACCGTGCCTATATATTCGCCTTTGCGAAGTATAGAAACCCGATCGGAAATTTCCAAAACTTCGTTGAGTTTATGAGTGATAATTATAATCGACTTGCCGTCTTCGCGCATTTTCCGTAAAATCGCGAAAAGTTTTTCTATTTCCTGCGGAGTTAAAACCGCCGTAGGCTCGTCGAGAATAAGGATATCCGCGCCGCGGTATAAGACTTTTATAATTTCTACCGTCTGTTTTTCGGACACGGACATTTCGTGTATTCGTTTTTTGGGATCTATACTGAAACCGTATCGGGCGGCTATATCCTGCACACGGGAATTTACATCCTTAATATTGAATTTTTTACCTTCGTTTACGCCGAGAACAATATTTTCGGCGGCGGTAAACACGTCCACCAACTTAAAATGCTGGTGAATCATACCTATTTTGTAATTAAACGCGTCTTTCGGAGAACGGATAACGGCTTCTTCGCCGTTTATGAAAATCTGACCTTCGTCGGGATAATAAATACCCGAAATCATATTCATAAGCGTGGTTTTACCCGAACCGTTTTCGCCGAGAAGAGATAAAATCTCGCCCCTATAAAGGGTAAGATTGACATTTTTGTTTGCCATTACTTTCCCCGGAAAGTATTTGCAAATGTTTTTAAGTTCGATAGCAACCTGTTTTTTCACGGGCGCTCTCCTTTTATTTTTAATGTTTTAATAAAATAAAATCGGTTAAGGCGGAGTTTTGCCCCCGCCTTAACGTTGATTTTAAGTTTCGATTAGCCTATAATCGTAATTCCGTCGATATCGATATCGAAATAAGGAGCGGAACGGAACGTGCTTTCGGAGAAGAAAGTTACGCCGTCTTCCGTCAAAATTACATCCGTATCGGGAGTGAAAGTTCCGTCGTCAACAACGTCCGCAAGATAAGAAATAAGATGTCCTTCACCGTCAACAACCGCGCCCTTGTTCTTGGTTTCGCTTACCGTTACCGTGAATTTGGAGCAATCGAAAATATATATGGAAGGATCTTCTTCATACATTATTTTCATCATTTCTTCCGCTAATTTTGCAGGCGTTCCTTTTGCCATAACGTCAGCGTTTATCGCAGACATTTTTACAGAACCAATTAGCGCCATATCGCCCGCCGTAAAATCTTTGCCGATCGTTTCTTTTATAAATGTCGCGGCAGATACGTAAACGCTGTCTATATCTTCTGCATCATCGGGAAGAATGTAAGTATCCGCAGTAACTTCTACATATTTCGCAGAGAAAGACGCGATTATCATTTTGAAATACGGAGCCCAGTCTATTCTGGAAGAAACGATAAAGGTGTTGGGGCATTTGTCAACGGTGCTGCCGTTGTAGGAAACGTTGGGTACGCCCGCCTTTTCGCAAGCGGTAGGAGCGCCCATACTGTCCGCGTGTTGAGAAAGAAGAACGCAACCGTTAGCGATAAGCGATTCCGCCGCGGATTTTTCAGCGACTTCGTCATACCAACTGTTGGTGAATTTAACCTCCATAGTAACGTCGTTAGTGCAAGCCGCTTTTACGCCGAGATACCAAGAAGTGTAGCCCGATTTAACTTCCGCATAGGGGAACGCGCCAACGTAGCCGACTTTGATTTTGCCGTCTTTAACTATAGAAGGATCTTCTTCAGCCATTTCGTTGAGTTTCATACCTGCCGCAACGCCGCCGAGATATCTGCCTACGTAAATCTGCGCAAAGGCATTGTGAAGGTTAGCGGGAGCGTCCGCTACGGATGTACCCGTACCGGTCGCGTGATAGAACTGAACGTTCGGGAAATCTTTCGCCGCCTGCGCCATATAAGTTCCGTGACCGAAAGAGTCCGCAAATATCGCTTTTGCACCGCCGTCGATCATCTCTTTCGCCGCGTCGTAGCAAGCCTGCGATTCCGGAACGTTGAACTTATAAACGACCTGATCCGCCTTTAAGCCCATAACCGCAACAGCTTCTTTTGCCGCGTCGTAGAAGTTAAGGTCGTAAGGCGATTTTTCGTCGTGCAAGAAGATAAAGCCGATCTTGAAATCTTCGGGAATACTTTCAGCAAACATAGCGTAATAAGTGTTGCTAAATTCCGCACCCATCGAAAAATCGATCGTTCTCGCATTGCTCTTATCGTCTCCGCAAGCGGTGAGAGAAAAGCAAGCCGCCACCGCCATAACGGCAGTAAGCAAAAGTGTAATAAGTTTCTTCATAAAAAACCTCCTGACCCTTTCGGGTTTAATACTTGATTATAAAAAACGACGGGTAAAATCACTTGCGGAAAACAACTTGTCCGTTTTCCATACTGTCGATAACCGCGATAGAATATAGGTTAACGCCTTTTTTTCGGAGTTCGTCGCCGCCGCCCTGAAAGCCCTTTTCTATCGCGACGCTGACGCCCGCAAGGGTTGCCCCCGACTGCTTAACGATATCGATAAGCGCGTTTACCGCTTCGCCGTGGGCGAGAAAGTCGTCTATTATCAGCACGGTGTCGTTTTTATCTAAATATTCCTTGGGAACGATAAGGGTATTTTCGTTTTTATGGGTAAAAGAAAAGTATTTCGCGGAATACAGTTCGCCGTCAACGTTTATCGTCTTGCTTTTTTTTGCAAACACCGTGTCGCAATTAAAAAACTGCGCTGTAATAACCGCAATCGCTATCCCCGACGCTTCAACCGTCAGAATTTTGGTTACACCGCAGTCCTTGAACTTTTCATAAATATCCTTTCCCATAGCGGAAATAATGTTCACGTCTATCTGATTATTCAGAAAAGCCCCGACTTTCAACACTCCGCCGTTTAAGACCTTTCCTTTTTCCAAAATCGCGCGTTCCAGAATTTCCATTACTTACCTTTTAAGAAAACAAGAAAATCTCTTTAAAATTGAATAACAGGCTGAAAATTTAAGCCCGTTACCGATAAAACACGCAATTTTATAGCAAAGTTATAAAATTGCTGTAAAAACTTGTCCAATAGTCGCGCATTTCGGCTGCGCGGTAGAAACGTTCGTGCCGTTTTTACGAACTTATATCGGCAAAATATTCAATTTACGATAAAATTATATCAAATCAATTTAAATCCGTCAATCTTTTTACACCCGTTTTAAGGCTTTTTTTAATTGCGTTTAAGAAGATCCCACTTAACCCCCACGGGCGAATAGTTTTCTATATAGTCTATCACTTCTTCGCGCTTATCGATTACGCTGTAAAGCAGTTTACACTCTTTGTTGACGAATTTCATATCTATAATTCCGTCTATATATCTTTGCAATCCGTCGAAATATCCGTACGAATTATACACCGCTATCGGCTTTTTATGCCGTCCGAGTTGTTTTAAGGTAAGCACCTCGAAAAATTCTTCAAACGTGCCTATGCCGCCCGGCGTTATTATAAACGCTTCGGCTTCCGTTTCCATTATACTTTTACGCTCCGCCATCGTGTCGGTAAAAGTATGTTCGTCGCAATCTTTAAAAATCGCTTCGTACCCGCTGTCGACAAAAAACTGCGGTATAACGCCGTGCACTCTTGCCCCGTTATCCTTAAATCCGCGCGCCGCCGCGCCCATAAGCCCTTCGCCGCCCGCGCCGAACACTAATTCGTGCCCGCGCTTTGCAAGCGCCGCCGCCAACCCGTAACAATCCGTTACGTATTTTTTATCTATCCTATCGCTCGCCGCGCCGAATACACATATCTTCATAGTTTGCTCCTTGATATCGTCGGGATTTTTATCATTATATATATTTTTATGTTTATTGTCAACTTTCGGTGCGTTAAACCCGTATTCCGATTGCAATCGTTGTCGGTAAGTGCTAAAATATCTCTTGTTATGACCGCTACGGTGATTATCGCGGCGCTTACCGCGCTTTTTATGGTTTTATCCGTACTGTTTAAGCCTTATCTTTCTTTCGGAAAGGTTAAGGTCGGGCTTTACGTTGTCATTTGCTTTTTCGGCGCGGCGGCGGAACTGCTTTTCGGCGGATTGAATTTTTCCGACGCGCTCCGCGGCATTGCCGCAAATTCCGCCGTTAACCCGCTTAAAATTCTGACGTTTTTTCTGTCTATGACGCTTATTTCCGTCTATCTCGGCGATTCGGGGTTTTTTCATCTCGTTGCCGAAAAAGTCTTTTCTTTCGGGAAAAGCGGGCGCGCGGGGCTGCGGCTTTTTATAATCCTTTACGCCGTCGTGTCTCTGCTTACCGTTTTTACGTCTAACGATATAGTTATTCTCACTTTTACACCTATTATATGCATCTTTTGTAAAAAAGCGGGGTTTAACCCCCTGCCTTTTTTGATAGGCGAATTTGTCGCCGCCAACACTTGGAGTATGGCGCTTATCGTCGGAAATCCGACTAATATCTACCTTGCTCAAAGCGCTAACGTCTCTTTTACCGAATATTTTAAGGTAATGGCTCTGCCCGCCGCCGTCGCGGGGGTATCCGCGCTTATAGTTCTTCTCGCCGTTTTCGGAAAAACCCTGACATGTCCGCGCCGCGCGGAAAACACTACCCACGACGTGCCTGCCGAAAACTTTTCGGCGAGATTAAACGTTCCGTGTATGGCAGTCGCGCTCGCCGCGCTTTCGCTCTGCATAGCGGCTTTGGCGGTTGCGGACGTAATCGGCGTTGAAATGTGGATAATTTCCGTGATTTTTGCCATGGTTGTGGTTTTGTTTAACGTCGTGTACGGCATTATCCGCGGCGAAGGTTTTTTGCGCGCGGCAAGCGGCGTGAGAAAAACCCCGTGGGAACTCGTACCCTTCGTTCTTTCAATGTTCGTTATAGCGCTCGCCCTTGCAAAAAGCGGCGCGACCGAAAAACTTTCTTCCGCGCTTATC
>CAJOMP010000012.1:0-1942 GCA_905235785.1 uncultured Clostridia bacterium | reverse complement strand
GAAAAATCCGACGGAATAACGTTCGGATTTTTCACCGCGGGACTGTCAAACCTATTGAACAATATCCCCGCGTCGGTTGTAACGGAAAAGATAATTGCGGGGCAAAGTCTTTATGCGACTTTCGGCGCGGTTGTCGGCTCTAATATCGGCGCTTTCATAACGCCGGTGGGCGCGCTTGCGGGGGTTATGTGGAATAAAATTTTATCGGGTTACGGCATAAAACTGCCCTTTTACAAGTTTGCGGCGTACGGAATACTCGTTGCTTCCGTTTCTTTAACGCTGTCGCTTATAACGCTGATTTTAATAATATAACGCTTGATTGTTATTTCTAAAAGTGGTAAAATAAAAATATGGAAAAAGTTGCCGAGTTTTTTAAAGTAAGTGAAAAAGAATTTTTAAGTTCGGGCGGAACTCCCGAAACTTTAAACGGCGTCGTTTTGCCCCGCCGCGCAACGAAAGGCAGCGCGGGTTACGACTTTTTCGCGCCCGAAACGTTTACTCTTAACCCCCGCGAAACGATTAAAATAGCGACGGGCGTACGGGTTAAAATTAACCGCGGCTGGGTGCTTGCGATTTTTCCGCGTTCGGGGTTGGGATTTAAATACCGCCTGACGCTCGACAACACTGTGGGGATTATCGACAGCGACTACTTTAACGCCGAAAACGAAGGTCATATTTTTATAAAAATGACAAACTGCGGCGATAAACCCCTGACCGTGGAAAAAGGCAAGGGGTTTGCCCAAGGCGTATTTTTGCCGTTCGGAATAACCGTAAACGACGCGTGCGAAACCGAGCGCGTAGGGGGCTTTGGCAGTACGGACAAAAGTTTTTAATCCGATTAGTCGTTGTTTCGAGCCTGTCGAGAAATCTCGGCAATATTTACGTTATTACTCGTCTTCTTCGTCTTCGGGAAGGTCTACGTTATGATAGACGTCGGAAACGTCGTCCAAATCTTCCAAGGCGTCTATAAGGCGCTTGAATTTTGCGAGTTCGTCGCCTTCCAAAGTGATTTTAGTTTGCGGCACCATACGGATTTCCGCTTCGAAAAAGTTTAAGCCTTTGCTTTCGAGTTCGCGCCTTATCGCAGAAAAGTCCGCAACGGAAGTGTGTATTTCAAACGCGTCGTCTTCGGCAATAAAATCATCCGCGCCGGCGTCTAACGCTATTTCCATAACGGCGTCTTCGGTAAGGTCGGGCGTTCTTTCAACGACGATAATGCCCATAGTTGTAAACGTGAAAGACACGCATCCCGCGTTACCGAGCGAGCCGCCGTGCTTACGCATAGCCGTTCTGATAAAGTCCACCGTGCGGTTTTTATTGTCGGTAAGCGCTTTAATTATTACCGCGCTGCCGCTGGGTCCGTATCCTTCGTAAGTGAGTTCTTCGTAAGTGGCGTTTGAAAGTTCGCCCGCCGCTTTCGCGATACAACGCTTTATATTGTCGTTAGGCATATTTACCGCTTTCGCTTTCGCGATCGCGTCCGCCAACTTGCTGTTTGTCGAAGGGTCGGGATTGTTTTTAGCCGCGACGGCTATTTCCCTGCCGACTTTGGTAAATATTCTGCCTTTGATGGCGTCCGTTTTTGCTTTTTTAACGGCGATATTCGCCGAGTGACTATGACCTGACATAATTTAATACTCCTTTAATCGTTAAGGTTTAACGCGTACATTATTATTCCTGCGGATACCGCGGCATTTAAACTTTCCATACCGTTTTGCATAGGAATCGCAACTTTATTCTCGGCAACCGCTTTTAACTCTTTTGAAACGCCGTGCGCTTCGTTGCCTATAACAAGACAATGTTTTTCGGCAACGCGCGCCGTAGCGATATTTTCGCCGAACATATCGGCGACGACTATCGGAACTTTTATTTTAGCGAGCATTTCCGCCCGCGTGCCCGACAATACTTTTACGCGGAATATTCCGCCCATACTCGCCCTGAC
>CAJOMP010000011.1 GCA_905235785.1 uncultured Clostridia bacterium | reverse complement strand
GTTTTCGTCGATATATGTTTCGTACGCCGAGAACACCGCGGCAATATCTTTGAGTTTTGCGGAAAGTATGCCGTCCGTAAGCGCCGCCGCGCGGGTTAAATCCTCCGCGGAAACTTTCGCGCTTTTCAGTTGACTTATAAGTTCAAAAAGCGACGGCGCGAGATTTAACTTGCCCTTATTGAAACAATCGAGCGGAATTTCCGACAGTATCTTTTTGACGACCATTGCCGAGCCTTCTTTGGATAAAAGCCCCGACACGTTTTTTCTTGCGCGCAAGAAATTGCCGAAAGAATACACTTCGGTGTTAAAAGTTCCGTTAAACTCGTTAGCGATGGCGCGTTCCGCCATTAACGTCAGTTTTTCTTCGCAAAAGACGAAATTTTTGCGCGTTAAATCGTTCGCTCTGCCGCATAGGCACTCGTTTAAAATCGGAAAAAGATTGAAATAAGAATCCGTAACAATGAGTTTTGCGACCATATCGATAATATTTTAACATATTCGGTAAACTTTTTGGGCAATTTTGATATATAGTTTTACAATTTTTTTCTTTTATGGTAAAATTGTCTTATTCGAATTTGTTTTTTGCGGAGAAAACTATGAGAACAAAACTTTTTGCTTTAATTTCTGCGGCGGCGATAGGTCTGTTCGCTCTGCTCGGCGGGTGTTCGTGTTCGGGTGATAACGTGCTTTCGTTTTCAGACGTAAGCCCGAACACCGAAAAACTCTGTTATACCGTCGAATATGTAGAAGACTATAACGAAAGTACCAAAAAAGACGTTAATCTCAATAACCTTTTCACTGTTGAATATACGAACGGAAGTTACGTTTCGGAACTCTCTTCCGCTACCGTGGATTCCGTTACGGGAAACAGCGATATTTTAGATATTAAAGATACGAAAGGCGAGCCGTTTATCGAAAGAGTGTATCTGTTGACCACGGAATTTAAAATCGACCTTAAAATCACGATAGGCGAAAACGAATATAACCGTACCGAAAAAATAACGACGAAAGCGTATATCGCAAGCGCGGGCGTATCGTTTGCCCCGCTTTACGCTTGCGAAGACGCCGAATACCTTATAATTTCCGCGGGCGCGGAAAAGGTCGAAACTGCGGTTGTAAAAAGTTATACCGAAACGTTTTACGATAAAGACGAATTCCGCTCGGTAAAAACGGCGAAAACATTTAACGTAACCGACGCGAAGGAATCAATGAGTTTAGACGGCGAAACTCCGCAGGAAAAAACCGTAAAATACGATTTCCGCACCGCGATAGACAATGCGGAACTGCTGTTTGCTATCCGCGGCGTAGCCGTAGCGGAAAACGCTTCCGCAACGGTAAACGTGATTTCCCCCGCTTACGACAGCCCTACGCCCGTCCGCATAACAAATTCCGGAACGGCGGAAAAATCTTTCTCCTTAAATTATAACGGCGAAACCGTTACGTCAAACGTAAAATACAATCAGTTGAGTTTTGCGATTAACTCGACAAACGCGTCGGGCGCGCCGCAGTACGCGAACGTTCAGACGGAAGCCGCAGGGGTTATTAAAAACAACGCGCTTTTACTCGAATACGTAAAGCCGCTTTTCGTTTACGGCTCTTATATGAAAATGGGCGCGCTGAAATTTACGCTTAATGACGTTACGATAGGTTAAACTTTAAAATCTTTGATTTTTTACGCCGACGGCAAAAATTGCCGTCGGCTTTTTTATTTTATATTGACAAATTTTATTATAACTTGTATAATAAAGTCAGCAACACAACCAAATAGGAATATTACACAATACAAAGGGAAAACATCTTTTCGGTAAAGATGCTTCCCTATATCCCTTTGTTTTGTGTAATTGTGGAGTTGTGTTGCTACAACGGGAAATGCATTTTTACAAGGTGCGCCCGTCGGGCGCGCTTTTATTTTAAAGGAGAAAAACAAATGAATTTAAAAGAAAAACCACTCTACGCTTTGCGTGATTTAGCGGCAAGACTCGGCGTTCTTTCGCCCACTAAATACACAAAAACGGAACTGATAGAGGCAATATACGAGCGTAAAACGCAAATCGAAAACCACACCGCCACGCCGCAATTCAATAATTTAGGCAGACCGAAATTAGACAACCGATTTATCGCCATAAAAAAACACGAAGACGGTAAAATATCCTTTTACGAAACGATACAACCGCAGACGGAAGATATCCGTAAAGAGTTAAAAAAAGAAGAAATACTTATCGTTAAACGTCCGCCTGCCATAAAGGACGATACAGAACGCAAAAAACTTACGAGAATTAAAGAATTGATGCAGGATTTTTGTTTTGCGATAGAAAAAGTTTTGGAACGCGAATAAATTTAATATAAAATTAGCGGCGGCGATATAAATATCGCCGCCGCTATCATATTCTGTTTTTAATTGATTTACGCCCGCAAATCTGTTCCCGCAAAAGCGTTTACCCCTATCGTACAAGTAGGCTCCGTTATAGAAAGGTCTTTGCTGTTTGCAAACGCGTACGCGCCGATTGTTTCTAACGTTGCCGAGAAATCTATCGTTTTAAGCGCAGATCCGTAGAACGCGTAATCGCCGATAACTTTCACCTGTGTGTCGGAAAAGTCAAATTCCGTAAGGCGAGTGCCTTTAAATGCGGAATTCTTTATTTCTTCGAGCAAAGAGCCGCTGTCTATCTTAAACCCGTCGTCGCCGAAAGTTTTAAGGCTCGTAGCATTTTCAAACGCGCTGTCGTAAACAGTTTTAACGCTTGCCGGAATATTTACCTTTTTAAGGTGCGCCATACCGTTAAACGCTTTTCTGCCTATCGCGTTTATATTGCCCTGTAAAGTAACCGACGCTATCTGCGGAAGATTGCAGAACGCATACATCGGGACGCATGTCGCATTATCAGCGTTTACCGTTATTTGCGTAAGAGTGGCGGGAAGATAGAACGTTGCCGTCTGACTTTCCGTATCGCCGTAAGATTGAGTAACTTTCGCCGCCGCGTCGTTTTCTTCTTCGCCGAAAATATAGCCGAACAATCTTTCTTTATCCGTCGCTTTAAGTCCGTCGCCGTAAGCGGGTTCGCTCGCGTTATAGTCTGCGTCGGAAAAACGGTTCGCCCCGATAAACGGCAAAGTTATCTTTTTAAGCGCGCGCATATTTTTAAATGCGCCCGCGTCTATCGTAAGCGTGCCGCCTTCGGTATTGTCTTTAAGTATTATTTCCGTTAGCGAAGTATTGCCGTCGAACGCGCCGGCGCGTATTCTGCCGACCACTATAACGGTGTTATCGTTGCCGTACTTTGTCTGCGCCGCCGCCGCGATATCGAGCGTAGTTATATCGTTACCGCTCTCGTCCTGTTCCGCGCCGTAGCCTATAACGGTATAAAAATCGTCGCCCGACAGTTTCGTACAGATTATTCCCTTTTCGCTCGTTTTACCGTCCGCGCCGCCGCATGCGATAAGCCCCAAAACCGACGCAAACGTTAAAAGCGATATAATAAAAAGTTTAATAACTTTTTTCATACAAACTCCTACCCTTGTGCAAGATTATACTTAATAAGTTTATCATTTATGCGGAGTTTTGTCAATGAATAATTTTATTTGCCTTTTATTTTATTGATAAAAACGCTATTTTAAGCGACTTTTTTCTTTGATTTTCCGTATACACCGTCAGATTATTGCCGTGCCGTTGAAAAAACTCTCGAAAAACCCGTTGGAATCCGCTCCCGCGCGTTCAAACGCACCGACAAGGCTTTCGGGCGTCGCCGTCTTAAAAGCGTTCTCGTCGTAAAACCGTTTAAGTCCCGAAAAGAACTTTTCGTCGCCCACCGTGCGCCTTAAATAGTCGAACATTACGCACGCTTTTACGTATGCGATATTAACGTATTCGTACTCGCTCGTATATTCGGGGACGGAACGCGTCATAGTCGTGTCGACCGAGCCCACAATTCTATCGTACACCGAACAATAAATTTTATAAGTCTGTTCGGCGGATTTTATAAGTTGCTCGCGCGTGTAGCCGTATTCGGGGTGAGTTTCGTAGAACAATACCACCGAATACTCGGCAAGTCCTTCGTCGATAAACGGGTGCTTTATCTCGTTATTCCCGACGACCGTCTGCCACCACTCGTGCGCCGTTTCGTGAACGACCACTTCTTTTCTCGCGGCGCTCTCTAAATCGTCGCTTATAAACACGAGCGCGGAAAATTCCATACCGCCCTGTATAAACGGGGTTTGCACCACGGAATATGTTTTATACGGATATTTTCCCCACTTTTCCCCGAACATCTCTAACGCCTCTTTTGCGGCAAGTAAAGTTTTATCGGGCTCTTCGTCTGAAAAATAATAGTAAAACACGTCGGTATCTCCGACTTTTTGAGATTTAACTTCAAACTTTTCCGAAAGCACCGCCGCGAACGACCGCGCGTTTTTCAACTCGTAGCAAGATGTGATTTTACCGTTTTCCGTCGTTTCCGAAATAAGCGCGCCGCTCGTCGCCGCAACAAGGTTCTCGCCGCGCGTAAACGTTACCGTATAGTTCGCGGGGTCGCTGAAAAACGGGTCGCCGTTAGCATAATACGCGCACTCGTAAAACGCGCCGTTTTCAATTCCGCAAAGAATCGGATAAAAGTTAGCGAGATTTACCGTATCGGCGTTTATGCCCGTTCTCGCCACGACTTTCGCGACGTCGGTCTTAAAATCTATTTCCACGACTGTCTTTTCGTTCGGGAACACTTCTGCGGCAAGCGGCACGCACAAAATATTAAGGTCTGCGCCGCCTATCGTAAACTCCGCGTTTTCGCCGTTTATACGCACCGCGGAAATTTCCATACCGCCGTAACTTTCGCCCCATTTATACGCCTGATGGTGATACTGCGCGGCGACGGGCGAATATTTCGCGCCCTTTCTGAAAGCGTTGGGAAAAAGATTGAATTTCAGTTCGTTGAAAGAATTATCGGACGAGTTGTAAAAACTCACTTTTTCCGTACCCGTTACCGCGCCGTTATCGTACTCGCAGTCGATTTCGTAAGAAGTTCTGTTCTCCGACCCGTTACAGCCGAAAAAGGGCAAAATTGCCGAAAGCGAAAGGATAAACGCCGCAAGCGTCAACAAGTTTTTACGCATAAAAAACCCCGAATAAAGTATTTTTTAATACTCTATTCGGGGCGTAGCGCTTATATGCCTTATTTTTCTTCCAAAGCGAGATATTTTGCGGGATTTATAACTTCGCCGTTTTCTATGACCTGAAAGTGAAGGTGCGCGCCTTCCGACGATTCCTGACGGTTGCTCGTCGACGCCGCGCCGATTTCAACGCCTTGCTTTACGCTTTGTCCGACGAATACTTTATCGCCGTCCGCAAGCGAGTTATATACGGTAAAAAGACCGTTGCCGTGATCTATCGTTACCGTCGTTCCCGTTAAAAGCGTGGTCTGAACGTCCGATATTACCCCGTCGTATGCCGCGTAAACGGGCGCGCCGTCTTCCGCGAAAAAATCTATCGCCTTATGCGCCTCGAACCTTTTAAGCGTGGAATTGTACGCAAGCGTTTCGGTGTAATCGTCCACCGCGGTCGCCTTTTCTACCGGCATAATAAAGGAAATTATCTTTACCACCGGCACTTCGGGAACGTCCGTCGGCTCGTTCACCGGCGTAGGCACGTCGTCTGCGGGGTCGGGCGTTGTAATTACTTCGACCTCGGCTCTTTCCGCGCTATCAAGACGCAATCTTTCCGAACGGCTTACGGTTACAAGCGTTATCGACAAGCCTATCGCCAACACGCACAACGCCAAAATAATGTAAGCGGCGTTCCTTTTGAAAAAATTTAATACTGTTCTTTCTCTTTTCATTGATGTATCCTCCGATATTTTGTATTGCGATTATTTCCCTAAAAATTTTTTATATACCTTTTTTGCGAAATTTTTTCACGTTTTAAAAACTTCCGAATATCATAGGCGTGCCGAGCCTGTTTCCGCTCTTACCCGCAAAATAATGCAAATTGACCGCTTTGCCTTTTACGTACGTTTTATATCTTAATTTGGGCGAATACGCGTAATAACTTTCCCCGTTTTCCGTCGTTTCCGAAAACAAGTGTGTTGCTGAAAAATCTTCAAGCACTTGCGAGTAAGGCGCGGTCAGTTTGCAACTTTCGCCTTTTACGCCTGTAAAATTCGCGAACGTTGCCTTTGTCGCCGTCGCTATGTTGTCGCCGAACGACCCTGCGGACAAATAAATTTCATACTCGTCGGCATACGCGCAAAATACGGGCGGTTTTTCCGAATAAAGCGGATAAAAAGTCAATCCGAAAGCTATCACCGCTAAAATCGCCGCAAAATTTTTAAACATAAAAAACCCCGTTAAAGTTTAACGGGATTATTGACGGGTTATTGTCTTTTTATACCTTATCGGAAAATTTCGCTATATAACTTCGGTAAATCCGCTTTCGCGCGCCAAAGTCATAAAATTCATTGTGTCGGGCAAATCGCCGCAAAGTTTAAACGCGGTATAATAGGGCGAAAAATCTTCTAAAACTTCGCCGCCGAGCGCAAGATAGCGTTGTTCTATTGCGGCAAGCGTCGCCGCCTGCGACGACAATTCGCTTTTAAACGAAGATTTTACCGTTAAAAACTTTTTCCCCTTGTTAAAGTATTCCGCTTGCTTAATAAGACCGTTCAAGAACGCGCCGTCGTCAAAATGCGTTACCGCAATAAATTCCTGCGCGCGCTTGTTGTAATCGGGGACATTAAACGGCTCTTCGCCGTTTTCAGCGCAGAATTTATAAAATTCCAAGAGTTTTTTAAAAAACGCAAAGCGTAAGCCCTTACTACTATTCAACCCCACAAGCCGCTTAAAACAGTATTCCGCGGAATTGTATAATATAGCGCCGTTTGAAGCGAGATTTGCGAGTTCTGTTTTAAGCCCCGATAAAAGCAGCGTGTTGCCGTCGCGCCCGTTCGGAGAAAAGGCGGAAAGTACGGCGTCTTTTATAACGCCAAACGCAACGTTTTCGGGTTTACCGCCGACAAGTTCGAGTTTTACGCGGTAATCGGAAAGCGCGGTGATTTTACTCACGACGTTTATGTACTGTTCCGCAATATCGCCCTTTTCGCCGTCTACGTCAATTACGATATGATAGTCGCAAGTGATAGGAAAAAAGTCTGTCCCGTTACCCCAGAAAAAGGGCGCTTTCGGGTTGAGAGTATCTTCGCTGTTGAAAGATGTGAGCGAATAAACGAGCGGTATATTGAAAACCGTCGCAAGATACGCCGCAAGATTTAACAGTTCGCGGCTTGTAACCACTACCGCGCGGACGTCTTCCGGCACGCCTATCACTTCAAACACGTTTTCGAGATTTAAAGAAACGCCTTCGGGCATAATAAAGTTAAGCGACTTTACACCTGCCGCTTTTAATTTTTCGGTAAAATCTTTGCCGAATTCGGTAAAAAACGCTTTCGTGTGCAACGCGGCGACTTTACCGTACGGAGCGATTGCGTTTATTACGTTAAAAAGGTCTCCGTCATAAAACGTGACGCGATTTTTTACGCCGAGTGTTTCGGCAAGAGCGTTTAGTTCTTTGGAAAAATTACCTGACATTGTTGTATTTATGGTATCAAATTTAGCGTTTTATGTCAAGCAAAGCGAAAAATTAAGATTGTATTCGGATTTTTTTTGCAAAAACCGCAAAATTTATTAAAAAAAACGAATAATTTACCCCAAATAAGACAAAAATTTAAAAAAACTATTGAAAAAGTTTTTTTATATGTTATAATTATTTTGTTCATACGATAAAGGAGGTAAAATTATGAATAAAAACGAGTTGGTAAGGGCAATAGCAAACGACGCAGGGATTACGCTTAAAGACGCGGGTATCGCGCTTGACAGTGTGGTAGCGGCAATAACCGAAGGTCTTAAAAACGGAGACAAAATCCAGATTTCAGGTTTCGGAACTTTTGAATTGAAAGAAAAACCCGCAAGAGACGGTATCAATCCGAAGACCGGCGAAAAGATCAAAATCGCGGCGTCGAAAATCCCAACGTTCAAATTCGGCAAAGCGTATAAAGATGCTTTTTAATTGAAACAATAAAAAACTAATAAAAACGCACCCCCGCCCGACGGTTTTCGTCGGACGGGGTTTTAATTATGTTTTCGTTTGATATTATCCACCTGTAATAAGCGATATTAGCCACGCTATACCGCTTAAAACTAATATCACTAAAAACAGTTTCCCCAAAAATCTGAAAAACCATAATATAAAAGGTAACGGTTTTTTAGTTGAAAACGGGTCTTGTTTGTCATAAAATTTTTGTTTATATCTTTCATAAAAATACAAAAAAAAGAACAGATTAGGCGGACCTGCCATAACTTTTATCTCCTTAACCTTTTTTTATTATATATCTAATTATAATTAGATGTCAACTAAATCTATCTAATTTTTATTAGAATAATAATATGAAAGAATTTAATTTACAGGAAACGGCAAAACGGATAAGGTCTTTACGCTTGGAAAAGAACGTTGACCAAAATACTTTTGCAAAAACGATCGACGTTTCAAACGCTTCCGTAAGTTACTGGGAAAACGCCAAACAAATTCCGTCTGCCGAAGTAATCTATAAAATGTCTGTTTATTTCGGTGTGTCCGCCGATTATCTTCTTGGTCTAAAAGACGAATAATAAAAAGAGATTGCCACGCCCGCTATGCGGGCTCGCAATGACAAAAAGTGCGTAAAAAAGGCTATCCGGAAAGGATAGCCTTTTTAATACTTGTTTTTATTCTGCCCTATTGCTTAAATTATTTGATAATTTTAGCAACGACGCCCGAACCTACCGTTCTGCCGCCTTCACGGATAGCAAAACGTAAACCTTCTTCCATAGCGATCGGGGTGATAAGTTTAACGTTTATCGTAACGTGGTCGCCCGGCATAACCATTTCAACGCCCGCGGGGAGTTCGATAGAACCCGTAACGTCGGTCGTTCTGAAATAAAATTGAGGACGATAGTTGTTGAAGAACGGAGTATGACGGCCGCCTTCTTCCTGCTTTAATACGTAAACCTGACCTTCGAATTCGGTATGGGGTTTAACGGTACCCGGTTTAGCGATAACCTGTCCGCGTTCTATATCGGTTTTGTCGATACCACGGAGAAGCGCGCCGACGTTGTCGCCCGCTTGCGCTTCGTCAAGAGTTTTACGGAACATTTCAAGACCGGTGATAACCGTCGTCTTTGCCTTTTCGGAAAGACCGATGATTTCAGCGGGGTCGTTGATCTTCGCAACACCTCTTTCAACTCTGCCCGTAGCAACCGTTCCACGACCACTGATCGTGAACACGTCTTCGACAGGGAGAAGGAAGGGTTTTTCGTCGTCTCTTTCGGGAGTCGGAATATAACTGTCAACAGCGTCCATAAGTTCGAAAATGCATTTGCATTCGGGAGCGTTTTTGACTTCGTCAGCCGAATGATCTGCCTGAGCATATTCGAGCGCTTTTAATGCAGAACCCTTGATGATGGGCGTATCGTCGCCGGGGAATCCGTATTCGTTAAGAAGATCTCTGATTTCCATTTCAACGAGTTCTTGAAGTTCGGGATCGTCCAACTGATCGCACTTGTTCATGAAAACGATGATATAAGGCACGCCGACCTGACGAGCGAGAAGGATGTGTTCTCTCGTCTGGGGCATCGGACCGTCGGTAGCGGCAACGACAAGGATCGCGCCGTCCATCTGCGCAGCACCCGTGATCATGTTCTTAACGTAGTCTGCGTGTCCGGGGCAGTCAACGTGAGCATAGTGACGGTTAGCGGTCTGATATTCGACGTGAGCGGTATTGATTGTTATACCACGCGCCTTTTCTTCCGGCGCTTTGTCGATTTCGTCGTATCTCATTTTTTGCGCTTCGCCGAAAGCGGCAAGCGTCATCGTGATAGCAGCGGTAAGAGTGGTTTTGCCGTGGTCGACGTGACCTATCGTACCGATGTTGATGTGCGGTTTGCTTCTGTCAAATTTAGCCTTTGCCATTAAAGTTTTCCTCCAAAATTATAATAGATAAATTTTTTATTTGATTTTGTTTTGATTTTGCGGTTAAAAAGCGGGTTTTTACGCTTTTTGCCGCTCCGATATACCTATTTTACAATAAATTAAAAGGTTTGTCAATGATTGATATCGGAATTTTTAGGCTTTTTTGCCGATTATCTTTTCCGCAACCGATTTCGGAACTTCCGCGTAGTGGTCGAACTGCATTGTGTAGTTGCCCCTGCCCTGCGTTCTCGAACGGAGATCGGTAGCATAACCGAACATTTCCGCAAGCGGAATATGCGCGTCGATAACTTTTACGCCGTTTCTGTCTTCCGTGCCCTGTATTATTCCGCGGCGAGCCGTTACGTTGCCCATTATATCGCCGAAATACGCTTCCGGTGTGGTGATCTCGACTTTCATTATCGGTTCTAACAGAACGCTCTTCGCTTTCGCAAGACCGTCTTTTAACGCCATAGAACCCGCGATCTTAAACGCCATTTCCGAAGAGTCGACGTCGTGATAACTTCCGTCGTAAACGGTAACCTTAAAGTCGACGACTTCGTAACCTGCGAGAATACCCGTTTTTGCCGCTTCCATAATACCTTTGTTGACAGGCTGGATAAACTCTTTCGGAATAGATCCGCCGACTGTTTCGTCAACGAACTCGTAACCTTTGCCCGGCTCCTGCGGTTCAAGACGGATTTTGCAATGCCCGTATTGTCCGTGACCGCCCGTCTGACGTTTGTAAAGACCTTCGGCTTCGACCGCCTGACGTATGGTTTCTTTATACGCGACCTGCGGCTTACCGACGTTTGCTTCTACTCTGAATTCGCGGAGCAATCTGTCGACGATAATTTCAAGGTGAAGTTCGCCCATACCCGCGATAATGGTCTGCCCCGTTTCGCCGTCGGTATAAGTCTTGAAAGACGGGTCTTCTTCCGCGAGTTTTGCGAGAGCAAATCCCATTTTTTCCTGTCCCGCTTTGGTTTTCGGCTCTATTGCGACCTGAATAACGGGATCTGGGAATTCCATCTTTTCGAGAATTATGGGATGATTTTCGTCGCAGAGCGTGTCGCCCGTCGTGGTGTCTTTAAGTCCTACGATAGCGACGATCTCGCCCGCGGAAACTTCTTCGACTTCTTCGCGGTGGTTAGCGTGCATACGCAGAATTCGCGCAACTCTTTCTTTTTTGCCCTTAACGCTGTTATACACGTAAGACCCCGTTTTGAGCGAGCCCGAATACGCGCGGAAAAACGCGAGTTTTCCGACGAACGGGTCCGCCATAATCTTGAAAGCAAGTCCGCAGAAAGGTTCTTCGAACGACGGATGTCTTACGATTTCTTCGTCCTTATCGTTTACGCCTTTAATCTCGCCTACGTCCAAGGGGTTGGGAAGATAATCGACTACCGCGTCCAAAAGATTCTGCACGCCTTTGTTCTTGTACGAAGAACCGCAGAGAACGGGCGTAAGTTTCATGGCGAGCGTCGCTTTCCTTACGCCCTTTTTAATATCTTCGAGCGGCAAATCGCCTTCTTCGAAGTATTTTTCCATAAGCGCGTCGTCCTGTTCCGCCGCGATTTCAACTAGCTTCGCGCGGATCTCTTCGACCTTATCTTTGTATTCGTCCGGAACTTCGGTAATTTCGATTTCCTTGCCCAAATCGTCTTTATAGATATCCGCTTTTCTCGTAAGAATATCTATAACGCCGATGAAAGTTTCTTCTTTTCCGATGGGAAGAAGAATAGGCACGGCGTTGGTGTGCAGACGTTCGCGCATCATAGTGACGGCGTTTTCAAAATTAGCGCCGTTGATGTCCATCTTGTTGACGTACGCGATACGCGGAACTTTATATTTGTCCGCCTGACGCCACACGGTTTCGCTTTGAGGTTCGACGCCGCCTTTCGCGCAGAAAGTTGCGACCGCGCCGTCTAAAACACGCAACGACCTTTCGACTTCTACGGTGAAGTCGACGTGTCCGGGCGTGTCGATTATATTGATGCGGTGTCCTTTCCAGTAGCAGGTCGTAGCGGCGCTCGTTATAGTGATGCCGCGTTCCTGTTCCTGTTCCATCCAGTCCATAGTCGCCGCGCCTTCGTGAACTTCGCCTATTTTGTGGGTTTTGCCCGTATAGAACAAAATTCGCTCGGTCGTCGTGGTTTTACCCGCGTCGATATGCGCCATAATACCTATGTTTCTGGTTAATAGTAAATCACTGTCTTTCGGCATAGGTCATCTCCGATTAAAATTTGTAATGCGCGAAAGCCTTATTCGCTTCTGCCATTCTATGCGTATCTTCTTTCTTCTTGACGGCGTTGCCCGTATTGTTGAAAGCGTCTACGAGTTCGGCGGAAAGCCTGTCGCACATGTTTCTTTCGCTGCGTTTTCTCGCGGCTAAAACAAGCCAGCGGATAGCGAGCGTCTGTCTGCGTTCGGCGCGGATTTCGATAGGCACCTGATAGTTTGCGCCACCGACTCTCCTTGCCTTTACTTCTACCATAGGCATTATGTTTGCAAGAGCGGTATTGAACATTTCCATAGGTTCTTGACCGACCTTTGCCGCCGCCGCGCTGAACGCGTCGTACACGATGCCTTGCGCAATGCCCTTTTTACCGTCCTGCATAACCTGATTTATGAGTTTGGTTACGACTTTATCGTTGTAAACGGGATCGGGCAAAACGTCTCTTTTTGCAATATTGCCACGTCTTGGCATAATTATAATCCTCCTTTAAATTTTTCGCGCGTTAACGCAATTTTTATTTGCGCGCCGCGCCACTTTAAGGGTAAACCCTAAAAGTACGGCTATCACTTGCCCCGCTACGGGGTAGCGAACCTTCTGTCGCTTGTCCGCGACATACTGCCTACAAATCGGGTCAATTTTCCGAAGTAATTCCGATTTCAAGTAGGTAAGTTTTTTACGGATTAAACCGTATGTTATTTATGTTATTGTTGTTTTTCTGATTAAAAAGCCAAATTTACGCTAAAACCTTATTTGGGTTTTTTAGCGCCGTATCTGGATCTTGCCTGCTTACGCTTTGCAACGCCTGCGGTATCCAAAGCGCCGCGGATAATGTGGTATCTGACGCCCGGAAGGTCTTTGACCCTGCCGCCGCGGATAAGGACGGAACTGTGTTCCTGCAAATTGTGTCCTTCGCCGGGGATGTAGACGATACCTTCTTGCTTATTCGTAAGTCTAACACGCGCGATTTTACGGAGCGCGGAGTTAGGCTTTTTGGGCGTAGTAGTGGTAACGGACAAGCACACGCCGCGTTTTTGCGGACATTCGTCTAAAATAGGCGATTTGGACTTGTAAGTCGTTTGCTTTCTGCCCTGTCTTATAAGTTGTTGTATTGTCGGCATTTTTTTACCTCCTTGTTTTTTTTCGGAATATTTCGGAAAACGGATCTTCGGATATCGCGTTTTTGAAATCGAATTTATCTGTCTGCCTGAGCGATTTTGCCCTGCGGACAGAATTTTATTTTATCATTTTACGCCGATTAAGTCAATTAAATTGAAGTAAAATACGGACGATTGCCGTTTTTTACCCGTTTATCGGCGAGTTTACAGCGCCTGCGCGTCTTCCGCGGGGATTTCCGCCGCTTTTTCCGCCGCTTTCGACACTATCGGTTGCGGGGAAACGTTTTTATAATCCTTTATTCCCGTACCTGCGGGGATAAGTTTACCGATTATGACGTTTTCTTTAAGCCCCAAAAGCGGATCGATCTTGTTCTTGATAGCGGCTTCGGTCAATACCCTTGCGGTTTCCTGGAAAGACGCCGCCGAAAGGAAGGATTCCTTTGCGAGCGCGGCTTTCGTGATGCCGAGAAGAATTCTCTTTCCGACGGGCGGACGGTTGCCCGCGTTTAACGCGTTCATAGTTTCTTCTTCGAACTTGTAAAGGTCGACCTTTTCGCCGGGGAGAATATCCGTATCGCCCGGGTTTTCCACCTGAACTTTTTTGAGCATCTGGCGGACGATTATTTCTACGTGCTTATCGTTGATGTCAACGCCCTGCGAACGGTAAACGCTCTGAATTTCTTTTAAGATATAATCCTGAACGCCCTTTATACCCTTGGTTTTTAAGATATCCTGCGGGTACACGGCGCCGCTTGTCAACACCGAACCCGGTTCGACGACTTCGCCGTCTTTGACGATAACGCCCGTGCCGAAAGGTATGACGTAATCTTTATTTTCGCCCTCGTCGGTTTTGACTATAACGTGAATAATCTTGTCTTTTTCTTCGATACTCACGACGCCGCTGTCTTCGCAGACGATAGCCGCGTGTTTGGGCTTTCTCGCCTCGAAAAGTTCTTCGACTCTCGGAAGACCTTGCGTTATGTCGCCCGTACTTGCGATACCGCCCGTATGGAAGGTACGCATCGTAAGTTGAGTACCCGGTTCGCCGATGGACTGCGCCGCGATAATACCGACCGCTTCGCCCACCTGAACGGGGTTGTTGTTGGACATGTTCTTGCCGTAACATTTAGCGCAAACGCCCGTTTTTGACTTACAAGTGAAGATGCTTCTTATCTCTACTTCTTCGACGCCCGCTTTGGCAATTCTGTCCGCGTCGTCTTCGGTGATCATTTCGCCCGCTTTTACAAGGACTTCGCCCGAAACGGGGTCGACAACGTCCGAAATAACGAATCTGCCCGCAACTCTGTCGCGAAGATCTTCTATTATTTCGCCCTTGCTGCCCTTGATTGCGGATATCTTGACGCCCTTGGGCGCTTCGCCGAGTTCCGCGAAACAGTCGTCTTCCTGAATAATGACTTCCTGCGAAACGTCGACAAGCCTACGGGTAAGATAACCGGAGTCCGCCGTTTTTAACGCGGTGTCCGCAAGACCTTTTCTTCCGCCGTGCGAAGAAATGAAGTATTCGAGAACGGAAAGTCCTTCGCGGAAACAGGACTTAACGGGAATCTCTATGGTTTTACCGTTAGGATCGGTCATAAGTCCGCGCATACCCGCAAGTTGCTTTATCTGGTCGATAGAACCGCGCGCGCCGGAATTTGCCATCATCAAAATGGGGTTAAATTCGTCGAGAGTCGCTTGAAGTTTAACGGAAACGTCGTCCGTAGCCTTTTTCCAGATTTCAACGACCTTTTTATATCTTTCGTCGTCGGTGATAAAGCCTTTCTTATAAAGATTTTCTACTCTTAAAACGTGTTCTTCGGCGTCTTTTAAGATAGCGGGTTTTTCTTTCGGCATATGCATATCGAACACGCTGGTGGTGATAGCGCCGATTGTCGAATATCTGTAACCCAAAGCCTTTATCTTATCGAGAACGTCAGCCGCGCAACTTGCGCCGTGGCGCTTAAAGCACGCTCCGACTATTTTCTGCAAATCTTTCTTGCCGGCGGGTTCGCCTTTCTTTTTCTTGTCGGTACTGCCGTCGATCTCGTATTTTAAAAGGTCTTCGTCGCAGTTTCTTTCGGTAAAGCCGAGATCCTGCGGAATCGCTTCGTTGAAAATGATTTTACCGACCGAAGATTTAATTCTGCCCGTTATCGCTCTGCCGTCCGCGGTAACTACCGTTCTTCTAACGATAATTTCGTCTTGAAGTCCGATTTTTCCCGTTTGATACGCCATAACGGCTTCTTCGGGCGAAGTGTACGAAACGGTATATTCCGGAACGCCGTAAAGAGCGCCGTTTTCGTCTTTTCTGCCTTTTTCGTTGTACTTTTCGCCGATACGTCTGCGGATAAGGGTAAGATAGTACGAACCCATAACCATATCCTGCGTGGGGCTCATAACGGGCTTACCGTCGGAAAGTTTCAAAATGTTGTTGGACGCGAGCATCAAAAATCTCGCTTCCGCCTGCGCTTCTACGGAAAGCGGAACGTGCACAGCCATCTGGTCGCCGTCGAAGTCGGCGTTGAACGCGCCGCAGACCAAGGGGTGAAGTTTTATCGCTCTGCCTTCTATAAGCACGGGCTCGAAAGCCTGTATCGACAATCTGTGAAGAGTAGGCGCGCGGTTTAAGAGAACGGGGTGGTCTTTAATGACGTCTTCCAAAACGTCCCAAACGACCGTTTTCATTTTTTCGACCGTGCGTTTTGCGTTCTTTATGTTGTGGCAAATGTTGTTTTCCACGAGTTTTTTCATAACGAACGGTTTGAATAACTCTATCGCCATTTCCTTGGGAAGTCCGCATTGATAAAGTTTGAGTTCGGGTCCGACAACGATAACCGAACGACCGGAATAGTCGACGCGCTTACCGAGAAGGTTCTGACGGAAACGACCCTGTTTACCGCGAAGAATATGCGAAAGGGATTTAAGCGCGCGGGGGCTTGCGCCTACCGACGGCTTGCCGCGTCTGCCGTTATCGATCAAAGCGTCGACCGATTCTTGGAGCATACGCTTTTCGTTTCTTATGATTATTTCGGGCGCGCCGAGTTCCATAAGTTTCTTTAAGCGGTTATTTCTGTTTATTACCCTGCGGTAAAGTTCGTTTAAGTCGGACGTGGCAAATCTGCCGCCGTCTAATTGCACCATCGGGCGAAGTTCCGGCGGGATAACGGGAAGAACGTCTAAAATCATCCACTCGGGACGGTTGCCGCTCTTTCTGAACGCTTCGATTATATCGATGCGTTTTACCGCGCGAAGACGTCTTTGACCCGCGGTGTTTTCGTCGATTATCTTTTTGGTTTCAACGCTCTCTTTATCGAGATCGATCGCCATTAAAAGTTCTTTTATCGCTTCCGCGCCCATACCCGTCTTGAAAGACCCGACGCCGAATTTCTGCTCCGCTTCCTGTTTTTCCTTGTCGCTTATGACCTGCTTATACATAAAATCGGTATTACCGGGGTCTAAAACCACGTGGCTTGCGAAATACAAAACCTGCTCCAGCGCCTTGGGGCTCATATCGAGCATAAGACCTATCCTTGACGGAACGCCCTTAAAGTACCAGATATGCGAAACGGGCGCGGCAAGTTCTATATGCCCCATCCTGTCGCGACGCACTTTGCTTTTCGTAACTTCGACGCCGCACTTGTCGCAAACGACGCCCTTATAGCGGATGCGTTTATATTTTCCGCAATGGCACTCCCAGTCCTTTGTCGGCCCGAAAATTCTTTCGCAGAAAAGTCCGCCCATTTCGGGTTTTTGGGTTCTGTAATTTATGGTTTCGGGCTTTGTTACTTCGCCGTAAGACCAACTTCTTATTTTATCGGGCGATGCAACGCCTATCTGAATAGAATCGAAATTATTTAGTTCAAACATAACCCTTCTCCTTATTCTTCGTCTTCGTCGTCGAAGTCGTCGTCCAAAAGACTTCCGTCGGGAATAGTCGTATCGATTTCTTCTTCGTCGTCTTCAAACATCGAGAAACCTTCGTCGTCCAAATCGACGTCTTCGTTATCCACGAACAAGTCTTCGTCTTCCTGCGCGTCCGCAAAGTTGTCGATAGAAACTTCTTCTTTGGTTTCCTTTTCCTTGAACGCGGGTATATCGTCGTTTTCGCTTTCGATAAGTTCTTTAAGCGAAAGTTCTTCCTTGTTCTCGGTAAGTACTTTAACGTCGAGCGCTAATGACTGCATTTCTTTTAAGAGAACTTTGAACGCTTCCGGAATACCGGGTTCGCTGATGTTAGTACCCTTTACTATGGATTCGTAAGTTTTAAAGCGCCCCGCGATATCGTCGGACTTGACCGTTAAAATTTCCTGCAAGATGTGCGCCGCGCCGTAGGCTTCGAGCGCCCAGATTTCCATTTCGCCGAAACGCTGTCCGCCGAATTGCGCTTTACCGCCCAAAGGCTGCTGCGTTACAAGGCTGTAAGGTCCTGTCGAACGCGCGTGGATCTTATCGTCGACCAAGTGATTTAATTTTATCATGTACATCTGACCGACCGTAACCCTGTTTTCAAAAGGTTCGCCCGTTCTGCCGTCGTAAAGTTGGATTTTGCCGTCCACTTCGCCGTCGGGGTTAACTATATTGTTTTCTTTTAAAAGTTCCTTTATATCGCTCTCGGTCGCGCCGTCGAAAACGGGGGTCGCGATCTTCCAGCCGAGTTGCTTACAGACAAGTCCCAAGTGTACTTCGAGCACCTGTCCGATATTCATACGCGAAGGAACGCCCAAGGGATTAAGAACGATTTGAAGCGGAGTACCGTCCGCCATAAACGGCATATCGCTTTCGGGTAAAACTCTCGAAACGACGCCCTTGTTTCCGTGACGACCCGCCATCTTATCGCCGATGCCGATTTTACGTTTTTGCGCGATATAAACTCTGACGAGTTTGTTTACTCCGGGCGGCAATTCGTCTTTATTCGCTCTCGTGAATATCTTAACGTCGACGACGATACCGCTCTCGCCGTGCGGAACGGTTAAAGAAGTATCCCTGACTTCTCTCGCCTTTTCGCCGAAGATAGCGCGTAACAGCCTTTCTTCGGGGGTGAGTTCGGTTTCGCCTTTCGGCGTTACCTTGCCGACCAGAATACTGCCGCTCGTAACTTCCGCGCCGATACGGATAATACCGTCTTCGTCGAGATCTTTAAGCGCGTCTTCGCCGACGTTCGGGATATCTCTCGTGATCTCTTCTTCGCCGAGCCGCGTGTCGCGCGATTCGGTTTCGTATTCTTCTATATGGATAGTGGTGAACACGTCTTCTCTCACGAGTTTTTCGGAAAGAAGAATAGCGTCTTCGTAGTTATAACCTTCCCAACTCATAAAGCCGACTAAAATATTGCGACCGAGCGCAAGTTCGCCGTTTTTCGTAGAAGGTCCGTCGGCGATAGTTTGTCCTTTTTCCACTCTTTCGCCTTTGTCGACGATAGGTCTTTGATTAAGACAAGTGCCCTGGTTACTACGCTCAAACTTTTTGAGTTTATACTCTCTATCCGTTCCGTCGTCTTCGGTAACGACTATAAGGTCGCTCGCCACGCTTTTGACGACGCCCCCTTCTTTCGCGCTGACCATAACGCCCGAATCGTAAGCGATACGGCGTTCTATACCCGTAGCGACGATAGCGTTTTCGGGGCAAAGAAGCGGAACTGCCTGACGTTGCATGTTAGAGCCCATAAGCGCGCGGTTGGTATCGTCGTTTTCCAGGAACGGAATAAGCGCGGTAGCGACCGAGATAAGTTGCTTGGGCGAAACGTCCATATAATCTATGTTTTCTTTGACGTCTTCGGTTATGTCGGCGCGGCGACGGCAGGAAACGCGGTCGCGCGCGAAATATTTATTATCGATAAGCGGCTCGTTAGCCTGCGCGACGGTGAAGTTGTCTTCTTCGTCGGCGGTGAGATAGTCCACATGTTCGGTAACTACGGTGGATATCGTTCCGTCGTCGTTTAAAGTGTGTTCCACTTTTCTGTACGGCGATTCGATAAATCCGAATTCGTTGACCTGCGCGTATGAAGTAAGCGAAGTGATTAAGCCGATATTCTGACCTTCGGGGGTTTCTATCGGACACATTCTGCCGTAATGCGTGTAGTTAACGTCGCGGACGTCGAACGTCGCTCTGTCGCGGTTGATACCGCCGGGGCCCAAAGCCGAAAGTTTACGTTTGTGCGTAAGTTCCGCGATGGGGTTTGTCTGATCCATAAATTGCGAAAGTTGGCTCGACCCGAAGAATTCCTTTATCGCGGAACTTACGGGGCGAACGTTTATAAGCCCCTGCGCGGATACGTCTTTGGGGTCTTGCGTCGCCATACGCTCTTTTATGACGCGCTCTAATCTCGCGATACCGATACGGAACTGATTTTGCAACAGTTCGCCGACCGAACGCACGCGACGGTTGCCGAGATGGTCGATAACGTCCACGGTGTTAAGGTCGAGATTAAGGTCTAAATTTATGGAAACGGAAGCGACGATATCGTCTACCGTTATATGTTTATGATTGAGTTTGTCGAGTAAAAGTCTGATATCCTTTTTGCCTTCTATGGTCAAAGGTTCTTTAATGTCTTCCTGTAAGAGTTTATAGAACTCGACGCAGGCTTTTACGAATTTAACGCGCGTTTCCTTTGCCTTTAACGCGTTCTTCCTGTCTTCGGGTTTTTCTTCCGCTTCGGGGATATCCGCGTCGTCCAGATAGAAGAAACCGTTTATTTCTTTGCGTAAAAGTTCCGCCGTTTCTTCGACGCCTTTCTCCGCCGCGGTTTCGTTGACGAGCGCCGAGAATTTGACTATCGGGTAATACACGTAGTCCAAAAGTCCGAACACTTTGGGGTCTTTGCCGAACGCGCTCTTAAAACTTACGACGTTGTTCGCTATAATCTTATGTCTTACCCCGTTTACTTCGGTATAGAATTCGTTGATACCCGCGTTCTGTATATCTTCCGCCTGCGATTTGTTGATAATATCGCCCGCGCGAGCGAGAATTTCGCCGTCGGCGGAAATAACGTCGTCCGCGCTCTTTAAGCCGACAATACGCGCGCCGAGACGCAGACGTTTGTTGAATTTATATCTGCCCACTCTTGCCAAATCGTAGCGTCTTGCGTCGAAGAATATGTTTTTAAGATGCTGTTTTACCGCGCTGTCCGTCGGAATTTCCGCAGGACGCAAACGGCGGTAAAGTTCCACAAGCCCTTCGCTTTCCGATTTAGAAGTGTCTTTCGCTGCGGTATTTACGATCATTTCGTCGCCGCCGTAAAGTTCGGTAAGCGCTTCGTCGGTACCGAAACCCAACGCCCTTAAAAGCACGGTAGCCGTGATTTTTCTGGTTCTGTCGACGTGTACCCACAAAACGCCCTGCGAGTCCTGCTCGAATTCCAGCCACGCCCCGCGGGACGGCTGAACGGTCGTTTCAAAGAGTTTTTTGCCCGACTTGTCCACCTGAACTTTGTTGGTAACGCCGGGGGATCTTACGAGTTGCGATACGATGACCCTTTCCGCGCCGTTAATGATAAAAGACCCGTTGTCGGTCATAAGCGGGAAATCGCCCATAAACACGTCCTGATCCATAACTTCGTCGGTAACTTTGTTTACGAGCCTGACTTTAACGCGGAGCGGAAGCGCGTAAGTCGCGTCCCTGTCTCTGCACTCTTTTTCGCTGTATTTCGGAGTACCTTCTAAACTGTGATCCAAAAAATACAGTTCAAAGTGGTCCGAATAATCGGTGATGGGCGAAAAATCTTCTAAAACTTCGCTTATCCCTTCGCGGATGAAAGCGTCGTAAGAATCTTTCTGAATTTGGATAAGATACGGTAATTCTATCGCTTCTTTGATCTTACTGAACGTCTTTCTCCTGACCTTGCCGCATTCGATCTCGGGTAATTTACGTGTCATTAAACACACTCCTTAAAAAATTTTCTTTCGTCAAGGGTTTACAAACCGCAATTTTTGTTGTATAATTACGGTATCTTGACTGATTTCGGCAAATCAACCGTGTTTTACTGCCATTTCTCGGCAAAAAAACCTATCGTTTTCAGGCTTTTTTCCGCAAAAATGCGATAAAAATCGATTATAGCCTATCATAATGCATTATATAATGTTATCGTAAAATGTCAAACTTGTCAAGCGATTTAAAAAAATTTTTTCGATTATTTTAAAAAAAACGTTTTTCGAGCGTTTTTAAAGCGAACATCAGGGGCTTTTCTATGAGAATTGATAAATTTTTAAAAGTTTCAAGACTGTTAAAACGCAGAACGGTCGCGGGCGACGCGGCAAAGGGCGGCAGAGTAAAAATAAACGGCAAAACCGTCAAACCCGCTCACGAAGTAAAAACAGGCGATATCGTAGAACTCGGTTTTCAGAGCGGAACGGTAAAATTCCGTGTGCTTGACGTAAAGGAAACCGTGAGAAAAGAAGAAACTTCTTCTCTTTACGAAATACTTTCGGACTGAATATTGACGGGCGGATCGTAATATGGATTTAAAAGTAAGCGTAATTCTCGCAGCCGCGGGTTCGGGCGAGCGGGCAAAACAAAGCGGAAACAAAATATTTTCCGAAGTTTGCGGCATTGCGGCAATAAAAAAGACTTTCGACGCGTTTTACTCGTCGGGGCTTGTTGACGAATACATAGTCGCGGCAAAGCCCGAAGAAATACCCGATATAAAAGCCCTTCTTCCCGATTGCGTAAAGTTCGCTTTCGGCGGCAAAACGCGGACGGAATCGGTTAAAAACGCGCTGGCGGAAACGACGGGCGACGTGGTTTTGATACACGACGCGGCGCGCCCTTTCGTGTCGCATAAAATAATAAAAGACTGTATTGAAAGCGCGCAAAAATTCGGGAGCGGCATTGCGGCAATACCTTCCCGCGATACGGTGGCGGAAAAGACCGACAAAGGCGCGAAATATCTCGGCAAAAACGGATTGTATCTTATTCAGACCCCGCAGGCTTTTAAAACCGAAGAAATAAAACGCGCCTACGGAACGGCGGGCGACAAATCCTTTAACGACGACGGCGAAGCGTATTTACACTGTTTCGGACAAATCAATTTTGTTGCGGGCGAAAAAGGCAATATAAAACTCACATATCCCGAAGATTTTGAAACAGCGGCGACAAAAGAAGTGCGTTTCGGCACAGGGTTCGATTGCCACAGGCTCGTTGAAAACAGAAAACTTATTTTAGGCGGAGTTAATATTCCGCACGACAAAGGGCTTTTGGGGCACTCCGACGCGGACGCTTTAACCCACGCGGTTATGGACGCTCTTTTATCCGCTTGCGCTTTAAGGGATATAGGCTTTTGGTTTCCCGACAGCGACGAAAAATATAAGGACGCGGACAGTATGAAACTACTCGCCGAAGTTTTGCGGATAGTAGGCGAAAAGGGCTTTAAGCCGGAAAGCGTTTCGGCGGTTATTATGGCGGAAAAGCCGAAATTGTTAAAATTTATACCGCAAATTACCGAAAGTCTTGCGCGCGCGCTCAACATATCCCCCGACAAAGTGGGAATAACGGCAACGACGCTCGAAGGCTTGGGATTTGTCGGCAGAGAAGAAGGCATTTGCGTTCACGCAACCGCTGTCCTTACCCCTATTAACGGCTAAAACATATTTGCTTATTTTTATATACAATAAAACTAACGCCCGCCCCATTTTGGGGCGGGCGTTTAACAACTGAACTTTTATATTTATTCACTCTTGAATTTTTTAACGGGAATATATTTGAATACTTGATTTACGTATTCGCTATACTTCGGGTATTTATCGGCGGAAATACTTTCGCCAAGCATAGAACTTCCCATAAACAGTAAAATAAGCACAAGCGAGCCTATCGCAGACCAATGGAAAATGCCGTAACTCGCAAGCCCAGCGCCTATTACAAAAAGGTAAAGGCTTACCCATATCCCCTGTTCGCCGAGATAATTCGGGTGGCGCATAACAGCCCACGGTCCAAGCGTGTTAAACCCTAAACTGTACGGATAGGGCAATTCTTCTAGAGACTTTCCTTCTTTAAGTAATTTCTTTTTCGTTTGATGGAACTTCCATTGATACTCGTCGGAAACCGTTTCTATAATCAAAAACAAAACGGCAAACGCTGCGGCGATTATATCTGCTACGCCGAAAGCCACCGCCGATTCGGTACATATAAGAGCGGGCAAACAAATGGCAAGCACAAGCAGATTCTGATATATACTTATAAAAAACAAATTAAAAAGCAGCCAGATAAATCCGTTTTTGAAAATAGGATTTTTTCTGACGATAGCCCAGCGATAATCTTCGTTTCCCGTCCAAAATTTAAGCCTATACGCCCCTTTTCTGGCAAAGTTTACGGTAAGGCGAATACCCCAAAGGGTAACTATCGTCGCAAAAACGATAAGTCGCGCACTCATACCGCCGCGTATCGCAATTATCCAAACGTAGGCTATGGGCAATAAACTCCACAATTTATCCATTTGAGAGTAATTATGCGTAATTTCGCCGACGACAAAGCAATAAACTATACTACCCCCGCAAACGATAAAAAGAATTTTTAGAGTACCCCATTGAGCGTCGGTAATCCCCGTACCACCCAAAACTATGCATAAAACTATTAACGCAACGACAACGATCACAGAAACGACTGTTCCGAAAATTTTTTTCATAATTTTTCCTTTGTGATTTGTATTTAACGTTAAAAGTATAATACATCACATATAACAAGTCAAGGAACTTTTTAAAAATGAGTGTTTTTGCCTTAAAAATATGCAAAAATGGGTCAAAAGGCAAAAGACCTTTTGACCCATACACTTGTGTCAGTTGGTTAAAATGTGTTTTTTATTATGTGTGTCGGTAAATCGGTAAAAAGGTTGCATGAAAATAATTAAATTAATTCAACATACAGTTCACCATAATTTATCGGATTTTGACTACCTTTGGGAAACAAATTTTTCAGATTTTGTCCTATAAAATCTTGCATTAGTTCAATCGCAGACACTAAATCTACAGAAAATACTTTTCTTGTAGAGTTTCCGCTTTTTATTCCCGTATCAACTGCATTTTTTACTTTGTATACACCTACTAAATTGTCTTTATCGTCAAGTGCAAGAATATAATCAACAGATTTTGCTTTATCTAAATTAACTCGCCACATCTCGGTTACTGCTTTCAGAATATCGCTTGCAGACGGATTTGGATTTTTTCTGTAAAAATCAGTCAATCTTAATTTTATAACAATCTTTTTATATGCCCCGTTTTTCATAAACTTATCTCCCTTACTTTTTTTTAATATTTCAGACATCCTATTCCCAGCATACAGGTGTTACGCCGTCGGTATCGTAGTGCCAGTAATTGCCGGCAGTGTCAGTAGGCTCGTTATTGCTGTAATAATAACGCGTTGCGGAAGTTAATTCAGAATTACCGACGGAAATTTTTATTTTTGTCCAATCGTCCGCCGTGCCTTTGTAATAAATACTCGTTAA
>CAJOMP010000010.1 GCA_905235785.1 uncultured Clostridia bacterium | reverse complement strand
CCGCCGGTAGATCCAGTCGCTGCCGCGCCGCCGCCGCCGCCCGCATACCAGGTTGGCGTTCCGGAGATGTCGATCTGAAGACCTGCGCCGCCATTTCCGAATGTGGACGTGTAGGATCCCTCTTCCCCATCTCTGTTCGCCGACTCACCCGGTCCGCCCGCGCCGCCCATAAAAGGCGCCGTATGTTGTACGTGACCGTTTATATCCTGACAATCGAGTATGTCCCGTATCCATTTTCGATAAAATTCGCGACAGTCGAGCGTGAGCATTGCGGCAGGCGCGCATAGTTGCCCGTCGCCCGTATAACCTAAGCGCTCGCGATGCGGGCAGTCGGAGGGGAAACTACCGTGCATATTGCCGAGTTGAGTACGTAAAAAGGCTTCATAAAGAAAATTCAAACTTTCTGAATCGCTGGTAAAATCAGAGGTCACGGGGCAATCGCTATGAATTTCTATTACCTCAAGCTCGTCGAAATCGCCCGTAACGTCAAAATACCGAAAGGCGTGCCAGACGAATTTCGGCTCGAAAAAACGATCGGTGCCGTCGGAAACGAACTCGTCCGTCATAATTTGATTTTTACCGCTACGGCTTACAAAGTAGTCTCCCGTAGATCTAAAATCGAGATCGCCGTTTTCGTCCAATAACTCTGCAAAGCGCAATACGACGCGCTCACCTTTTGGTGAAGAAATATGTACACGAACCACGCCGCTGATATTTTCTCCTACGTCGAATATTTTTTTCTCGTTTTCAGATTTTAAAAGTGTAGGATTGAGCGTACGTATTGCTTTGTCAGGCGTTCCGATTGCCTCGCAAAGTATGCTTTTGATCGGTGGGAGAATATGGACCGGGCTTTCCTGACCATCGGGTTCGTTCGGGTCTATGATCTCTCCGTGAAAAAGATTGTTATAACGAATTTCGCTTTCTTTCCATGTTTCGCTACCGTCGGAGAAAAACGTTTCTTCGCCTACGTCCAAGCGATAGATCGCTTTGAGACAGTTACCGTATGAAACGTCGCCTTCCGCAATGCGTTCCGTTTGTCTGTACCAACCGTTTCCGAGTTGTATTTCCAAAACATTATCTCCGTTTTTGATTAGCGATGAGACA
Organism: uncultured Clostridia bacterium; assembly: GCA_905235785.1. GTDB lineage: Bacteria > Bacillota > Clostridia > Christensenellales > Borkfalkiaceae > UBA1259. The sequence continues at coordinate 26,875 of CAJOMP010000010.1, read as the reverse complement.
TCGAATGAATAGAAATAAATGCGGTTGACAGTGATGTCGTGGCTGGGATATGCGAATTTCGATCCATCCCGTTTTTCGTAATCGCTTGCAACCGGTAGAAAACGATAAGGCGTGACAGGTAATCCGTTGATATTCGCTTCAAAATAGCCGAGACCCGTAAGCGTAAGCGTTGCTTTAACAACTTGTTTCGCATAGAAACGTCTTATTAAAACGGGAGATTGACAATTTTCGTCCGCCGCTATCCATTTACAGGAGTTGAATTGTGAATTTGAAAAATCGCGCATGGTTATAAATCTCCTTCGTTTAGAAAGACTGCTTTCGTTTCGTTAGATGTAAGCATAGCACAAGGTTGGATAAAAGTCAATAATATTTTTCATTTTTACTTTTGATAGCCAAAATTTAATAATAGAGAACTAAAAAATAATCTTCTCAGGATTTGATGTCTTTATCCGTATGGCGAATATTCGCCGTATAAGAAGCAGGTAGAATAAGTTGCTTTTAATTGTATGCGGATTTATTTCAAATACGCAAAAATAAAAATTTAGATTAAAAAACCGACATTTAAATTAAAAAAAACGAGAGACAGTCCGTAATTTGTGATGGTAAAATTTAATCGTAGTATTAAATACTTGGAGGATTATTATGATAAAGACAGATGAAATTGAAATCTCGGCGGCAGATTTAGGAGACGAAAACCCGCTTCCGGATATAAACGATAATTTATATATTCATGCAACATATAAGCTTACCGATAAAATTAAGCCAAATGAAAGCAAGTATATCGGCAAAGGGATGATAAACACACTATTGCCATATACGTTTCAGGACGGATATAACAGAATAAGAACAGTCAAGAAATTTAAAACCGTAGTGGTTGAAAATAAATATTTGAAAGCGGTTTTTCTACCCGATTTCGGCGGAAGACTATGGCAACTTTACGACAAAAAAGAAGGTAGAGATCTCATCTACGTTAATCCGGTATTTCAGCCGTGTAACCTTGCTTTAAGAAATGCCTGGTTTTCCGGCGGAGTTGAATTTAACGTATCAATAAAAGGGCATAACCCTTTTACCTGTGCGCCGCTTTATGCTGAAAAACGCGTCGATCGTTCGGGGAAAGAATTTTTGTCAATGTACGAGTGGGAACGTATACGCGGCGTTGTATATTCTGTTAATGTTTATTTGCCTGAAGATTCAAAAGTTTTATATATAAAAAACGTTATAGAAAATACGGATGACAAAGAAACGTTTATGTATTGGTGGTCTAATATTGCCGTGCCCGAAACGCCCGAAACAAGAATTATAGTTCCGGCGAATAAATCTTTCATAAGTTTTTACGATGAAAATCATTACGTTCTGGATAAAACCGGAATTCCTGACGTATTCGGGGTTGACGCAAGTTATCCGATAAATTTAAATCGTTCTCTTGATTTTTTCTATAAAATTCCCGAAAAAAACGATAAGTGGATCGCTAGTGCGGATAGCAACGGGAAGGGGCTTTTACATTTTTCAGACGATAAATTGAAATCCAGAAAACTGTTTTTATGGGGAACGGCGAACGGTGGCAGACATTGGAACGAGTTTCTTTCGGTAAAGAATTCCGCTTATATTGAAATTCAGGCGGGGCTGATGAATACTCAATTAGAGCATTTCGTTATGCCGCCTAACAGCAAAATAGAATTTACGGAAGCGTACGCATCGTTAAATGGCGATTCGGATAGACTTCACGGAAGTTATAATTCGGCAATAGAGTGCGTGAGCGAGACGCTTTATGGTTATACTTGCGGAGTTAAACCTAAAAAATATTTAAAAAGCATTTTCCCTGAAATTTCAAAATCCAAAACAGTTGAAATATATAATAAAGGCAGCGGCTGGGGATATCTGGAAAATTTAGCCAGAAAAATCAGTGGTAAAAAAAGAATAAGCAATATTTTTAACGGTTTTACAGGCGATGGTTGCGTTGAAAAATGGGAAAAACTTGCCGTTACAGGCAAACTGCCGGCAAGTAAGCCTTCAGATATTCCGAACGGTTACGTGACCGATAAATTTTTTACGGAAAAATTAAAAGACAGCGTGCGTAATTATCCGGATGATTTTGCCGCGCATCTTTATCTTGGGGTTGCGCTGTACGCGGCAGGGTTTTACGATAAAGCAAATAAAGAATGGGAAAAATCTTATCAGAGCATGCCAAATGCTTGGGCATACAGAAATTCCGCATCGTATTTTGTTTCAGTTAAGAACGATTACGTAAAAGGTAAAGAGTTGATATTAAAAGCCTTAAACATGATGCCTGAAAACGATAGAATTGCAATCGCATGCGGAAAAATACTTGTAGATGGCGGTTTCTGCGAAGAGTGGCTTAATGTATATGACGGATTTAATGAGAAAATCAAAAATGTGGGTAGAATACGTTTATTGCGTGCAAAAGCGTTAATTGCCCTCGGCAGGCTTGAAGAGGCAGAAGAAATAATAAACAAGCGTTTTGAAATGCCGGATATAAAGGAAGGGGAATTGTCGGTATCGGCGCTTTGGTTTGAACTGTACAAGAAGAAACTTATGCGGGATAAAGGGCTTAGGGAAGACGAGGCGATTTCAATGGTTGCAAAAGAATATCCGCTTCCTTACGAACTTGATTTCAGGATGCATGGGTAATTTATTGATAATGTTATTGTTGACAAAAAATGTTTCCTTTTACATAACGTCAATTATTACAATATCACAAGAGTAGGTGAATTATGGAATTTAAAGATAAGGTTATAAAACCGTTTACCCCCATTAAAGTAAAGAAAGATGAAAGCGGTATAAAAGTGGAGGTTATCGGCAGAAAGTATATTTTTAATGAAAGCGCAATGTTGTCTTCAATAATTACGCGAGATAAAGAACTGCTTGTTTCTCCTATGAGATTTGTCGGGATAGAAGACGGCGAGCGAATTGAGTGGAAGATAAAATACTGTAAAATTTTTTCCGAAAGTGACGAGAAAGTCGTTATATTAGGAAGCATGCAAAGCGACAAATTTATTATAAACATAGCCTATAATATCGAGTACGACGGATACTGTAAAGTAAGTGTGAAACTTATGCCTCGGGGACATACCGTAGCGGAAGAGTTCGGGCTTGCGAATACGCAAAAAGCGCAATTTAAGTTGGAAAGGTTGTGGTTGGAAATTCCGCTTAAGGAAAAAAGTTCCGAAATGTACCACATATACCCGATAGCGGATATAACTGATGACAGCGGCAAGATATATAAGAAAAAAGATTTCGATACATGTAGCGGGGAATTAGGTAAAGGCAATTATCGTTTGCCTTTCGAGACAATTCTGTGGCTTGGCGATGACGAGAAGGGCATAAGCGTTATATTGCCGAGCGACGAAAATATTCAACCGATGGACGGAAATGCCTTTATAGAAATTGATCGCAAGGACGGGGAGAGAGTTTTACGGTACAGATTGCTGGATAGTCCGCCGATAAAATGGGAAAAATTTAAAAGTAATCCGCAAAGCGCGTATGTTATAAGTTTTTCTATGGGTATTCAGGTTACTCCCGTAAAGCCTCTACCGGATAAAACTTTCCCGCACAATGCGTTGCATATAGATTGTTTTAAAAAAATCGAAGGGAATTATATAGATTTTTTATCTAATCCGGTAAAAGAAGGCGATACGGAAATAGGGTATGACCGAATAAAAAGGCTCGGAGTAAACACGCTAATACTACACGAAAAATGGAACGATATTCAAAACTATCCTTATCTTACGGAATTTTCTTCAAATCAACTTAAAACGATAATAAACGAATGTCATGCGCGCGGCATCAAGGTAATTCCGTATTTCGGCTATGAAATTTCATCGCTTGCACCCGATTTTGACGAAATTGATAAAGACGTTATCGTTATAAACGAACACGGTAACGCGGACGGGGGCTGGTGGAGAGTTCCGCCGCAAAGAGACTATCCCGTTTGTTATAATTCTTCTTATAGGCACACTTTCGTAAACGGAATAAAAGAATTGATTGAGAAATACCGTTTCGACGGGGTGTATATTGACGGTACGATTTATCCGCGAAAGTGTATTAACGAATCGCACGGGTGTGGCTATATCGGTGCGGACGGAAAGCGGCACGGCACTTATCCGATAGACGGCATAAGACAAACGTTAAAAGAGTTATATGCCGTCATAGAACCGATCGGGGGAATAATAAATTTTCATTCAAATGCATGTAATTTTGCAGCGATGGCTTTCACACATCTCGACTGGGCGGGAGAATCTATACAATTTAAATTAGTAAAGGAGGGGGCAAGCGACCTTCCGCTTGACTTTTTGAGGGCAGAATACGGCGGAAGAAATTTCGGAGTGCAAATGGAAATGATCGTTTACGAAAATCGACCGATTTGGAGATTCGAACAAGCCATGGCGTTAGGTATGGTGCACGGAATTTTCCCGAGGCCTAACGATATAGGCGAACCGCTCGAACTTATGAGTAAAGTATGGGAAATAACGAACGTATTTCCCGTTGACAAATCGGCTTGGTTGCCTTACTGGAAAAATGATGATAATTTTTTCAATACGGATAAGATAAAAGTAAGTGAATTCCGTTATATCGACGTGTGTGCCGAAAGGCAATCGCTTATTATAGCGTCAAATCTAAGCGGCGAAAAAGTAATTGCAGAATTAAACGATGAAAAATTCAAATATAAGGTGCTTTACGGCAACGCCGAGATCGTCGGAAACAGGTTTGAGTTTAAAGAATTTGATTTTAGCATTATATTTTTAAGAGAGAAGGACTAAGAAATACTATGAAACAAGAATTTATGTTGGGATGCAATTATTGGGATTCGGTATCAGGTACGGAAATGTGGCGTAAGTGGAATCCCGAAGAAGTAAAAAAAGACCTTGATGCGCTGCAAAATTGTGGAGTAAAATATTTACGAGTGTTTCCGTTGTGGCGCGATTTTCAGCCGGTTAAAAAATTATACGGCTGTTGCGGCTCTGTAGGCGAATACGTTTTAGGGGAAAACGAGACTGATTTATCGGAAAACCCTTATGCGCTTGACAATGTTATGATAGAGCGCTTCCGCACTTTTGCGGAGTTTGCCGACCGTCGCGGAATGAAACTTATAGTTGCCATAGTAACGGGATGGATGAGCGGGAGACTGTTCGTTCCGCCTGCGCTGGACGGAAAAAATCTGATACGTGACGCCGAAGCGCTTATGTGGACGGAAAAGTACGTCAAGGGCATAGTGTCGTCTTTTAAAAATATAAAAAACATTGTTATGTGGGATTTGGGGAACGAGTGTAATAATTTAAGTCCGAGTGCGTCGCGTTACGAATCTTACGTATGGACCGTTATGGTTAAGAACGCGATTTTGGCGGAAGATAACAGCAGAGAAATTTCTTCCGGCATGCACGGACTCGACAATAACGGTTTTTGGACTATAAGAGATCAGGGCGTTTGCGATTACGTTACTACGCATCCGTATCCTTCTCCTTCCATAGGCGCGGATACCGAGCCTTATAACGGGTTGAAACCGACAATTTTACCTACGGCGCAGAGTGAGTATTATTCCGGTCTGTCCGGTAAGCCGTGTATTATTCAGGAACAGGGCACGTTTTCGCAAACGATGGGAAATAAATATATGAGCGCCGATTTCGTTCGGGTAAACGTTCTTTCTGCCATTGCAAACGGATTGAAGGGGTATCTGTGGTGGTGCGCAATGGAACATACGCATTTAAGGCAAGCCCCGTACAGTTGGTGTAATATGGAAAGACAACTCGGCATGCTCGATAAGGATCGTAATCCCAAACCGGTTGCGGACGTTATGAAAAAAATGTCCGAACTATTAACCGCGTTACCCGGGAGTTTTTCCAAACGCAACGACGCGGTGTGCGTATTATCTAAAGAAATAAATAAATACGAAATCGCGGCGGCTTCTTACGTGCTTGCAAAACAAGCGGGATTTAATTTAAAAATACAGAACGAAGGGGATTTGATAGACGACAGTGAAATGTATCTGATGCCTTGCGTTTCCGGCTGGGCGGTAACTCATGCGAGAACGCTCGATAAGATCTTAGACAGGGTAAAAAATCACGGTGCGAATTTTTACGTTTCTTTTGCCGGCGGACATTTTTCAGAATTCGAGGATGTTTTCGGACTGCGGTCTTACGGGTTTGTAAAAAGCAATAAAAATCATACGGTAGATTTTAGTTTCGGACAAATACGCTATTCTGTTGAAACGGAAGTAATTTTAAAGCCGCTGAACGCCGAAGTTATTGCGTTAAACGAAGAAGGTAACGTTGTATTATCCGTTAATCGTTTCGGGAAAGGGAAAGTATATTTTTTGAATATGGCTTTAGAAAAAAACGCTATTTTAACGACAAATCAACTCAATCCGGAGATAGCGCAGCATTACTATAAAATTTACGGGTTGTTCGGTTCATCGGTAGCCGATAAATACATAGTGAAATGCAAGAATCCGGTTATAGGCGTAACAGAGTGTGTCGGTAGCGACGAAAAAGACTATATTTTTCTTGTAAATTATTCAAATAAGCCGCAAAATCCTTTAATTGACGAAAATTTATTATCCGAATATACGATTATTTATGGAGAAAAAGAGCAAATTCCGGCTTGTGACGGACTGATTTTAAGAAAAAAACAACTGCAAAAAAAACAGTAATTTCATAAAAAAAAGTGCTATACACGTTCAGACGCGAGTATTAAAATAAAAATGAAAACATACAGGAGAGTTTTTTATGCGTAATATCATCACAAAAATCATTACGACGATTATGGCGGTAACTATGGCTTTTACCTTCACTGCTTGCGGTGCCGGTAATAGCGGCAGCGGCACGACTACGGAAATAAGAATTATGAGTAAGGGCGGCGGCTACGGCAGAACCTGGATAGACGCCGCTGCGGCGAGATTTGCCGAATTAAAGAAAAACGAATCGTATGAAGAAGGAAAAACCGGAGTTACTTTTAAAATAGATTCTCAACTTGATACGGGCGTAAGCACAATGGCAAGTTCGGGATACAGCATATATTTTGCGACGACGGAGGCAGGTTCTGTGTCGTCGTTAGTCGCGAAGGGAAATTTGCTGGATATTAACGATATCGTTACTGCTAAAACGGCTATGCCGGACGGAAGTACCGAATCTGTGGAGGACAGAATTCTTCCGGAATACAGAAATTCGTTTAAAGCGTCAGACGGGCATTATTACGCCGTACCGCATTTTAGCGATTATCCTGCGATTTCTTACGACATCGAACGTTTTATAGAAGGCGGTTTTTATCTCGCCGACCCTTCGGACGCGAATACTAATAAAGAATTGTACACAGCAGGCGACATCGGTAGCGCGTATTTTATTAAACCGGGAACAAATACGGGTAAAAGTTGCGGAAATGACGGCGTATTCGGTACGGAAGACGACGGATTGCCGACTTCCGTTATAGAATTTCTCGTTATGTGCGCAAGGATGGAAGATAAAGGGGTAATTCCTATGACTATATCCGGTCAGCTTATATCTTATCTCGTTTATTTTGAAGAAGCGCTTTGGGCGTCACTCGGCGGGAAGAAAGAAATTGATACGCTTTTCGATTATGACGGCACGATGGAAGTCGTGAAGGTCGATGCCGACGAAAACATTATTTATACCGACGAGCCGATTTTTAATTTCTTTCCCTCAATAAAGAAACCGGAAACGGAAGTTATTACCATTACGAATAGCAACGGTTACAGAGTAAACGACAGTTATGCGAGATACGTAGCGTTCGCAATTACCGAAATTATGGAATCTTACGGCTGGTTTTCAGGGGATTCAAGCAATGAAAATATTTCGCACACGATGGCTCAGAAGCGATTTATAACCAACGGATACGGAAACGTTCCCAAAATGGCGATGTTTATTGAAGGTTCCTACTGGTACAACGAAGCGAAAGACCACAATGCTTTCAGAGATTATACTATCGTGTCGGGTAAAGCCGATAAACAACTCGGTTTTATGGTTATGCCCACGGCGATATATGATAGTGTTACGGATGAAACTAACGCCAGAGGAAATACGATTTTTTCAACTGGCATAGGAAAAGCGTTTATAAATGCTAATATTTCTGGTAACGAAGGGCTGGTTAGGGCATGTAAGGACTTCTTGCAGTTCTGTTATACGAGTGAGGAAATTATAAATCAATTCAGCGTAAGCGGAGCGTACAGATTAGGTCTCGATTACAATAAAATCGGTTTGAACGACAGTGCCGTGCAAGGATTGTCCGACTGGCAGAAATCTTTTTATAACGTATTAAAAATAGCCGATATGGTCGGGGCGAGAAGAGAGTTTGAGCTTGAAGTGTTTTATCCGACATTGCAAGGTAAAAAATATACGAGTATCCTTACCGCGATGCGCGCAAATGCAAATATAAAAGCAAAGGATTGTTTTGACGCTTCGCGCATAAGGTCCAAAAAATGGGGCGGAGACATGGTTATATAGGGTGTTATTATGTCCAAGGATAATATAAAATTAAAAACTTATTCAAGAAACAGATCCAGAGTGATATTTTACACTTTGATGATGGCGTTGCCTATAGCGCAGATGTTAATTTTCTACGTGATAGTAAATGCGAATATGTTTCTTATGGCGTTCCAGAAATACGAATATAGTGCGACGTCTACGGGGTATAACGTATCGTTTGTTTTTCTTGATAATTTCAGAACGGCATGGGTAACTTTTACTAATAATTTTATTATGGTAAAAAGGTCGCTGATCCTTTTTGCGGCAAATATGTTTATCGGGTTTCCGCTTGCGCTGATATTTTCCTTTTATATTTATAAAGGATTTGCATTAAGCAAGTTTTTCAAGTTGGTTCTTTTCATGCCGCAAGTAATATCGGGGCTGATTTTCGCGTTGCTTTTCAAGTATCTGGTTAACGACGTATATGTACAGGTAGTTTCTTCAATCACCGGCGCAGAAATACAGTATCCGTTGTCTGCGCAAAGTTCCAGCGAACTCGGCGTGATTATTTTCTATAACGTATGGGTAAGTTTCGGCGTTAAAATATTGCTTTTTAGCGGTTCAATGAGCGGAATAGATAATTCTTTGGTTGAATCTGCCGAACTTGACGGGGTAAATTTATACCAGGAATTCAGATATATAACGTTTCCGCTTATTTATCCTACGGTCGTCCAGTTTATAGTACTTGGTTTAGTCGGTATATTTACCGACGGTATGCATATATTAGCGCTTTACGGAAAGAAAGGCGAGCGTATAGCCTCCTTCGGATATTATCTGTTTATTCAAGCCGATAAAGCGGATTACGTGCTGGAAGGTTCGGCGCGGCATACGTATAGCGATTTGTCGGCTTTAGGACTTTTACTTACCGCAATGACATTGCCCGTTACGGTTATAGTGAAAAAATTGTGTAATAAGTTCGGACCGAGTACGGATTAAGGAGAAGAACAGTGAAACAGAAAAAATTATTAGACAGAATTATTAAATTTCTAATTTTTGCAATATTAATTATATACGCTCTTTCAATGACGTTGCTTCTTTTGTGGGGGTTTATAACATCTCTTAAATCCGATATAGATTTTACGATAATGGGTAACAGAATACTGTTGCCTTCTACGGAGTGGAGTAAAAACGAGTTATTGTTTTTTAATTACAGATTGTTTTTTGAAAGCGTTAAAGAATTGCCGCCTTTAAGGACTTTCTTTTATACAGGAAACAGACTCGTTTCTCACGAAACCAACGTAACCTTTTTGGCGATGGTGATAAATACCGTATTGTATGCGGGTGGCGGCGCGGTTCTTTCAACCATGGCATCGTGCATAGTAGGATATCTCGTCGCTAAATTTAAATTCAGATTCAGTAAATTCGTTTACGGTTTTGCGCTTACGATAATGATTATACCTGTCGTCGGCTCTTATCCTTCTATGCTTGCGGTTTTGAGAACTCTCGGTGTTTACGATACTTACTTTACACACGTGCTACAAAAGTTCACGTTCGGCGGTATGTATTTTTTCGTGTTCGTAGCGTTTTTTGAAGGTATGTCGGACGCGTATTTCGAAGCGGCCGAAATAGACGGCGCTTCGCAAATGAAAATATTTACTCACATCGCTATTCCGCTTGCCATAAAAATAATTTCTACAGTAATGCTTATTCATTTCGTATCGTATTGGAACGATTATTCTTCGCCTATGATTTATACGCCTACTTTACCCACTTTGGCTACAGGCATTTCGTTGGTTATCAACGAATATATAGTGCTTGCCGATATTCCTTCTCAATGCGCGGCGTGTATGACTCTTGCAATTCCGATTTTGCTCATATTTATATTTTTCAACGATAAACTCATGGGGAACATTTCCATGGGAGGAATTAAAGAGTAAATTAAAAAATTTGACAGGAGATTAACTGCTGTGAAAAAAATAAAGTTAAAATTGACATTTTTAATTTTTGCGGTGTTATTTGTTTGTTCGTCGGTTTTATTTTTAGTTAATTCCGGCAACAAGGCGGGAGCATATGCCGAAGGCGATTTATCCGAACCGGAATTAAAAACTCAGTATTTCGTCGGAGACTCGCTTGATATGTCCGGCGCTAAAATAATTTCCGACGGAACTTCTTATAACGTTCAAAATATTTTTCTTTATTTTCCGGACGGAACCGTAAAGGGCGGTGTATATTTTGTTTTTTCGGAAGCGGGAAATTACCGTTTGGTGTGCGTTTCGTCGGAAAACAATACTACACTTTATAGTGAAAATACGATCACGGTCAATATGCCGTTATACGGCGGAACGACTGCCGTGTATACGGATGAATTGTCAACTCATTCGAACGGTAAAAGCGGGCTCGAAGTGGAACTGTCAGGTAATTCGACATTTCAGTTTAACATGCCCGTAAATATTTCCGACGCTTCGCTTAACGGCTCTCCTATCATAACGTTTACACCTTATCAGTATTCGCTGAATAAAGCGAATACGGTAGCGCGCCGGCAAGTGGGAGACAGAATAGTGGAATATCCTGCCGTCAAAACCGAAGCGAATAAATATATAGTGCGTATAACCGATTGTTACGACTCTGAAAATTATATAGAAATAAACATATCGACAAGAAGTCAGAGTTCTTCGGATTTATGTTTTATTTATCCTGATTTTTCGGCACGGGCTAGCGGTCAAGAAGTGCGTGCGATAACGCCGCCTTCCGAAATTCTAAATCGATACGGTGATCTTGTATATATCGACGGCGTACAGTATCTTGTCAGAAATCCGTTGTTTGCTTTCAGTTACGTTTGGAGTAATCTTAAACAGGACGGTGAAATATCAATTTATTTTGATTATGAAAATTACCGTTTATATGCCGGGTTCCCTTCCGCTTCCGGTGAAGTCAATTTGTTTTTTGCCGCTCTCGGCTTAGAAGAAATATACGGCGAAAACGTTTTCAAGGGTTTCACTACCGGTGAAGTTTACGTTTCGGTATACGCGACGGATTTTGTGAGCGATAAAGCCGGTTTTACGGTAAGTGAAATTTACGGCATCAAGGGCGCTGATCTTAACGTGGATTTTGTAAAAGACAAATTAAAACCCGTTATAAAATCCGATATAAACGAGAATAAGACGTATTTTATAGCGTATAACAGCGACGTAATTATTCCTTCTGCAAACGTATATGACGTAAATTCCGGTACAGAACCGGAGGTGCGTGTATATTATGCATACGGAACAGATAAACAAGTTTCCGTAAACGTGAAAAACGGAAAATTTAAAACCGAAAAACTCGGAGAGTACGTGATTGAGTATTCGGCTACAGACGCTTTCGGAAATAAATCCGATCCTTACGTTATCCGTCTCAACAGTATAGAAACGGATAAAGATTCGGTAATAGATTTTAAAGTTAATGAATTAGACGAATTACAGTCCGCGGGCACAATGTTGGAAATTCCGGAGTATACGATAAGCGGTCTTAACGGGTACACGTATGTAAACGCTTACGCGTTTTTCTCCGAAACGCCGGAATCGTTGATGGACTTTTCCGACGGCTTAATTCTGTCGGAACTTGGCGAATATACGATAGTTTATGAATACGGCGATTATTTTGAAAAAAACATTTACTCATATACGATAAGCGCATGTAGTTCGGATGAAATTCTTTTTGGGGAAATTTATCTCCCTAAATATTTCATAAACAATGCCGTATATACTCTTGACGACGTATCGGCGTACGCTTATTCGGACGGAACTAAAAAACTTGTGACTACCGAGTATTACGTAAGCGAGGATAACGGGGAATACAGAAAGATTGATTATTCCGCATATAAAGTAAATGCCGAGCAAAACGTTCAGTTCAAATATGTGGCAGGAGACGGTAAATACGTTGTGAGTTCTCCCGTGCGTGTGGTTGAAGTCGGCTTTGGAACGGACGACTCGTCTTTTGATATGAGTAAATATTTTTACGGTGATTTTGAAACGAGTTCTTCTTTTAACGGGGTGGCGCTTGTTTCTAATACGGAATACGGCGATAATGGGTTCGACTTTATAAACGAAGTGTCGTTATCGGATTTTCAACTGATGTTTTCTTCCGTTACGGGCAAAGAAAGTTTTACGGGCGTTGATATCGTTTTGACCGATTACTACAATGCGAATATAAAAGTTACGCTCGGATTTTCCGTTTTATCCGACCAGACGATATTTTACGTAAACGGCGAAAAGGTGACTGTAACGAGTAAATTTACCGGAGGTGAAAATATTTCCGTATACTACGACCAAACCAGCCAGTCTTTTATAGACGTTTCCGGCACTTCTATTGCTTGGGAAAACGCTTTTACGACGGATAGGGCGTTTATGCAGATTGTGCTAAAAGGAATACACGGCGAAAGCGGAATACAGATAAGCCGAATTTGTAACCAAAAAGTTTCACAGGCAAAAAGGGATAACGTTGCTTCGTATATAAAATACAACAACGAATACGGCGGTGTGGCAAAAAAAGGTGAGACCGTAACCGTTTATCCGGCGTACGCAATCGACGTTTTATCGCCTTTTGACGTTTCTAATATGAAAATTTCCGTAACTGATTCAAAGGGCGTGTTTATGAGAGCGACGGATGGCACGCTTCTCGACGGTAACGTGATTGCGAATCGGAGTTACGATGTCGTATTGGATGGTTTCGACACGTATTTCGTTTATTACAATTATAAAGACGCTTACAATAATTCCGCTGTTTCACAGTATAGTTTTTACGTAAAAGACGTAACTTGCCCCGTCATCAGGTTAGACAATAATCTTACTTCAGACAGCGTAATAAGTATTAAAGTAAACGAAAGGCATAATTTGTCGGGTTATACGGTTTGGGACGATTTCCCTGTCGAGCAGGTCACCGTTACGGTTTTTCTTATAAAAGACAATTTGTTATTGAAGAAGATAACCGATAAAACTATTTTGTTTACCGAAAAGGGAAAATACACGGTGATGTATTATTGTTGTGATGCGGCGGGGAATTATTCTACGGCAAGTTACGGGATTTTGGTAAAATAGAGGTAAAATATGCGAAAATTACTAACAAATCTTGTCATTTTTATTTTGATTTTTTCCGTTATGGCGTCGTCTTCGGCATGTGGCGGAAATGAAGAACCGTCTTCCGGGCAAAGTAAATTTACCTTTTCCGGAACGCATATTTATAACGCTGCCGATACCGATACGGATTTTCTGAAAGACGGAAGAACGGATTACGTTATTGTGTTGCCGGAAAAGAAATCTTCGGTGCTGTTAAACGCGCATCAGGAATTTTTGTATTTTTTCAAAATGGCAACCGATATAAATCTGGCAACTTTAACTGACGTAGATCTTTCCGATACGCAGCATAAATCCGGAACGAAATATATATCGCTCGGAAATACTACGCTTTTAAAGTCTTCGGGTATAGTGCTCGATAAAAACTTGCTCGGCGAAGACGGGTTTAAAATCGTAACCGTAGACACTAATATCTATATCTGTGCGACGACGGATTACGGCACGCGTTTCGGCGTTTATCAATTTATGCGTATGTATTTTAATTTCGAAGCGTACACGGTGAATACGATCGAGATAGATAAAAACGTAAAAAACCTGAAACTTAAAAATTTCGATGTAACCGACGTGCCGGATTTTGATTACAGAAAATCAAATTTTTCTTCGGTGGATACGTTTTACGGTACCGAATACGATCAGGTGAATTTCGCGCGCCGCATGGGACTGAACGAAAAATTGTACGACGAATGGATGAGAGTTTGTAATGCGGATACGTTGCAACCCGTGGCGATAGCGGAAACCACGATGGATATTCTTACCAGAGAAGGTAATCCGAGCAAGTGGTTTTCCGATAACGGAAATCAATGGTGTTATACCGCCCACGGAGACGAAGAATCTCTGAATAAAATGATTGAAAAAGTTTCGAACGCCGTATACGAAACTATGAAGATATATAATCCTACCGATTATCCGCGAGCGCACATTGTTGCGATAGAGATGGAAGATAATACAAAGGGGTGTACCTGTGAAGCCTGCTCTGCGATGGCAAGTCAGTATGGTGGAGCAAACTCCGCTGCAATGATTAAATTTCTTAACAGAATCGCGGCTAACGTAAGAGAGTGGATGGCAAAACCCGAAAATCAAGCGTACGCGCGTGATAATATTAAAATAAAGTTTTTAGCGTATCTTTATTTGACTACACCGCCGACTTATTATGACGAGACGACTAAAAGTTACAAACCTTATGACGATTCGGTTATATTAGACGATATGCTTTTAGCCGACGTAGCAAATATCGACGCGGATTATCAGCAGGAAATTTATGCGGAAGACAACAAATGGGTCAGAGACGTTTACGAAGGTTGGCGGGCAATATGTAAAAATTTTCGTTGGTATTTTTACAGCCAGAATTTACGTCACAGAGTAGTGCTTTACGACGTTTTCAGTTCATTGAATACGGAAAATATGCAATATTACGCCTATCTGTCAAAAGACGGTGAAAGCCATTTTTATCATGAAGATCAAGGCGGCATACCGACAGGCGCGGCAACCGTTTTCGATAATCTGCAATGCTATTTAGGCGCGAAACTTATGTGGGATACTTCGCTCGACAGCGCTATTCTTACGGAAAATTATTTTAGAGCGGTGTATGGCAATGCGGCTCCCATTATGAAAAGTTTTTTTGACGACGTCCGTATGTTCTATTACAACGAAAACGAAAGACTCGGATATTTTTGCAGAACGTCGGTCGGAAATTATATTCATTTAAACTTTAACTGGTCGGAACAAATTCTTTATAAATGGCTGGATTATTGCGATCGGGCGCATGCGGTTACCTCTCAACTGAAAACGAGCGATCCGCAAAATTATGTAAGGATAAGCGAAAACATAGAAATGGAAGCGCTGATGCCTATGTATATGCTTATTACTCAATGCAGCGAACGCCTTACCCGTAATCAATACGATTCAATAAAGGCAAGAGTGTCGGAAGATTTGGTAACGTATCCGGAATTAGGAAAAATATGCACGGTGCGCGCTAATTTCGAAAATCAATATTTCAGTGACTGGGTCAAAGTTATATAGGAGTATTATATATGAAAAGATTATTTAAAATTTCCATATTGTTTCTCTTATGTTTTTCGGCAATTTTTATTTTCGGTTGTAATTGTAGTGGCGATGAAAAAAATGAAGAACCGTTGCCGAGCCGTTTATCGTTTACGCTGAATACGACTTCGACGGAAATGATTATAGGGGACGAATTTTATCTGATTGCGAGTTATGAACCTGTAGAAGGGCTTTCGGTAAAATATGAAAGTTCCGCGCCGCAAATCGCTTGCGTGGATGAAAACGGCAAAATAACTGCCCTAAAACCGGGCTCTGCCGAAATGACGGTTTCTTACGGAACGGCTACGGCAAAATGTGCGGTTTCGGTTGGTTTCGGCAACCTTATGCCGCGTTTGCGTTTGGAACAGGGCGGTAACGGCTTTATCAGGCTTGCATGCGGAGATGTTTTCGAACTTTGTCCTTATCTGGAATTTAACGGCAAAAGGTTTGACGACGTTGTTTTTTCTTACTACTATGACGAAAGTATCGCGGATTTAGAGAACGGAGTGGTTACGGCAAAGGCAAAGGGAAGCACTTCGGTTACGATAAAAGCCGAGTGGATGGGGTTAAAGGATTTATTCAGCCTTACCGAAGAGTTCGTTCTGGAAGTAACCGACGTGGTATCCTTCGTTATAAATAACGGCGAAAATGCGGAATTTGAAATTTATTCTATATCGGATACGAGTAAAGGGTGCAATAACGAAATGCCGTTTTCGGTAACGGCAAAGTTGAACGGACAAACGGAAATAAGCGACATAACCGTTTCGGTAACCGAAGGGAGCGACGTGATCGGCTATTCTGACGATAAAATCGTTTCTTTGGGGAAAACGGGCGAAGGAACGATAAAGGTATCGTGCGTTTACGGTGGTGAAACCTTTGAAAGATACGTAAAAGCCAAAGTCTTGCCGGTTGTGTACGAATACGATGAAATTGTGGATTATTCTGCGATGGACGGTGAATTACCGCTAAAACAGATATTCGGTAAAAACGTTACTTTAAAGTCGGCAGAAATAGAAGGAAAGCCCCTTTCCGTGCACGGTAACAGAATTACGGACGTGATTGCGGTAGACGGTAAAGCCGCGCCCGCAGTCCGTGAAATAACGGTATATAACGAACAAATAGGATATAAGGTCAACGCCCGCATTTATACTAAAATAATACGTAAGGCAAGCGACTTAAGTATATTTAAATTACAGAAAGATACCGATACTTTTTCCGGATATTATATTCTTGCAAACGATATAGACGCGAGCGGCTATCTGCATGAGACGGTTTATTCCGGATTGAAAAACGTAACTGAAAAGAAAGGCGGGCTGACGGGAACGTTTGACGGAAACGGACATACCATAATAAATCTTACTTTCGCGGGTGAAAACGCAAACGACGACACGCACGGGTTATACGGTCTGTTCGGTGAGATATACGGCGGCATAATTAAAAACGTTGCATTTAAAAACGTAACGTTAAATCACTTGAAGTCTTGGACATCGCTTTTTGCGGGAATTATCGGGAACGCCACTATAAGCAATATTTACGTTAGTATCACATTAAGTAGTGTAGGCGTATCTTCCGCGGTGCTTGCGCATACGCTTAATTCGGCAAAACTTACTAATTGCGTATTTGAAGTCGAAAGTACGCAAGGGGCTTACAGGGGGTCGTTGTTCGGGGCTCCGAATAACGTGGACACTTCGGAATGGTCGGACGTTTACGTTATTTCCGAAGGCGAACTCGCAAAGAAGGATTACCAAGGAGTAATAACAGTATCCGACGCGACAAACAAAGGCGGAACGCTGAACGTTTTGCGCTATGAAACCGTAGAAGAGATGGCAAACGCCGATAACGATTATTCTTCTTTTACAGAGACGTATTGGAAGATAGAAGGCGGTATTCCCGTTTGGGCCGCTGAGATAAACGTTAACGTTGCGGATGACGATACGGTAGATTTCAATTACGGGTACTTGTCGTAGAAAATACTTGGCAAATTATAACGTTACTGACGCGGTAAAAATACCGAAGGGGGGGTTCTGAAATGGTATGATTTGTGTAAAAAATAAGTATCTTTTATTGATAAAAAATATGGAGGAGAAAAAATGAGTAAGAAAACGGTTAAATATGTAAAACCGGAAATTAAAATCACTCTATTAGAGCCGTCAGACGTTTTGTTGGCGTCTACAGACGATATGGTGGATTTTAACTTTGATAATTTGGAGGGGATACAATGAAAATTTTAAGAATCAGAAACTTGCTTGCAATATTTTTTGCAGCGGTAATTTTAGGTTGTGTTTCGGCGTTTGTTAAACTGCCGACAGCTAATGCCGACGTAAACTATGCTCCCGTGAATTCGGTAGCGCAAGCGGGCTTTTACTCGGTTGACGGAGCAGAAATCAGGTTATTGTCAAGCGGCCACGGAATAAGGTTTTCCACTGTCATAGAAGAAGGCTTTTACGATTATCTTACGAAAACTTACGAAGGCGCTGGATTCGAGTTCCATACACTCGTTAATTATACCGGCGCGGAGATAACGAGTATAACGCCTGATACAGCTAAAACGGATAACGTTACAGTAAGCAAAACGGTAGACAAGTCCGCTTTTGAAGACGGAATATTTAAATATTACGCTTCCGTTATTTATAACGGCGACAGCGCGGAAGGGGTAACCGAAGAAACGCTTCGCAAGGCGTATTCGTGCGAACTTACCGCAAGGGGATACGTGCAGATAACCCGCACGGGAAGCGATCCTATTATTATTTACGCCGCGGCAAACGATACTGTAAGAAGCGCGCGCGGAGTGGCTTCGGTTGCGGAACTTAATGAAACCGACGAATATAAACTTGCTTTCATAAGAGATTATATGGTAGCGGCAGATAAGACGATAAACGACGTTGACAACAATATCGGCGGTTATTACGGCGAAAGGTACAACGGCGACGCGGAAAATTACAACCCGTCCGCTTATGCAAAGTCCGGCGCGGTAGAGATAACGGGCTTATCGTTGGATTCTGCGGCAAAAGTGGACGAAGCGTTCCTGAATTCAAAGAAGGTTGCTGTTACGGCGGTTTCAGACGGTAAAATGTCGATCAGCGGGTACGAATTCGACGAAAGCGAGATAGACAGTAACGGATCGGATGCCGTTTTGACTGTATACGGCGCTGACGGAAACGCATATAGGCAAACCGTAAAACTTGTAACCAAAATAATAACCGTCAAAGAAGATATGTCGGGATTTCAATGGAAGTCGGGTTCGGATGATGATGCTTATTCGGGGTATTACGTTCTCGGTAATGACGTATCCCTTTCGGGCTATACTCCTGCCGCGCATGCCAACCTCGGTAACGCGCCCAAAGGCGGACTTACCGGTACTTTTGACGGACAGGGTTATTCTTTGACCGATTTCACTTATTCGACGAGTAGTGGAAGTTTTTACGGCTTTTTCGGAGCAATTAACGGCGGTACGATAAAAAATCTCGCTGTTAAAAACGCAATTATGACAGGTGCCTCAAGGTTTTCTTTATTTTCTTATTTTGTAGTGGGGCTTAATATGGAAAACGTATACGCGGAAGTTTCCCTTAACGGTAACGGCAACTATTTAGGCGGTATGTTTTACCAGATAGGTAATAGCGATGCCAGCACTATTAAGAACACGGTATTTAAAGTGGATTCGACGGGAACCAGCGTTTATTACAGGGGCTCGTTATGCGGAGATGTAAGCATTAATTTCGATACGCAAAAATGGTCGGACGTATATATGATTTCCGAGTTGGCGCTTGCGAAGAATTTTAACACCGGAGTAGTAAAAGACGCTTCTAACCGCGACGGAAACATTGTAAATATAAGCCGTTACGATACGCTTTCCGCCATGGAATCTCCAAATAATTATCAAAATTTCAGTACCGATTACTGGAAAGTATTCGAAGGCGTCGTTTACTGGCACGATACAAAAATAATAAAAGAAGTTTCCGGAGTATTTAATTATTCGCAACAGGCAAAAGCGCTCGAAATATCTTCGGAAAGCGAGATTTATGATTACGAGCAAATAGAAAGCGAAACCGCGGGATATACCGCAACCGTTACCGACCAAGGGTTGATAATTGAAAAGAACGGCGAAGATGATTTTACGGCGACGGGCGAAGAAATAAAATTGCTTGCGAAAAAAGGCGATATATATTACCGCTTTATCGCTAAAATCTGCACTATGTTTATAGACGAGGCGTCTGACCTTGCGGTATTCCAAATGACGAGTGAAAATACGGCTTTCCCCGGATATTATATGCTTACGACAAATATCGACGCATCGAGTTACACGCACGCGGCTCATACGGGCCTAGCACAAACGTTCAACGCAAGCTTCGGCGCAAGCGCAGGTCTTACGGGAACTTTCGACGGCAACGGCTATACTATAAGCAATTTGAGTTTTGAAAAAGGAGACGGATTATTCGGTAACGTCGGTCCAGGCGGTACGGTTAAAAACGTAGCGTTTAAAAATGCAGTTACCACAGCGGTAGACGGCGGTAAATACCCGTCGCTGATTGCAGCGTATGTTGTAGGCGCTACTATAGAAAACGTTTACGCGGACATCAGTATGGCTAATGGGCGCGCATGGAACGGCGCTTTATTCTATCAGGCGGCTTCGCAAAATACGACTATCAAAAACTGTTTAATCGTTGCGGATGTTAAGACGGGGACGCATTACGGTTCTTTGGCTGCGGAAGCTACATCAAGAATGTACTTAAGATGTACAGACCTGTACGTAATATCTGACAAGGTTTTAGTGTGCAATAATGGGACTGTGACTTTGGACGCTTCTAACTGTACGGGGCAGCAAAACACGATGGAAGGCGCTTACAGGTATGATACACAAGCGAATATGGATAATGATGAGACTAAGAACTTAAGTTCGTTTGACACGACTTACTGGAACGTTGAAAACGGAGTGTTGACGTTCAAAGAAAAAGCGTAAAACGTAAGCGGGCGTATTCCTATAAGAAATACGCCCGCTGAAATAAAAAACATTTATTGAAGAGATTGGTTATCTTTTTTATATTGTAAAGGCGTTTTGCCGTAATGTTTTTTGAATACTTGAATAAAAAAACTTTGCGAAGAGTAACCGAGTGTTTGCGCAATATCTATAATCGAATAATTAGTTGTAACAAGTAAAAGTTTCGCGTAAGCCATTCGTTGTTCAACTATATAGTTAATAATGGTTTTACCGGTTATTTTTTTGAATGCGGCTATAAGCGAAGAAAAGGAAACGGGGTATTTGGAATATATTTCTTTAATATCGGTAGTAAGATATTCAAGATTGTCTATTTTTTCTTTAACCGTATAAGCGTAACTCTGAAGTCGAGATTGCGCTTTAATATCCTTTTGGGTATTCATAATGTAAAAAATATTTGAAACGATGTGTTTAACGTATTCGGAAGACATATGCGCGTCTACGGTTTTGGAAAGTTTGGATATCAGGTAAAAGAGATAAGTAAATTCTTCGTCCGTTAAATTGACCTTTACGCATTTTTCGCTGTTAATTCTGCTTATGATATTTGACGATATCATATTGCATATGTTTTGGAATACGTGTTCATCTATGGCAAGGTTAAATAAAAACGGTTGATCCGAAACGGGAAATTCTTCGAAAGATATTTTGTGTACAAGATGCGGCGCGATAATATAGATCGTATGTTTGTCTAAAGTCGTTAGGTTTCCGTCAAGATATTGTTTTATATAAGGCTTTAGCGTCAATACGATTTCGTAACTGTCGCAATGGATATGTTCTACGGAACTCCTGTTAGTCCAATGGAATTCATAAAATTCCTTGTAATGCGGATGCTTGCGCAAATAAATTTTTACGAGTTTCATGATTTAATTATATCCGTATTTTGAAACATTGTCAATGTTTTATAAAAAAATATTATTTTTATATCGTATTTTTGACTTTATTACAATTATATTACAAAAAAACAATAAAATTAAAAATAAAAGGGTTCAGGTGTTGTATGCGTAAATATTTAAAAGGTAAAACGGTATTATGTCTTGGAGACAGCGTAACGGCGGGAGCGTTGGCTTCTTCTGCCAAGAAAAATTTCGTTTCCGTGCTGGCTCGTTTAAGCGGAGCGAAAGTTGTTAATTACGGCGCGGGCGGCTCGCGTATTGCAAGGCAGAGAAAGCCGAGCGAAAATCCGCGTCTTGACAGAGATTTCCTTTTGCGTGCAGACGAAATGCAAAGTAATGCGGATTATGTCGTGGTTTTCGGCGGAACTAACGATTTCGGACACGGCGATGCGCCCTTAGGATGTATAACCGATACGGATACCGCGTCGTTTTACGGTTGCGTTTATTGCTTATTCGAAAAATTATATTCAAAATACCCTAATGCGAAAATCGTTGCGATAACGCCGATGCATCGCGTTTCGGAATATATTCGTTGCGAAAAGGGAGACGTTGAAATTCCGCTATCCGATTACGTTCGCGCAATTAAGGAAGTGTCGGCGAAATTATCCGTTCCCGTTCTCGATTTATATTCTTCCGGTAACCTTATTCCCGATATTCCGGCAAATAAGCAACTTTTTTTTGCCGAAGACGGTTTGCACCCTAATGATGAAGGTCATAAAAGGATTGCGGAACGTCTTTATAAATTTATTCTTTCACTTTAAATGATTTTCGGATTTTACTGACTTAAAGGAGTTTTATATGATTTCAGACAACAGAAAAATAATTGAAAAGCAGTCTTATGACCTGATTGTGGTCGGTGGCGGCGTGGCAGGGATTGCGGCAGCGGTCGCCGCTTCCAGAAAAGGGCTGAAAACGTTGATTCTCGAAAAGCGATTGTTACTCGGCGGACTTGCTACTGCCGGACTTATTAGCTTTTATGAACCGCTATGCAATCTTTCGGGTAAACAGGTCGTTTTCGGTATTGCCGAAGAACTTATCAAACTTTCAATAAAAGACGGTTACGATAATTTAAGCAACGACTGGAAGAATAAAACGGGAGAGCATAAGACAAGTTATTCCACGTATTTTTCGCCCACGATTTTTGCCATGGTGTTGGACGAATATTTAAAAGAGAATAACGTTGACGTAAGATTCGATTCTCTTGCCGTTTTCCCTGTTATGAATGAAAACGTTTGCAACGGGATTATGGTTGAGAGCGCTGCGGGAAGGGAATTTTATCCGGCGAAAGCCGTTATCGACGCGACAGGGGACGCTTCCGTTGCGGACAGGGCAGGCATACCTACGCGCGTCGGTACGAATTATCTTTTAGGTATGGCTCATTATACGAGCAGATCACTTGCGGAAGAATATGCGCAAGGCGGAAAAATGTATAAATTTCGCAAATGGCTTTATGCGCTTGACGAAACCGGTCAGCAAGATAAAAAAGTGCATGAAGGCGTATCGAGTGAAGATATAACCGATTTTATCGTTCAGGGTAGAGCGGCTGTTCTTAAAAAAATAAGAAAAGAAGAAAAAGAAGAAAGGGAGATAATGTCAATCCCGTCAATGCCGCAATACAGAACGATAAGAAGAATAGTCGGGGCGAAGGTGTTTGATGCGGAACTCGGTAAAATCTATGAAGACGCTATCGGGAATTGCGCTAACTGGAAAAAGCCCGGATTGCAATATCAAATACCCTACGGTAGTTTGTATCATAACGATTTCCCGAATATTTGGGCAGCGGGAAGAATTATTTCTACCGATGAAGATCTCGGTTGGGAAGTGGCAAGGATAATTCCCGCATGCGCGCTTACCGGACAGGTGTCAGGCACAGCGGCGGCAATAGCGATTCGTGGGGGATATGCCGCAAAGGATGTTCCGATAAAAGAGCTTCAGGATACGTTGGTGAAAGACGGCGTTGTAATACAATAAACGGAATAGGTGTTTTATGGATTTAAATGGTAAAAATGTATGTTTTTTGGGCGACAGTATAACCGAGCACGGCTTTTACGTGTACGATTTAAGGTCTTATTTCCATTATAAGAAAATCAAATGCAGTGTATATAATTGCGGTATAGGCGGGAATCGCGCAATAATGTCTTATGATCTTCTTGATGCCGAAACCGCAAATTTTAAGCCCGATTACATAGTTATAAATTACGGCATAAACGATATGGGGATTTGGCTTTATGACGTAAAGAACCCTGAAACGGAAGAAATTATCAGGCAAAGGGAAGAAAGAGATAAAGATTTTTATTTCGGTTACGAAAGAACGGTACGCGCCGTTAAAGATCGCGGCATAATTCCCATCATTGCTTCAACGGTCAGCGTTGATGAAAAAATTTCACAAGACGGCGCGGTTGAGACTTTAGGAGATAATGCGGAAAAGGCGGAAAAACTAAAAGCAGAGTTTTATTTGCGTAAAAATTTTACGTTAATAAATCAAAAATTATCCGAATATTCTCAAAATCTGAAAAAACTTGCCGAAAGAGAGAACGTTCCGTTTATGGATATTCAAAAAAGAACATACGAAGATATGCTTAATAAATCGGGATTGTACAACAAAGACGGGATACATCTTACGGAAACGGGGCATGCGCAACTTGCCGTATCTTTTCTGAAAGAGTTTGGATATGTAGCAGACGTAAACGATTTTAAAAAGGATGCAGATAACGACGAGATATTTAAAGTAGAACAAACTTTGAGAAAAATTCAGGTTCTCGATTGGGCGCACTTTCATCCCATTTACAGAAATGTTCCCAAAAACATAAGGGAACAAAAAGCAAGGGAACTTCTTTACGATAAAGAAACCAGACCTTATTTTATAGAATACATAAAAACCTATCTTGAAAATCACGATAAAGTTGACGAAATCGCGGATGATTTAATTCGCAAAACCGATTTGTATTGTAAGTAAAATAAATATGTTTAAACATACTCAAATAAAAGTCTATACACTTAACAGTATTAATTGATTTTACGAAATTGAAGTATCCACGACGGATATAAACGATTCCGTAAAAGGACATATAATCTGTTACGCCGCCGAAAAATCGAGAAAAGAAAAACGAATAGTACCTTTTAACGAGATATAAAACAATTATGGACGAAAAATACAATTTCCGCAAGGAACTGACAACTCTTAATATTCCGTTTAGATACGTGTTAAGGGATAAATCAGGAAATGCAATATCGCTTTTAAGCGGCGTAACTTTTACGGGGGATATATTATCGCCCGTCGTTCATCACGCCGTAAAGGATTTTAAGGATTATCTTAAAGTCTGTTTCGGTGTGAAAGAAGTTAAACAAAATGCCGTACAAATAAACGTTATAATAACCGATGACTTGCCGCAAGATATGCGTGCGTATAAGGGCAGAAGGGTAGAAATTTCGGATAATAAGATAGAGATAAAAGCATTTGACGATAGAGGTGCGGCGCAGGCGATTTACGACCTTGAAGACGCTATGTCCGAATTAAAACAGCCGTATCTTAAAAAAGACATTATTTGTCAAAAGCCGTTATTTTCGCCCCGTATGGCGCACTCCGCTTATGACGTGGACGTGTTTCCCGACGGGTATTTACAAAGGCTTGCTAAAAGCGGTATTGACGCAATAATTTTATTCGTTCGCGGCGTAAACGAAGTGGCGACAGGTAAAGCGGATATAAACGATATAATAGAACGCGCCGAAAGTTACGGCATAGATACCTACGCATACAGTTATATAAACGTGTTCAAGCACCCGTCGGACATTGATGCGGAAGAAGTGTATTCTAACGCATACGGCAGTATATTTAAGGCACACCCGAAACTCAAAGGCATGATATTCGTTGGCGAAAGCGTACAATTTCCGAGTAAAGACGAACGTACCACGGGAAGAGTACATACAGAGTTTCTAAACGAAGACAACTTTCCGGATCC
Organism: uncultured Clostridia bacterium; assembly: GCA_905235785.1. Classification (GTDB taxonomy): domain Bacteria; phylum Bacillota; class Clostridia; order Christensenellales; family Borkfalkiaceae; genus UBA1259. Next base: position 1,447 of record CAJOMP010000010.1, on the reverse strand, counting down.
GCGTCCCGCTTCGGGCTGGTATCCCTGTAAAGATTTTCCGGAGTGGGTAAATTTAACGAAGAAAGTAATAAGAAAACAAAAACCCGATGCGGAAATAATATTTTGGACGTACAACTGGGGCTGGGCGCCTGAAAAGGAGCGCATAGAGCTTATAGATAAATTACCGACGGATATAACTTTGCTCGTTACTTTTGAGATGTTTCAGAACTTGCCGACGGATTACGGCATAACCGAAAGGGTGTGCGATTATTCGGTAGCGTTTGCCGGACCCGGAGATTACTTTATAAGCGAAGCAAAGGCTGCAAAGCGTAGGGGAATAAAGTTATATACAATGGCGAACGCGGGCGGCAGGACTTGGGATTTCGGCTGTATGCCGTTTGAACCTTTCCCGCAGCAATGGCTTACGCGCTATTTTGCAATGAGAGAGTGTAAAGAGAAATACGATTTAAGCGGCGTAATGGAGTGCCACCATTTCGGATATTATCCGTCGTTTATAACGGAGATAGAAAAGTTATCTTTCGAGTATAACGCCGATACGCCCGAAAACATACTTAAACGTGTAATAGATAAATTTTCAGAAGGGCAGACGGACGAGTGTATAAAGGCGTTTGACTGTTGGAGTAAAGCGATAAGACTATATATGCCTACGGACGAAGAACAATATTCGGCAATGCGAGTAGGCCCCGCTTATCCGTTAATGCTTGGGATATTTCCGAAAGCGCCCGAAAGTTTGCAGCACGAAAAACTGTTGTTCGGCGGCGGAATAACCGAAGAATATCATTTAATAAGCGGCAGAAAATCTTCGGAAGGGTTATTCACCCTTCATAGCGTAAGGATGCGTACGGAAATGAATATATTATCCGACGCTATAAAACTTATACGACAGGGTATAAACATATTCCGTTCACTTAAAAGGAAAAATAAAGAGATAAACCGCCTAATCAATACGGGTGAGTATATGATATGCTGTTTCACTACTGATATAAACGTAAAAAAAATGTATATCTACCGTCAAAGACTGCTTATTGCGGCAACTAACAAGGAAGTAAAGAGTATAACGGACGGAATAAAAAAACTTGGGTTAAAAGAAATAAAGAACGCCGAAAGAGCGCTTAAAATCGTGGACAAAGATTCGGCGCTCGGCTACGAGCCGTCAATGGGCTACGGCGGGGACAGGGCGCATATAGAGTGGAAAATACGGCAAGTAAATAATATGATAACAAACGAACTTGCAATTTACGAAAACGGACTGAAATTTTAAAATATTAAAAAAGTTAAAGGAGATAGAATTATGCAAAGAGTATGTATTCCGGATTATGAGTACAAAGAGAGAATTAAGAAAGCGGCGAAAATGCTTAAAGAAAAGAACCTTGACGTTATGGTCGTAGCGTCGACCGAAAGCGATTACGCCAACGCAAGATATTTTTCGGGCTTTTGGCCTTTATTT
>CAJOMP010000009.1 GCA_905235785.1 uncultured Clostridia bacterium | reverse complement strand
ATTTTTCTTTGCGACGTCGAATAAATCGCGAACTCTCGACGCGCCCACGCCGACGAACATTTCCACAAAGTCAGAACCGCTTATCGAAAAGAACGGCACGCCCGCTTCGCCCGCGACGGCTTTTGCGAACAACGTTTTACCTGTTCCGGGAGGCCCTACGAGAAGTACGCCCTTCGGAATTCTTGCGCCGAGCGTTGAGAATTTTGCGGGATTTTTAAGGAAATCAACCACTTCCGCAAGTTCCGCCTTTTCTTCTTCCGCGCCCGCAACGTCTGAAAACCGCACTTTAATATTATGGTTTATACGCGCGTTGGTCTTTGCGAAATTCATAGCGCCCTTCGTTCCGCCCTGTGTCTGCATTATGAGAATAAAGAACACAACCGCAATTACGAGCGAGCCGAACAGCGGCAACAACGAACTCCACACAGAGCCGGCGTTCGGGTCGGTATAAGAATATTTCACCCCCGCTGCCGACAGCGCAAGTTCGTATTCGTTCATATTTGTTCTGCCGTATGTCGAAACAAAAGAAATCGCCGCCACCTGTTTATCGTTGTTTTTCACAATAATTTTGAAATTAACGTTATAACCGTCAAAAACAAGCCCGTCGAAAGAAACGGACGTATAATCCCGTCTAATATTCTTGACCGCAGTCGTTATCCCGTTATCGGATAGCGCTTCCAACTCCGTATTAGATATACTATTTTCATGCATTTTGGTAACAACAGCCTTAAAATCCGAAATATCAACCTTAATGCCGTTGTTTGAACAATTGTAAATCGATAAAGCGGCAACAACAAGAATTATTGCGCCGAGAATTATCCATATAAGCCTTGATCTTTTTCCTGTCAAAGTAAACTACTCCTTGTAATATATTTAAATTATTGTTTTAATTTTAGCCGATAAAACTTTAAAAAACCTTGAAAAATAGGGGAAGGCGAAAAAGTTGACCGTTTCGGCGCGTTTATTAACAAAATCATATTTTGACAATGTAATAAATAAATCTATATTATTATACACCTTATTGAGAAAAAATACAATCGATATTTAATATTTTTAAATTCGACAGTTAAATACTTAATAATAGCGCAAAATAATTTGTTATGCGCTTAAATTAAAAAATTATTTTAAAAAATAAAATTAAAACAAAACGCAACGATAAAGTAATAATTAAATTTTAAGTTTTTAGAAAAATTATAGATTTATTTAATTAACTTTTTTCTTTAAGGAAAACAAGACTTGATACGTCTTTTTTGTTTCACGTGAAACAGCGATTTTTACATCGGACAAAGAAAAAACTTAAAAACAGTTGTTTTTGATTGTGATTTATAGACAAATAAAACATATGCGCTATCACGAAATATTGATAATTAACATAAAAATTCGTTAAAAACAACCAAAATAATAAGTTTATTCTAAAACTTTTGAAAAACTAACGTTTCACGTGAAACACTTTGAAGTCTGCTAGGTTTGGCAACAAAAGCCTTGCCATTATACTCTAAAACACAAAAATAAACGTAAAAAATACATTTAAAAAATGGCATTTTAACGCTGTGAGACAGAATAAGGAAAATTTTTCTCGGAAGAAAACTTGCTTAATTCTGTGTCAGAACAGGGGTGTTTTTATAAAAATTTTGATTAAAAGATAATTTATTATTATAAATTTTTTTAACGTATAAAAAAATATATGCGGGCAATAATTAAACTAACAATTTTTTGGAATAAATAAATATGAAAAAATCCGACCTATACGCTCTAAATAAAAATACGGAAACTTATTCTTTTAACGCGTTTTATAATAATACGGATAATTCCGTATCGAACGCAATACTTTCCTGTAATAAGAAAAACAAAACGCCTATAATTGTTTGTATCGGTAGCGATTTAGTGCTGGGGGATAGTTTAGGCCCGCTTGTCGGCACTATGCTTATTAAGCGTAATGTACCTGCGTATGTATATGGAACGCTCAATTCGCCTATAACCGCAAAAGAAATTACTTGCGCTAAAACACATATAAAATTATTGCACCCCGATGCGTTTATGGTCGCAATCGACGCGGCTGTCGGTAATACCGACGATATAGGACTTATCAAAGTTTCAGATAAAGGATTAAAGCCCGGGCTTGGAGTAGATAAAAATCTCGGAGTGATAGGTGATTGCAGCATAATAGGGGTCGTTGCCGGCAAATCGTTGCAAAATTATAATTTGTTTAATATGACAAGATTAAACCTTATTTATAAAATGGCGGAAATAATCGCGGACGGAATAGAAAAGTTCATTTTCGAATTTATATCTAAAAACGAACGTACGGCATAAATACCAAAAGATAAAAACAAAACCCGCACGCAGTAAAAACAGATATAACCGTGCGGGAATATTTATTTTCTTTATACAGGCGCAAATAAATTTCATTTGCGCCTGTCTATTTTTGCAATAACTCTTTTGCTGTTAAAATTAAAAGCGATTGTTGCGTTTCTGACAACTTATCAAACATTGCCATCATTTCAATCCTTTTTGTGTTTTCTTTATTGTCTTTTTGCAATTCAAAAGATAACAGCTCGTCAATAGAAACCCCGAACACCGTAGCAAGTTTTATTATATATCCGACAGTCGGTTCATTGATCTCTTTTTCCCAAAAATACACCGCGCCTTGTGTTACGCCGATTTTATCGGCAAGCATTTTTTGGCTCATATTCTTTTCTATGCGTAATTCTTTTATATTCTTACCAAACATACTGCCGACCCCCTTAATTATTGTTAATATTTTTTAACTATTTTACTATTATAGTTTTTATTATCGGTTGCAAAATAGAATTCTATTTGATATAATTATTAAATAAAAGAATACTAATTATACGGTATAAACAAAAAGTTAAGTTAAGATAAATTCAATTTACTGTTAAACTCAACCGACTGTTTAACGCTTTACACATTTTTACAACGGAAAAGTTTAATTTTTACACTAAAAACGATTTTTTAATATAAAAAACCGCCTGTTTTACCCAAAGTAAACAAAATGTTGATACAAATAAACAACCTGTTCAGCCGTTTTTTATTACAATAATCCGATAATTTGCTATAATTTAGGTAGTTCAAAACAAGGAGAAGAACAATGATTTCAGAAAACATTAAGAATTTGCGTAACAACGCGGGTATGACACAAAAAGAACTCGCCGAAAAACTTTACGTAACACCGCAAGCAGTATCTCGCTGGGAAAACGGGGAAGTTGAACCTTCGGTAGACGCTATATCAACTATGGCAAAAATTTTTCAAGTTACTACCGACGAAATAATCGGCGGACCTGAAAAAAAGCCGGAAAAAGAAACGATAACACAAAAAGAATATGTGGTTACACAGCAAAAACCCGTTCTTGCCGTTTGCGAACAATGCAATAAACCTATTTATAACGGCGCGGAAATAGTCCGCCATCACCATCACGGTAGGGGGACTTCCGGCTATACGACCGTCCTTTGTAAATCCTGCGACGAAAAGAATAAGAAACAAGCGCATGACCAAGCAGTTGCGCACGGACGTCTGCAACGCAAGCGCTCGTTTTTATGGGGTGGTCTTATAACTGCCGTTGCGGTCGCAATTGTTTTAATTGCAACACTTTCTGAAAATCTTTCAACAAGCACAGTTGTCGGCGCAAGCGTCGTTGCATTGTTGTTATTTCCGTTTTTATCGTGTCTATTTTTACAAAACAACTTTATAGAAGACTTGTTTGAAAGCATTTCTTCGTGGAGTATCAGTATGCCCGGATTGATTTTCAGTCTTGATTTAGACGGTATAATCTGGCTTTTAACGGTAAAATTAGCACTGTGGATTTTAGGCGGATTGCTTTCAATTTTTTGTTTTTTGCTCGCCGTAGCAATCTGTATGGCATTAAGCATTTTCGTGTATCCTTTCGCGCTTGCAAAAAACATAAAACACCCCGAACTAACAGACATATAAAATAAAAAACTTAAAGGAGTAAAATAATGAGAAAGAAAGTTTTAGCGTTATTATTAACGTTTATCTGCTTAATTTGCGCTTTCGGCGCAGGTTGCGACAGTGGTAACCCTTCCGACAATAACGGAACAACTCAATCACAAAACGCCGACAACGATTCGCCGACCGACCAAACCCAACCAACCGGTAACGAGAACGGAAACGAAAACGCACAAGACACAGAACAAGAAGCGGCTTTACTTGCGTTAAAAGTCGATGCCACATCGACTTTGGACAATTCGATAAACTCCTTGCTCAAACAAATCACCGACAACGTTTTGCGCGACGAAATAAATACGTTCCTGCAACAAAAGAAAACCGACATATCTTCTATAACCACGCTTGACGGCGCGAACGCGGCTATCGATCAAATAAAATCCGATACTGCGACTTTCGTTCAAAATATGATCGCTCAACAACTTGCAAAACTCAAAACTGCCGCAATTGAACGGTTAGACGAAATCGTCGCGGCAGGACTTGATAAGCTTAACGACAACGAGTTAAAAACCGAATTAAACGACTTTTATACACGCGAAACGGCGAAAATCGAAGCCGTAACTGATATTGACCAATTCGCAAGCGTTTCCGCAGAAGTCTTTGACGATACGACCGATTTTATCAAACGTATCGTCGCTCGTGAAATAGCAGACCTGCGCGCGACAGTAAAGGGATATTTTAACGAAGTCAATCAATCGTTTTCGGCAAGTCCTTACGACTATCTGCCCGAAACGATGGCGCCCCGATATGCGGCAAATCTCGTATCGCCGGAACAAATAGAATACGACTTTTCGGATTTCGTAACAGTAAGCAATATAAATTACGGCGGTTTCGGCAAGCAATGGAATATGGTCGTAGACAATATAACTCAAAGCGAATATTTTTACAAATACCTTAATGTCGGCAACACGGTAATTGCGTCCGCAATAACGACGGTAACGACATATCTCGATTCGGAATACGCCGACACGATAGACAAGTCTTTTGAAAGTAACGGGTTTTCCGCGACGATATCTTTTGCCGACCAAAAGTTTACCTATTCGCTCGAATACGATACGGATATAAATTTACCTTTGTTCGGCAACGTTTCGCCGCAAATCACTATGGTGTACGACACGGTTTCAAAAGACAAGACATATACGATAAAATTTACCGATACCAACCGTATGCGTTATAGGGTTTCGGACAATAAATACGAATTCGGTATAGAATATGGGATTGCCACAGGACAAAGGACGTCTTACCTTTCCATCGAACGGAAAAACGACCGCGTTGAAGGGCATATTTACGAATACGTAACCCTAAAAGATAAAGACATTATGCCGTCATGCGCGGACTTCTATGTGGACGGCGGATACGTTTCGGTCGTCGGAAACAAAGCCGACGCTATGATGGGAACGAAAGGCTACATAAACGAACTGTATCAATCAAACGAAGGAAAACTTTTAGGCTACGAAGTCAGAGAAACGATTTCGAATTTCGATTATAATACTTTATGGTTTAATTTAAGCGATATAAGCGGAATAACGAGTATAAAGATAGGCGAAAAGACCAGTCAAGGGTCTAACGACAAACGCACCATTGACGTTTATCTTAACGGCAGCACCACTCTGTTTGCGCCGACGTATAACAAAAAACTCGGCGTGAAAACCAGCAGAAAGTACGACATAGAGTTCAGAACGCAGTATTTTTACAGTCAAGACGCCGCTACGGGGAAAATCATCGAACACGAGGTCAAAATCCCTATGATGTTTATTCAGGAAGATAACAACACCGACACTAATTTCAGCGACTATCCGAGCGATATGTTAAAAGATAACGGCATAACTTCAACGGTTACGCTAAACACAAAACATCTTAACAAAATTTTAGCGGATTATGATTTGCTCATTGACGATTTTATAACTAATAAACAAATGATGGGAAGCGCTGAAATAAAAACATATATTGAAAATTAAACTATCTGTAAACCTTGTTATAAACTTTGCGGGCGCGGTCAAAAGCCGCGCCCGCTGTTTTATCCGTTACGTTTTAATAATCTTTTAACGACTTTATCGCGCCGCTCTTTATCGTTATATGGCGATAAGGTGCGCCCTTAAAAATCGCCCGCGGCACACTTGTCGCCGTGAATATCGTCTGCACGTCCTTTACCGCCGCCACTAACTTTTGCTGACGGCTTTTATCGAGTTCCGACAGAACGTCGTCCAAAATCAACACGGGGTATTCGCCGAATCTTGACTTGAAAGTTTCTGTCTCCGCAAGTTTAAGGGATAGCGCGACCGTTCTTTGCTGTCCTTGCGAACCGAAAACTCTCGCGTCTTCGCCGTTCAACATAAACTTTATATCGTCTCTGTGCGGACCTATACCCGTAAACCCAAGCCGCAAATCGCGTTCAAAACCGATTTTTAAGTCTTCGGCAAAAGCGTAAGCGATCTCTTCTTCGTCGCCGTAATACCCGCTCTCGGTTTTCATTGTAAGCGTTTCTTTGCCGCCCGAAAGTATTGCGTGCTTTTCTTCCGCGATAGGTGCAAGTTCCGCTAAAAAGGCGTTTCTCGCCTTCATTATAACCGCCGCGTGTTTAGCAATTTGCATATCCCAAACGGGGAGCGTTTCGCGAATAAGCCCCACGTCTCTATCCTTTAACAGATTGTTTCTCTGCGCTAAAATCTTATTGTAACTCTGCAACGCGCGAAAATACGCCTTCGACATTTGCGAAAGGGAAATATTCATAAATCTGCGGCGGTCTTCGGGACTTTCCTGCACTAATTTAAGTTCCGCGGGATTAAAAAACACGCTGTGGATATTACCCAAAAGTTCGCCGACGCGCAACACTTCCATACCGTTAACGAACATCCGCTTATTGTCGTTTTTCGAAAAGACGATTTTAACGGAAATCTCGCCGTAAAGCGAATCGGCAACGCCCGTTATTTCGCCGCTTTCGGCGGCGAAATTCACCACGAGTTTATCGGCTTTCGCGCGCGGAGAATAGCCCGTGCACAGGAAAAACACGGCTTCCGCCGCGTTGGTCTTGCCTTGCGCGTTTTCTCCCGTAAGAATATTTACGCCGCCCGAAAATTCAAATTCCGCATCCGAATAATTGCGGAAATTTTTTAAAGACAGGTTTTTAATCTTCATGTTTTGTAAAAAAATTTAAATAAAATGTCTTAATTGACTTTATTTTCTCACGAAATTATTATATAATAAAATTTACCTAATTGCAAACGAAAAAAACGATCAAAGGAAACGGCTTATGGAAAGTTATGAGATTTTATGGAAAACAACTCTTCCGGAACTCGAAAAAACGGTCAGTTCCATTTCCTACGACACATACATATCCCAACTGACCCCCGTAGACGTCGTCGGAAATAAAATCGTGCTTTGCACGCAGAGTAAATTATTTGCGGACACGGTTTCGGCTAAAATGCGGGTGAAAATCTGCGACGCGCTTAAAAAAAGCAACGCGGAAGTTTCCGACTTTTCAATAGTCGTCGCGGAAGGCAGAGAAGACTATCTCAATAAATTCGGCGAAGAGGCGGCGGCAACCGCGGAAACTCACGGCGCGCCCGTAAACCCGAAATTTACTTTCGATTCGTTTGTTGTGGGTCCGTCTAACGAATTTATTTTCGCGGCGGCAAAAGCGGTCGCCGAAAACCCCGGCGAAGCGTATAACCCGCTGTTTATTTACGGCGGCACGGGGCTCGGCAAAACGCACATTTTAATGGCGATCGCAAACTATATTAAACTCAAAAAACCGTCCGTAAACGTGCTTTACGCCACTTGCGAACAATTTACCAACCAAATGATAGAAAGCCTTGGCAAGGGCAAGACTTCGCCTGCGGACTTCCGCAACAAGTACAGAAACGTGGACGTGCTACTTATCGACGACGTGCAATTCCTTGCTAAAAAACAGGGCGTACAGACGGAATTTTTCCACACGTTCAACGAACTCGTTATGCAGAACAAGCAGGTAGTTTTAACCTGCGACCGCCCGCCCAAGGAAATAGAAGTTTTGGAAGAGCGGCTCCGCACACGTTTCGAAGGGGGGCTCCTTGCCGACGTGCAACCGCCCGATTTAGAAACCCGTATCGCTATACTCCGCAAAAAGAGCGAAGAGCAAAAGTGCCTTGTTGACATAAAGGTTCTTACCTATATCGCGGAAATGGAAGGCGACGACGTCCGTACCTTAATCGGCAAACTGACGAAAGTCGTGTTCGCGAGCAAACTTCACGAACGCCCGATAACCGTCGAACTTGTCAACGAAGCGTTAAAAGAGTCCGCGGGGGAAAAGCAAGAAGAATTACAGGCTGACGATATTATAAACTGCGTGTGCGACTTTTACAAGGTAGCAAAGTCCGACGTTGTCGGCAAAAAGAAAAATAAAGAATTCGTAGAGCCGCGCCAGATATGTATGTACCTTATCACGGATATGATGAATCTTCCGCTCGTAACGGTAGGGCAAAAACTCGGCGGCAGGGATTATTCGACGGTAATTTATTCCCGCGATAAAGTTGCGGAACAAATGAAATCCGACACCAAACTGTTTACCGAAATAAACGATATAAAGAAAAAACTTCTTAAACAATAAAACGTATTCTACGCGGGGCGAAGATTCGCCCCGCGTAAAAGCGGAAAGGCTATATAAAACTTATGACGGAATTTATAGAAGAAATTTGCGACGCGGTCGTCGTCGGCGCGGGGCATGCGGGTGTTGAAGCCGCGCTCGCGCTATCCCGAACGGGCTTAAAAACGGTTATGCTGACGTTAAATCTCGACAGCATAGCCTTTATGGCGTGCAATCCGTCTATCGGCGGCACGGCAAAAGGTCAAATTGTTCGGGAAATAGACGCGCTGGGCGGCGAAATGGGCGTCAATGCGGATAAAGCGCTGCTCCAAATCCGTATGCTGAACCGCGGAAAGGGCGCGGCGGTGCAAAGCCTTCGCGGGCAGGAAGATAAGAACCTTTATCACCGCCTTATGAAAAAAACTCTCGAAGAGACCGACAACCTTAAAATTTTACAGGGCGAAGCGGTGGAAATACTCACCGAAAACGGCAAGGTTACGGGGGTAAAAACGGCGTTCGGCGGGGTTATTAAATGCCGCGCGGTCGTTCTCGCTACGGGCGTTTACTTAAACGGCAGCGTTATAGCGGGCGAGTGGCAACGCCCGTCAGGACCGAACGGATTTTCGCCCGCAAACTTATTGACCGCAAATCTTATCGATTTAGGTTTTAACGTAAGACGGTTTAAGACGGGTACGCCCGCGCGCGTCGACAAACGCACCATAGACTTTTCGGGGCTGGAAATGCAAAACGGCGAAACGGACGTTTATCCATTTTCTTACCTTACCGACAGATTGCCCGAAAAACAGACCCCTTGTTATCTCACTTACACTACCGAAAAAACGCACGAGATTATCCGCGCTAACCTGCACCGCTCACCCCTGTATTCGGGGCGGATAAAAGGCACGGGACCAAGGTACTGCCCTTCGATAGAAGATAAAGTCGTCAGATTTGCCGATAAAGACCGCCATCAGTTGTTTTTAGAACCCGAAGGCGCCGACACAAACGAAATCTACGTTCAGGGGCTTTCGACTTCGCTCCCGCACGACGTACAAAAGGCAATGTACCGCACGGTAAAAGGATTAGAACATTGCGAAATAATGCGTTACGCTTACGCCATAGAATACGACTGTATCGACTCGCTCGACCTTTATCCCACTCTCGAATATAAGCGCGTAAAAGGCTTATACTCCGCGGGGCAGATAAACGGAACGAGCGGTTACGAAGAAGCCGCCGCGCAAGGGCTTATCGCGGGGATAAACGCGTCGCTTGCCCTTCGCGGGGAAGAACCGTTTACGCTCACGCGGGACGACGGGTATATCGGCGTTTTAATAGACGATTTAACAACAAAGGGCACGAACGAACCTTACCGCATGATGACTTCTCGCGCGGAATACAGAATAGTTTTAAGACAGGACAACACCGATTTACGGCTTACCGAAAAGGCGTTAAGAACGGGACTTATAAGCGAAACCCGCAAATCGATCTACGAAAAGAGAAAAGCGGAATACGAAAGGGCGACCACAGAAATGAACACGCCTAAAAAACCCAAAATTGTTGAAAAATTACTTGCGGAATACGGTTTTCCCGCGCCGCAAGCGGCGATAACTCCCGCAGATATGGTAAGGCGGGGCATACCTATCGGAAAAATTGCGGAAGAACTGAAAATTTTAGACGGAATTTCGCCGCAGATAGCGGAAACGGTGGAAATCGACGCGAAATACGCAGGCTATATCGTAAAAGAGCAAGAGCAGATAGAAAAGGCAAAAAAACTCGAAGAAAAACTTTTGCCGGAAGATATCGACTACCTTAAAATGGAAGGGTTGCGCCTTGAAGCGCGGCAAAAACTCGATAAAATCCGCCCCAAAAATTTAGGGCAGGCGGGCAGAATTTCGGGTGTTTCGCCCGCGGATATCGCGGTGCTTATGGTCTACCTGAAAAATTAAATATTCTTATAACTATCGCCGCCCGCGCTTTTGCGTGGGCGGCGATAGTTACGTTACTTTACGTTAGGTTTTTGACCGCATTTCAAGTTTGACGACTTTTTACAAAATATCCCGATACGGGATATTTTTATTATACCGTTTTGGTATATTAAAGTCAAGGGATTTTTATTATGAGATTAAAATTTTTAAGAAAGGCGAAAAACATTTCTCAACTTAAACTTGCTCTTGACTTAAATATGAACCAAAACACAATAAGTCGGTACGAAACGGGGGAACATCAAGCGGATTATAAGACGCTTATCGCTCTTGCCGACTATTTTGACGTTTCTATCGACTATCTTTTAGAGAGAACGGACAATCCGAAAGTCAACCGCTGATTTTTCCTTATCGGTTTGTTGCAAATCAATTATACAATAAACCCGCAACCCTGTATCAAATTATACCAAACGGTATAAAAAAATTTTAAACATATCGCCGCCGCTTTTCAAGCGGCGGCCGTTAGTTTAGTTTTGTTTTTATTATACAGTTTTATCAACCTAAACCGCCTAAAACTCCTTTTTCCCTTTAATTCCCTTGACTGCTATATTTTCCTATGATATCATAGGAAAACAGTATGTGTAATTGTAAAAGTAGTATTACAAAAGTGGTATTGTGAAATTTAAAAGTAGTATTGCAAAAGTAATGTTGTTTAAGCAGATTTCTGTGGCACAGGTTAGTTTCCTTTTATTATTATACGGTTTTAACAATCTAAACCGCCTACACCGCCTTTCTCTCTTTAATTCCCTTGACAGCCATATTTCCCTATGATATCATAATATTATGATATCATAGGGAAAGGGTATAGAAAGTCCTAATCGAAATTTGTTTTTAATAGACAATCACGAAGAAGGAGAAAAGATCGTACAACCTCCATATAATCCTATAAGAGAAGGGTATACGTTTAGCGGGTGGTATAAGGAAGCAGAGTGCATAAACAAATGGGATTTTGAAAACGACGTGATGCCGGAATTCAGATACGACGAGAACGACGAGCGTATTTTCGAGATAACATACTTATATGCAAAATGGGATAAAAAATAAATTAAAAGGAGAATACAAATGAAAATGAATAAGACAAAAACACTATGTTCGATAAAATTTTCTGTTTTAGCATCCGGAACTTTCTTGACATTGCCCTTTTCTTAATGATATCATAATATTATGATATCATAGAGAAGTGTAAAATAGAAATGTAAAAGAGAACTGTAAAAAAAGAGAAATTTAAAAAATGGGAAAATAATTGTAAAAGCAAAAGGGTAAATGTAGATATAAATTGATTGTAGATAGAACAAATATACGGGAGATATAAAATGAATAAGACAAAAACACTATGTTCGATAAAATTTTCTTGTAATAATTATTACCGTTGTTTTAGCATCCGGAACTTTCTTGACATTGCCCTTTTCTTAATGATATCATAATATTATGATATCATAGAGAAGTGTAAAATAGAAATGTAAAAGAGAAATGTAAAAAACTGTAAAATTGGAAAAATAATTGTAAAAGCAAAAGGGTAAACGTAGATAAAAATTGATTGTAGATAAAACAAATATACGGGAGATATAAAATGAATAAGACAAAAATACCCACGGTTGATAAAATTACGTTTCCGTTAAGATTGCCGCCATATTTATACAAAAAAATCAGGGCAAGGGTAAACGAAATCAAGGAAAAAGATAATTATGCTTTCAGCATATCTGACCGAACTCATAGAAAAAGGTTTGAAAGAAAAATAATAGTTTTAATAATTTCAATAATTGTATATTGATATCACGATATTATGATATCATAATTAAGCGCTGAAATAAACTTGTCTCAAGAAGAATTAAGAAAGCTCATAAGAGTTTCTTTAGCTTCAGTTATTAAATGGGAACAAGGAAAACATGAACCTACTGCAATTGCTAAAGTTAAGATAGAAGATTTATTTAAAGAAAAAAATATGAAAGTTGAGGATAAATAATTATGGGTAAAATACAAAACAACTACTTTAAAAACTTGTTATCATGTCTTGATTTTAATGAAACATCTCCTAATTTTTTTAAAGGGTGTTTTGGAGATAAGTCATATGTAATAACTGTTGATTTTGTAAATGAAAAAATAGATTATGGTGCCGATATTAAAGTAAATAGTCATGAAATTTGTAATTTTGAATCAAATGAAAATCTTGTGGTTTTAGAATGCGTTTGTAAATTATTGAAGCAAGGATATGGAGCAAAATATATTGTACTTGAGCCTCGTTGGAAAGTTGGTCATGGTCCATCGGGCGGAAAAGCTGATATACAAGTATTAGATAAAAGCAATAAATCCTATTTAATAATAGAATGTAAAACCTTTGGCAAAGAATTTGAAACTCATTGGAAAACAACTTTAAATGATGGTGGACAATTAGTTTCTTATAATCAGCAAGATCAAAATACTCAATATGTAGCATTGTATGCATCACAGTTCGCTGACGAGCGCATAGAATCAAAGTATTATTTAGTATCGGTTATAGATAACTTACCATATTTAAAAACTCTTGGGAAAAAAGTTAAAGGTTACAAAGACGCAAAAACAGCGGAAGAGTTTTTTAAAGTATGGAAAAATATTTACAATCAAGATTATGATGAAAGAGGGATATTTGAAAATAATCTACCTTACAATATTGGAAAGAGTAAATTAACCACCAATGATCTTGAAGATGTTACTTCATCATCAATGTATGAAACAGATAAAAAATTTAAAAATATATTAAGACAACATAATGTTGGTAGTCATGAAAATGCATTTGATAAATTAGTCAATTTATTTCTTGCAAAGATTGTTGACGAAAAAGAAAATAAAGATGATTTACAATTCAATTGGAGAGGAACATCTAAAGACGATGTCAAATCCCTTATTGATAGATTGCAAAAATTATACAAACAGGGAATGAAAGACTTCTTGAATGAGGAAGTGACTTATGTTGAAAAAAAAGATATTGATAATGCCTTTAGATTTTATAATGATGATAAAGATGCAATAAAAGAAACAGTTTTAAAATACTTTGATGAATTGAAGTATTATACAAATAATGATTTCGCATTTCTCGATGTTCATAATGAAAAATTGTTTAAACAAAATGCACAAATATTATTAAAGATTGTTTTGATGCTGCAGAATTTAAAATTAAAAACAGACAATCACAATCAATTTTTGGGCGATTTATTCGAGGGGTTTTTAGACAATGGTGTCAAGCAAAGTGAAGGTCAATATTTTACCCCTTTACCAATTGTGAGATTTATTGTTTCTTCATTGCCACTTCAAGAACGCATAAAAAGCAGCAGTAAACCACTAGCAATGATAGATTATGCTTGTGGAGCTGGTCATTTTTTAAATGAATATGCTAATCAAATTTCTAATATAATTCATGATGAAAAAACAACACGTGAATATTTCAAAAATATCTACGGAGTCGAAAAGGAATATAGACTTTCTAAAGTAAGCAAGGTTTCAGCTTTTATGTATAGTCAAGATGAAATTAACATCATCTATGATGATGCATTAAAGCACAACAGAGTTAAAGACAATTATTTTGATGTGCTAATTGCTAATCCTCCCTACGCTGTTAAAGGTTTTTTAGAGACTTTAGAAGATGAAGATAGAGAAAAATATGAACTTATTGCCGAAATAAATAAAAAAGGTTTTGCAACCAATAGCTCTATAGAAACATTCTTTGTGGAGAGAGCCAAACAACTTTTAGTTGGCGATGGAATTGCTGCTATTATTCTTCCTGCATCATTTTTAACAAATGCTTCAATTTATGTTTTTGCAAGAAAAATATTGATTGAATATTTTGAAATAATTGCCATATCAGAATTTGCTAGTGGTACTTTTGGGAAAACAGGAACTCCAACCATTACCTTGTTTTTAAGAAGAAGAAAAAGAAACCCTGAAACTTGTTCTTTTGTTGATAGTAGAATAAAATGCTGGTTTAAAAAAGATTTTTCTCATGATTTAGAATTTGACGATTTTAAAATTGTTGAATCATTTTTTAAGTTGCTCGAATTAGATGTTGAAAAGTTCAAATCTAATCCAGATAATTTTAAAGATTATAAAGAAAAGCTATATCTTTATTACCTTGTTAGCTTACAAAAATCTCCTGTAGTAATCATTAAGTCCCCAGTATCAAATAAAGAGTTAAAAAAGTTCCTAGGATACGAGTGGGTCAATAGAAATAAGAGTTTCAAAATAAATTATATTGGTGCAGAAAAATCAGACGATGCAGATAGAGATTTTGTTTCTAGTAAGGAAGGAATTGATAAAATAAAAACGCCACTATTCAATTCAAAAGATTTATATGATTCAATGAAAATAAATAAGGTAATTAAGGATAATTTTGAGAATAAACCTTTAATTGTTCCTGAGCATTTAACCAATTTTGTTTTTATATCACCACTTAGTGACTTAATTAAATTTAAATCATCAAAGTTTGATTTACAAATATCAACTACTCCTGTGTTTAAAATGAAAAGTAAATATGATTTAATTGACTTGCAAAAGGTGACTAAATTTATAACGTGTAAACAAATTCAAGCAAATGAATTAGTTGATATAATTGTCGATGACGCAACAGATATTAAATTATTACCAAGTTCAAAAGATTATGGTTGGTTTACAACAAAAGAAAATTGCCCATATTCTATTTGCAATGATGAAGTTATTGCGATTGGGCAAGCAAGGTATGCAAACATAAAATACTGGAAAGGCGCTTTTGTATCAGCTAATAACCAACTCGTTAAAAGCAAAGATGAAAGCAAGTTTAAAACAAAATTTTTATATCATGTCTTTTCAGTTTACTCAAAACATTTCTATAAGAGAACTGGGCAATATCCAGCATTTAATGCTGATTTGTTTAATGAATTTGAAATTCCAAATGTTTCACTTGATGTCTATCCTGACATACAGAACAATATAGTAGATGAGTGTGATAAACTTGATTCAAGCATAGATAAAGCAAAACAAACAATATTGGAGAACCAAAACAAAATAATTGAAATCATAAATATATCTAACGATCACTCATATAAAGTTAATTTCGATTCAGACTTAGAAGGAAATACTGGTATACGAGTATTAGCTAGTGATGTTGACAATTTAGGAGCGTATCCCGTTATTTCTGCGAATATAAACGAACTATTTGGATGGATTGACAAAACACCAAAAATAAAAGATTTTTCTAGAGATTTTGTGTTATGGGGTCTAGATGGAGATTGGATGACCAGATTTATGCCAAAAGATAAGCCATTTTTCCCAACTGACCATTGTGGATGGATTCAAGCAAAAAACATCTCATCAATAAACATGCATTATTTAAAATATGTGCTATATGATTTGGGAAATAGAGAGAATTTTTCGAGAACAAAGAGACCTACGATTGATAGAATAAAAGAATTAGATATTAGATTACCTAACATTATAACTCAAAACGAAACAATCGAAAAAATAAAACCTTTAGAAGAGAAAATTGAAAAATTGGAAGAAGAAATGAAATCGCTTCCTGCATTGAAAGAAAAGATATTAGATAAATATTTCCTATAAATGTTAATTTAGAAAATGCAGCTAAAAACACCACAAAGACGATTAAACATAATAAACCAAAAACGGTACCTGATTGTTCTTTGTGTAAATACTATATAGATGATAAAAATTGTGAAATATGGAGAAAAAAGCCCGCAGTCCCTTGCGAAGAATTTAAAATCATTAAAAATCCTTTGACTTTTAAATAGCGAAGTTGCCCATTATGGGCAATTTCGCTATTTTTTTCCATTTCCTTTATTTCTTTAATGCTAACACAAAAAACATCATATCGCTACTGTATTACCACTTTGAACTTGCCATGCCCCCTATGATATCATAATATTATGATATCATAGGGGAAAGGGGTTAATAAGTTCAAATCCTATTATAAAAAGAGTAGCCATTGTTCGGCTACTCTTTTTATGGTTTGTTTCTTTTTATTTGTTTAATAACTCTATCGAAAAATCTATTCTTTTAAGCGTTTCGTCTTTGCCTAAAAGTTCGGCAATTTCGGTCGCGCCGCCGGCGGTCGCGGCTTTACCCGTAATCGCTATCCGCGCAACCCACAAAAGCGCCTGTTTTTTGACGCCGAGTTCCGTTGATAGCGCAACAAGGGTTTCAAACAGCGCGGAATTCGTAAATTCCGAAAGTTCCGACAACCTTTTCTTGATTTTCGGTAAAATTTCTTTTGCCGCTGCTTTACTTGCCTTTTGTTTATCGTTTACAAAAAGTTCAAGGTCATAATCTTTAAAGTCTGTCAAAAAATCCAACTTTTCGGGAATTTCGCTCAGAATTTGCACGCGCGGTTTAACGAGATTAAGCAATTTATCTTCGTCGAACTTTCCGTAAACGGGGCTCTTCTTCAAGAAAGGCAAAGCGAGTGTTTTAAAGTCGCCGAAAGACATTTCCTTTATATATTCGCCCGAGAGCCATTTCATTTTGGTTTCGTCGAAAATTGCGGGGGATTTGTTTATTCCGTCAAGCGAAAAATGTTCCACGAGTTCCGATAAACTCATTTTTTCCTGATTTGTCTTGGGACTCCACCCTAAAAGCGCGATATAATTGACTATCGCTTGCTTTATGTAGCCTTTATTAACAAAATCTTCGTATCCTGCGTCGCCGTTTCTTTTGGAAAGTTTATGCTGCGCGTCTTTCATAATGGGGGGAAGATGTATATACACGGGGCGTTCCCAGCCGAACGCGTCGTACATAAGGTTATACTTCGGCGTAGAAGACAGATATTCCGTACCGCGGATAACGTGAGTTATGCCCATAAGATGGTCGTCTATAACGTTCGCGAAGTTATACGTCGGCATACCGTCGCTCTTAATAAGTATCCCGTCTTCAATATCCTTATAGTCCACGGAAATATCCCCGTAAACCAAGTCGTGATAAGTGCCCGCGCCGCTTGTCGGAACGTTCTGACGGATAACGTACGGCTCGCCGCGCGCGATTTTTTCCGCAATTTCTTCTTTTGAAAGTTTCAAACAATGCTTGTCATAGCGAACGTTACCTTCTTCATCTTTTAACGTCGCTATCCTTTCGGGCGTACAGAAACAGTAATACGCGCCGCCGCATTCTACGAGTTTTTTCGCGTATTCTATATAAATGTCTTTTCTTTCGCTCTGAATATACGGCCCGTAATTGCCGCCGATATCCGGACCTTCGTCATACATTATACCGGAATCCCGCATGGTGTCGTATATTATCTGCACCGACCCGTCTACGTAACGGGTTGTGTCCGTATCTTCGATTCGCAGAATAAAATCCCCGCCGCGTTGCTTTGCGAACAAATATCCGTAAAGCGCGGTTCTGAGTCCGCCTATATGAAGATACCCCGTGGGACTTGGCGCGAAACGCGTTCTGACTTTTGCCATAAATTACTCCTTTTTATTCCGACCTTCTCGCTTTCCTTTTATATGTTGTCGTCGGACCTTATACGTTCTCTTAAATATTCCAGTCTTTTTTCCAAATAATAACTGTACGTCTTTTGCCCCGAAACAATTATGTGGTCGATAAGGCTTATCCCGTGCAATTCGCACATATAACAAATCCTGCTCGTCGCCTTATCGTCTTCTATGCTCGGTTCAACGTTCCCGCTCGGGTGGTTGTGCGCTATAACCGCAAACCTTGCTTTGTTCACGCTCATGGCGTATGCCATTTCTTCCGTATTTGCGTAAACGTTTTCTTCGGTTTTGCCCATATATTCCAAGGTGAAAACTCTTTCGTGTTTTCCGTTTAAAAGAAAGAAATAAAACTTTTCGATCTTAACGCCGTCGAACAGGGCGGTAATCTCTTGTTTTATATTGTAGAGCGAAGAAAACGCATTACTTTCGCTTGGGCGCGTTTGCATGATTTTCCGCATAAGTTTGCCGTGCAAAACTATCTGCGCGGCAATCGCTTTCCCTACGCCGTTTATCGCCATAAGTTGTTCCGCGTCGGCGGAAAACACCTGTTTTATGCCCCCGAACGCTTTTATAAGACTGTGCGCGAGAAGATTAGTATCCTTTCTCGGAACAACGGTAAAAAGAAAAATTTCCAACAACTCGTGGTCGGAAAAAGAATCGGGAAACTTTATGAATTTATCTGTCAACCTTTCGCGATGACCGTCGTGCAAATTTTCTTGCATAAATCAACTGCCTTGTCAATAGATATTTTAACAAATTTTATATAAAAAGTAAATTAAAAACGCCGTTTTCGGCGAACGCTACGCAAAAAATAATAAATCCGCCCGCCGTGTTGCAAAATTTGCCCGAAAGTTATATACTATAATATACGAAAAGGCGGTAGACAATGAAAAATTACGAAGATTTTATCAAAAATTTAGGCGAACTTATCGCTATCGAAAGCGTCGAAGGAACGCCCGAAAACGGCGCGCCGTTCGGCAAAAAAGTGAAAGACGCGCTAACGTATTTTTTGGGTTTAGCGGAAAAATTCGGTTTTAAAACAATAAATTACGATAACTACGCGGGCGAGATCGTTTACGGCGAAGGTCAAGAAATAGGGATAATCGGACATTTGGACGTTGTCCCCGTTGGTACGGGGTGGACTTTTCCGCCTTTTTCGCTTACCGAAAAAGACGGATACCTTATCGGCAGGGGCATAGGCGACGACAAAGGCGCTATGCTTATGACGCTTTACGCCCTGAAAGAACTGAAAGACAGCGGCAAGCCGTACCGCAAAAAATTCCGCTTTTTCGTCGGCTGTAACGAAGAAAGCGGCTGGCAAGACGTCGCGTATCTGAAAACTAAAACCACTCTTCCCGAATACGGTTTTTCACCCGACGGCAATTTTCCCGTTTCGTATGCGGAAAAGGGGTTTTATTACGTCAAGGTAAAACTCCCGCCGTTTAAAAAGTTCGGCGCTGTTTCGGGCGGTACGGTAATAAACGCCGTGTGCGCGTATGCGGAAATTACGCCGAAAGCCGATTTTGATAAAACCCTTCTGAATAAACACGGGCTCTCCTATGAAAACGGCAAAATCGTAAGCCGCGGGGTGGCGGCGCACGGCTCTGAGCCGCAACTCGGCAAAAACGCGCTTTTACCGCTCTTTGAATTCTTAAAAGACTGCGGCGAAGACGTCGGAAACGCACTCGACTATATGTTTTACGACAAATGGGGCGTTTCGCAAATGCAAAACGAGCAGGGCGCGGTTACTTTCTCGCCGAACCTTGCGGAAAAAACACCTGACGGCGGCACGCAAATTTTATGCGACTGCCGTATTCCCGCGCCGTTTACCGCTAACATCGTAGCGGAAAAATTCGCCACAAGTTCGCTCGACATATCGGTGATAGACCACGACCACCCGCCCGTTATGATAGATAAAGACGGCAAATTCGTTCGGATTTTGCTTGACGCGTATAACTCGGTTACGGGGCAATCCGCAAAGCCCGTAAGTATGGGGGGCAGCACTTTCGCTCGGGTATTTAAAAAGGGTTGCGCGTTCGGTCCGGAATTCCCGCACGAAAATTATCACTTGCACGAAGCGGACGAACGCGTTAAAAAAGACCTTTTCATAAACTCTTACGAGATTTATAAAAAGGCGATAACGGATTTAGCCGCAACAAAAGAAGATATATAAAAATAACGCGCCGCAACGGAAAGTTGCGGCGCGCCTTTTAATGCCGTTTAATTTTGACTTTGTGTTCTGTAAAAAAAACTTTTGTCGTGCGAACAGACGGGGCACTTTTCGGGCGGGGTTTTGCCCGTATGAACGTGTCCGCAGTTAGCGCATTTCCATACGGTGTCTTTATTCCCTTCAAACATTTTGCCGCTCTCTATTTGCTTGCGCAATTCGTTATACGTATTTTCGTGCGCGTTCTCTATCTGCGCAACGCCGTCGAACAGCGCGGCGATATCGGGGAATCCTTCGTTTCTCGCCGTTTCGGCAAACTCCGCGTACATAACCGTGCGCTCGTAGTTTTCTAAATCGGCGGAACTTATAAGGTTATCCGTCGTTCCGGCAATGCCGTGATACAACTTAAACCACACTTCCGCGTGCGCCTTTTCGTTCAGCGCGAACTTGTTAAGCGTTTTCGCCACGTACTCAAAGCCGTCGTTTTTCGCTTGGGTAGCAAAAAAGTTATATTCGTTCATCGCGCCGCTTTCCGCTAAAAACGCGGTTCTTAAATTTTTTATCGTCTGACTTTCCTGAAAATCCATAATATCTCCTTATATCGTTTACTGTTAGTTTGGTTAAAAGAGTTAAAAGCATACCTTTTTTGTTGTAAAATTTGCGCCTTTATGTTAAAATGATTAAAAAAGTCAAGGTGAAATTATGAATTTCGATACCGAACTCGTCGGCAAAATAGGTTCTATGGCGCTTATCGACAAACAGAGCAATATGCTCGATTATACGTTGCTTGCCCGCATTTCGCGCGAACTCAAACCGGGCTATATCTGGATAACGAGCGGCGCGGCGGAAACGGGCAGATTAGACTATATTATGCGTAACGGCAAAGAACTTTCGGGGAGCAAAGAAGACGCAAAAACCGACTACGCCGCCCAAGGACAGGCTATTTTAATGTCTACTTATCGGCAATATATCGACAGCAGATATTCGTTGCGACAGGTTCTCGTCGAACATCAACACTTTAACGACGACAATAAGCGCGAACATTTAAAAAGCCTTCTCTTGCGTTGCAAAGAACAAAACGCCATACCGATTATAAACTATAACGACGCGGTGTCTACCGAAGAATCCCGCAGATTTGAAATTCAGTCTTTAAAAGCGAAACAGGTAAAGGCAGTCGAGTGCGTCGATAACGACGAAACGGCGGCGCAGATAGCCTGCCTTGTGCGCGCTAAACGTCTGCTTATTTTAACGAGTACGGACGGCATTTATAAAGACAGCAACGACCCTTCCACACTTATAGAAGAGATAAACGGCAAGGACACAAGCGAACTTTTAGAAAATATTACCGAGTGCGAAAATTACTGTAACGGCGCTTCCCGCGCAGGGGCGAACGGGGCGAAAGCAAAACTCGAATACATTAAAGACGCGGTAAAGTTCGGTACGGAAGTAATTATCGCGTCCGCGCGGCACACGATCGCAGACCTTGTTTCGGGCAAAGCAAAGGCTACGAGAATACGGGTAAGATAGTAAAAATTTTTGTCGTTTTTTAAGAATAAAAACCGAAAACCCGCTCATAATATTTCTGTCGGGAAAAGCCTTCGGGCAAACACCGACAAAGGAGAAAATTATGAGAAACGTAAAAAACACCAAATCTGTAAAAGATTGCGGTACGCGTAAGACCACCAAAGATTGTGGCGGCAAAAGCGTAAAGTCGACGAAGAACTGCAAATAATTATGCTAAAAAAGCGTAAAATGAAAAGCAGGTTCGACTATAACGGTTCTTATACGGGGGTAGACTTTTCAAATAAGTACGACGACCCCGATCAGGACGCGGACGACTTGTAAACTCACAATTTAAACAAAAAAGGCGGTAAAAATTACCGTCTTTTTTACGTCTTGACAAATCCGCTTTTACATAATATAATATAAATGCTTTTTAAGCGGACTGTGCGAACGCGGGGACGGAGAGAAACCGTCAATGAGGAAAGTCCGAGCGTTTCAGGAACAGGGTGCCGGAGAAATCCCGGTGAAGGCGACTTTAAGGAAAGTGCAACAGAAAATTACCGCCCCTTATAAAAAGGGGTAAGGTTGAAAAGGCGGGGTAAGAGCCCACCGCCCCTACGGTAACGCAGGGGGCAATGTAAACCCCACCCGACGCAAGATTGACAAACCCTTTTATGGGAGTTCCGCCGAAAGGGTTTAATAAAATATCGCTGGGGGATAACGGTAACGTTATCCGTAGATAAATGTTCGCACTCGACAGAACTCGGCTTACAGGTCCGCTTAATAAGTATATCCGCCCCGAAAGGCTAAAACCTTTCGGGGCGGCGTTTTTTGTTACAAAAAAGTTTAGACATTTTTTGTCTATACGCACAAAATAAATACAAAATGTTTTATAATGCTTTTACATTGCTACGAAAGTCGTCAAACTTGAAATGCGGTCAAAACACTCTAATCCATTTTTATCGCCCCCGCGCTAAGATTGAGCGCGGGGGCGATAAATAAAAAAATCAATTCTTATCCGTTATCTTATAAAATTCGTGGAAACTCTCGGCTCTTTTTCGGGAAGTCCGAACTTCTCCTTGCCGAGCGCTATGCTCTTTATCAAAAACGCCGCGTTGCGGGCAAGCGTTCGCATTGTTTGCAAGCCTTCTTCGTCGAGCGCGGCTTCGCCCTTATCTCTGCCGTGAACGCTGTTCCAGTATTGACTGCTGACCACGGGCATTCCGCTTATCGTAAAATATTTATTGAGTCCGTCGAAAGTTGCGGACGAACCGCCGCGGCGACACACCGCTATACTTGCGCCGACTTTCATTGTCTTATCGAAGTGCGAACTGTAAAACAGCCTGTCTAAAAACGAAACGACCGTGCCGTTAGCGGACGCGTAATACACGGGCGTAGCGACGATAAGCGCGTCGGCTTTTTCAAATTTCTCCGCCGCTGAATTTACTATGTCGTTAAACGCGCATTTTCCGCGCGTAAAGCAATACCCGCAAGCCACGCACCCGCGGACGGGTTCGCCCCCGATTTGCATAACTTCCGTTTCTATGCCGTTTTCGTTCAACGTTTTTACTACTTCCGCTACCGCTAAACTCGTGTTGCCGCCCTTTCTCGGGCTGCCGTTAATAATCAACGCTTTCATTTCCCTGTTTCTCCACGTTGCTTTCCGAAATTTCCTTGGCGGTTTTTATCTTTTCCGCGTTTTGTAAGGTATATAACACGAAAGATAACGCCATCGCGCCTATACTCGTCCATATAAAGATATCCGAAACAAAAGTAGGTATATTCACCCAAAAAAGATGCGTTACCATCATAACGTACAAAATCACGGTGGCAAGTTTGCCGTGCCATCTCGAATTTATGGTGTTGCCCGTTCTTTTAAGCATAACGAGCGCGATAATGCCGTTAGCAAGTTCTTTTACGACCAAAATCGCAAGCGGAACGACCATCATTATATATCTTGAACAAAGACAGGCTATAACCGCCATCTGCGTGAGTTTATCCGCGACGGGGTCTAATATCCGCCCGACGTGGCTCACCATATTGAATTTCCGCGCGATAAACCCGTCGACTATATCCGTTATTCCCGAAATAATAACCGTTACCGCCGCTAAAATATACTTCTTTAAGAAAATATATTCCCATAAAATAACGGGTATCAAACACAGCCTTATAAAAGACAAAATATTCGGTACCGTTATTGTTTTATTCATATAATCTTTCATATAAAAGACCGGTTTAGTTAACTCTCTTTCCGCTTTATTTTATAAAAGCGTTTCTAACTCCGCCTGCGTCATAAGCCCCGACTTGCGGGCTTTTTCTTTACCGTTTTCAAACACCACGAGCGTGGGGATAACTTCTATACCGTATTTTTCCGCAAGCGCAATGTTTTCGTCGATATCTACTTTGCAGACCTTGACTTTTCCGTCGTACTTATCAGCGATTGCCGAAACAGTCGGCGCGAGCATTTGGCACGGTCCGCACCAAGTCGCCCAAAAATCGACTAAAACGGGGGTTTCCGCTTTTAAAACTTCTTCTTCAAAACTGTTTGTTGTTACAATAACTTCTTTCATTTTGAAACTCCTTTTTTTGTGTCTACTTGATTATATCATTTTACCCGAACAAAATCAAGATTTTTATTTTTGCTCGTCTTCGTCGACAAGCACTTTTTCGGCGGGAACGAGTATGGTTTTGCGATAACACTCGAAAATCTTTTCGACCTTTTTTTCATCGGGCTTTTTGGTAAACAGGCTTATAAGCGGAACGAATATAAGGTCCGTAAGCATTACCAGCGCGCCGAGATTTAACGGCGACGCCAAAAGCGACGGAAGCGTAATATAATTTTTAAGCCACAGACTGTAAAACAGATATAACACCATCACGCCCACGCCGTACGCGTAACTGAACCAAACGGCGGCTTTCGTCGTCTTTTTAGAATACAATCCGTAAAGGAACGGCGCAAGGAAAGCCCCCGCCAGCGCGCCCCAAGAAACGCCCATCATTTGCGCGATAAAACTGAAATTGAATTCATATTGTAAAATTGCGATAACGGCGGAAATAATTATAAACACAACGATAAGCCCGCGAATCCACAAAACTTCCTGTTTCGGGCTCATTTCCTTTTTGCTGTACGGTTTAATTAAGTCCAAAGTAACCGTAGACGCCGAAGTCATCGAAAGCGACGATAAAGTCGACATAGACGCGGACAGAACGAGAATAATAACAAGTCCTATTAAAATCGGCGAAAGTTTGGACAGCATAGCGGGAATAATCGCGTCGTACCCGTCCGCAGGTTTTTCCGGAAAATATATTCTCGAAAATCCGCCCAAGAAATAACAGCCGCCCGCAACGATAACGGCAAACGCCGTAGAAATCACCGTGCCTTTAATAATCGCGGATTCGTCTTTTATAGCGTAAAACTTCTGCACCATCTGCGGAAGTCCCCACGTGCCCAAAGACGTTAA
This sequence comes from uncultured Clostridia bacterium, assembly GCA_905235785.1. Classification (GTDB taxonomy): domain Bacteria; phylum Bacillota; class Clostridia; order Christensenellales; family Borkfalkiaceae; genus UBA1259. Next base: position 15,627 of record CAJOMP010000009.1, on the reverse strand, counting down.
AATTATAACGAAGAACAGCGACACGACGTCCGGTCCGAAGAAAGACGTAAACACGCCCGACTGCGAAGAAACCGCGGGGTCGTTTACCTGCGATAAACTCGTAAAAATCTGATCCCAGCCGCCGTTCGTTAAGATAACGGCGACGATAACCGCGACAATTCCTATTACCATAATGATGCCCTGAATAAAGTCGTTGATAGCGGTCGCCATATACCCGCCCGCGATAACGTATACCGCGGTTAAAACGGACATTATAACTATACATATCCAAAAATCAATATGAAACGCCATTTCAAATAGCCTTGAAAGCCCGTTGTATAAAGACGCAGTATAGGGAATAAGGAAAATAAATATAATTATCGCCGCGGCGATTTTAAGCGCGTTGCTGTCGTAACGTTTTCCGAAAAAGTCGCTCATCGTGGCGGTTTTTAAATGCCTTGTCATAAGCCTTGTTCGCCTTCCGAGCAAGACCCACGCAAGCAGCGACCCTATAAGCGCGTTGCCGAGACCTATCCAGGTGGCTGCAATGCCGAACCTGTGTCCGAACTGCCCCGCATATCCCACGAACACGACTGCGGAAAAGTAAGACGTTCCGTAAGCGAAAGCCGTAAGCCACGCGCCGACGTTTCTTCCGCCGAGCAAAAATCCGTCGGTAGACGCGGCTTTTCTGCGGCAGACAAACCCTATCGCCACCATTGAACCGAAAAATACAACGAGTAATACGATATAAAGCACTATTTCCATAAGATTTTCCTTTTTTTAAGAACGGTTTTGTTCGTCGACGATATTGTCGGCGTTATAAATTTTGCGTAAAAGCGGTTTTTCGATTTTACCCGTGGCGTTACGCGGGACTTTTGCGAAAATCACCTTTCTCGGACGTTTGTATCTTGGAAGAGCAAGACAAAACTCGTCTATTTCTTCCTGCGAGCAGGTTTCTCCCGCCTTTATTTCCACGATAGCCGCGGGAATTTCGCCCAAACGTTTGTCCGGCAGCCCTATAACCGCGACGTCTTTGATTTTATCGAACTTACGCATAAAGTTTTCTATTTCGACGGGGTAAAGGTTTTCGCCGCCGCAAACGATAACGTCTTTTTTCCTGTCTACAAGATAGATAAAGCCGTCTTCGTCCTGTTTTGCCATATCGCCGGTCAAAAGCCACTCGCCGCGCATAACTTCCGCCGTCGCTTTGGGGTTTTTATAGTAACATTTCATAACCCCCGCGCCTTTAAGCGCAAGTTCGCCGACTTCGCCGCCTTTTACTTCGGTAACGCCGTCTTCTTTGACGATTTTAACTTGCCAGCCGTACCCCGCAACGCCTATCGCGCCGACTTTCCGTATGTTTTCCACACCGAGATGCACAGCCCCCGGTCCTATGGATTCGCTTAACCCGTAGTTGGTGTCGTAAAGTTGCCCGGGGAAATAATCCTGCCAATGCTTGATCAAACTCTGCGGCACGGGTTGCGCCCCGATATGCATAAGCCTGAACTGTTTAACGTGATAATCTTCGAGTTTTATCGCGCCGTTATCGAGTTTTTCCAAAATATCCTGCGCCCAAGGCACTAAAAGCCATACTATCGTACAGCGTTCGTTGGAAATCGCTTCCATAATGGTTTCGGGCGTAGTCCCGCGGAGCAGTACCGCTTTGCTCGCCGAAACAAGACTGCCGAACCAGTGCATTTTCGCGCCCGTATGATAGAGCGGGGGAATACATAAGAAAACGTCGTCGCGCGTTTGCCCGTGGTGCTTTTGTTCGACCGTCGCGGCGTGCGTAAGCGCGCGATGCGCGTGCAAAATGGCTTTCGGAAAGCCCGTCGTGCCGCTTGAAAAATAAATAGCCGCGTCGTCGTCCTCGCGCAAAGAAACGTTCGGGTTATCGGTGGGATAATCCTTTATTTCTTCGTCGAAGTCTTCGGCAAAAGTAGGGCAATAGTCGCCGCCCGTAAAGTACAGCGCCACGCTGTTGCCTAACTCGCCCGCGATCTCTTCCACGCGCCCGATAAATTCCGGACCGAAAACAAGCGTTTTCACGTCGGCAAGGTTTGCGCAGTACCTGATTTCTTCCGCGGTATAGCGGAAATTCATAGGCACGGCAAGCGCGCCCGTTTTCAATATTCCGAAGTAAATGGGCAACCACTCCAAGCAATTCATAAGTAAAATGCCCACTTTGTCGCCCTTTTTAACGCCTTTATCCGTCAAAAAGTGCGAAACTCTGTTCGCTTGTTCGTTAAATTCGCCCCACGTTATTTCTCTGCGGTAATGCCTTGAAGAACTCTGTTCGACAAGCGAATACTCTTTCCACGTGCTTTTTTTCTTCTCTTCGCCCGCGGGGTTTAATTCCACAAGCGCAACGTCGCCGCAATAAGTGGCGGCGTTTCTTTCCAACAATTCGGTAAGCAACTTTTATCTCCCGTTTATAAGACCTTTTCTATTCCGAAAGCCCTTTTATCTCTTTAAATCCCGCTTTCTTTAAAATCTCTTCGGCAGAAACGTCGGTCGCCTTTATAACGACGTACGCGCTGTCAGGCGTACCCGATAAAAACGCGTACAGATATTCCACGTTTACGCCGCTATCGGCTAGCGCGGAAAGCGCTTTTGAAAGCGAACCCGTTTCGTTCGGAATCTCGACTCCGATAACTTCCGTAATCTTGCCGAGATATCCGTGCTTTTCGAGCACCGAAAGCGCATCGCTCGGTCTGTCTACTATAAGGCGCAAAAGACCGAAGTCTTTTGTGTCCGCTATCGACAACGCTTTCATGTTGATTTTGCTTTCGGCAAACAACTTTGTTAATTCGGAAAGATATCCCGCTTTGTTTTCAACATAAACGGTCAACTGTTTTATTGCCATTTTTATCCCCCCTTAATCGTGTAATTTACGTTTATCCGTAACCCTTACCGCTTTACCTTCGCTCCTTACTATCGTTTTAGGCGGAACAAGGTGCACGGCGGGTCTGATACCCAGCATCGTGGTGATTGCGGCGGAAAGCGCCTTTTCTCTCGCCGTTATGCCTTCGGTAACGTCCGACATCTGTTCGGGCAGAAGTTCCACGTAAACGTCCAGCGTGTCCGTATTGTTCACGCGGTCTACTTCTATGTGGTAGTTAGGCGCGTAACCTTCGTTTAATAACACCGTTTCTATCTGCGACGGGAACACGTTCACGCCGCGGATTATAAGCATATCGTCGCTCCTGCCCATAGGCTTTGCCATACGGACAAAAGTCCTGCCGCACGAACACTTTTTGCGCGACAGCACGCAGATATCGCGCGTGCGGTAGCGGAGCAAAGGAAACGCTTCTTTATCGAGCGAAGTAAACACGAGTTCGCCGCGTTCGCCTTCGGGCAGAACTTCTCCCGTTTCGGGGTCGATTATCTCCGCTATAAAGTGGTCTTCGTTTACGTGCATCCCGTGCTGTTCTTCGCACTCGAAAGAAACTCCGGGGCCGGACGTTTCGGTAAGCCCGTAAATATCATAGGCTTTAATGCCGAGCGATTTTTCTATGTCGCGGCGCATTTCTTCCGTCCAAGGCTCCGCGCCGAAAATACCCGCTTTCAAATGGTTGTCTTCGGGTTTGTATCCTTGTTCTTTCAACGTTTCGCCGATATACGCGGCGTAAGACGGAGTGCAACAAAGAATCGTGGATTTTAAATCCATCATAAACTGTATCTGCCTGTCGGTGTTGCCGCTCGACATAGGCAGCGTTAAACTTCCTACTTTGTGCGAACCGCCGTTTAGCCCCGGCCCGCCCGTAAAAAGCCCGTAACCGTAACACACCTGCACCACGTCGTCTCTCGTGCCGCCCGCCGCCACGATGGCGCGCGCGCAACAGTCTTCCCACAGGTCGATATCGTGTTGCGTATAGTAAGCGATAACGCGTTTTCCCGTCGTGCCCGATGTGGACTGAATTCTCACACAGTCCGCAAGCGGCACGGCGAGCATCCCGTAAGGATAGGTTTCCCTTAAATCGCTCTTTGAAATAAAGGGCAATTTATGTAAATCGTCTACACCGCGGATATCTTCGGGACGAACGCCCTTTTTATCCATTAAATCGCGGTAATAGGGCACGTGTTCGTACACGTGCTTTACTTGCTTTACGAGTTTTTCCGATTGCAAAACCTTGATTTTTTCAACCGGCATAGTTTCGATTTCTTTCTGATAATACTGCTTTTCCACGTTGTTTCTCCCTTTGGTTATTATAAATTATAGCCTGTTTCAAAGGCTTTTTTGTTCATTTCCACGAATTTCGGCGCAACCGTTTTTTCTATCGCCGCCAACCATTTTTCCTTCGGCACGGAAAATCTTTTCGCAAAGCGCGACAAAAGCACGATATTCACCGCTTTCGCGCTTCCCGCGCTTTCCGCTACTTTAAGAGCGTCCGTTTCGTCGATCTTAACGCCCTTGTTTTTAAGTTCGTTGAGTATATCCGACGGGTATTCCGCCGCGCCCGTGATAACGGGCATCGGGTCTATTTCCTGCGTGTTGACGATTATTTCGCCGCCTTTTTTAAGATATCCCGCAAAGCGCGCCGCTTCGAGTTTCTCGAAAGACAAAATATAGTCGGCTTCGCCTTCGGTAATGATGGGCGAATAGACTTTATCCCCGAAACGCACGTATGTAACCACGCTTCCGCCGCGCTGACTCATGCCGTGTACTTCGGAAACTTTAACGTCGTATCCTTCTTCGGTTAAAACCGCGCCTAAAAGTTTACTCGCAAGCAAACTTCCCTGTCCGCCGACGCCCACTATCATAACGTTAGTTGTCATTGTTTTATCCCCCCGTTTTCGATTGCGCCGAACGGGCACAACCCCTTACAAACTTCGCACCCTACGCAAAGCGTCGCGTCGATATGCGCTTTTCCTTCTTTAAATGATATCGCGGGGCAACCGAGCGACAGACATTTTTTGCAGGAACGGCATTTCTCTTTGTTTACGCTAAGCGGGGGAGCGGTTTTCACGTACTTTAACAGCACGCACGGCCGCCTTGAAATAATTACCGAAGGTTCTTTCGCCGCGAGTTCTTCTTTTAACGTTTCGTCGCAGGCTTTAAGGTCGTACGGGTCTACTACGCGCACGCGGTTTATACCTACCGATCGGCAAAGTTCTTCTAAATTCACTTTGCCCGCGGGGTCGCCCTTTATGTTATATCCCGTGGTCGGATTCTGCTGATGTCCCGTCATGCCCGTTATGGAATTGTCTAAAATTATAACCGTCGAATTTGACCCGTTGTAAGCAATGTTAATAAGCCCCGTAACGCCGGAGTGCATAAACGTCGAATCCCCGATAACCGCGACGGTCTTTTCCGCCGCTTTTTCATCCGACGCTTTTAAAAACCCGTGTATACCCGAAACAGACGCGCCCATGCAAACGGTGGTGTCCAACGCGCAAAGGGGCGGCTGAGCGCCGAGCGAATAACAGCCGATATCGCCGATAACGGTAACCTTGTTTTTCGCGAGCGTGTAAAACATCCCGCGGTGCGGGCATCCGGCGCAAAGCATCGGCGGTCTTGCGGGAACGGGCGTATCCGCCGTAACGCAAGGTTTTGCGGGTAAATTAAAGGCTTTCGCTATTATTTCCTGCGAATATTCGCCGAGCGGCGAAAAGAGTTCTTTGCCTATCGGTTTAAGTCCCAAATTTCTGCAATGGGTTTCGATTATCGGGTCTAATTCTTCGATCACGTAAAGTTTATCTACGGAATTAGCAAAATCCGTAATAAGTTTTTCGGGCAAGGGGTTCGGCATACCTATTTTAAGCACGCTTACCATATCGCCGAAAACTTCCTTTACGTACTGATAAGAAGTTCCCGAAGTTATAATACCTATTTCTTTTCCGCCCTTTTCGACGCGGTTAAAGGGACAGTTTTCGGCGTATTCTTTTAACTTTTCCGTCCTTTCTTCCACAACGACGTGTCTTTTTATTGCGTTCGCCGGCACCATTATATATTTCGCGCCGTTTTTAACGTAAGGTTTTGCGGGAATTTCCGCGCGGTCGCCCGCTAAAACCAACGACTGACTGTGCGCCACTCTCGTGCACATACGCAGAATAACGGGGGTATCGAAATTTTCCGAAATATCGAACGCCGCTTTTGCAAAATCATACGCTTCCTGCGAATCGGAAGGTTCTAACATAGGCACTTTCGCGGCTATCGCATAGTGGCGGGAATCCTGTTCGTTTTGCGAAGAGTGCATTGCGGGGTCGTCCGCAACGCAAACGACAAGCCCGCCGTTTACGCCCGTATAGGACATAGTAAACAAGGGGTCGGCGGCGACGTTTAATCCCACGTGTTTCATAGCGCAAGCCGATCTTACGCCCGCAAGGCTCGCCCCGAAAGCCGCTTCTAAGCCGACTTTTTCGTTGGGCGCCCACTCTGATTTAACGTCGTCGTACTTTGCGATAAATTCCGTTATCTCGGTAGACGGTGTGCCGGGGTAAGACGACATAAATTTAATTCCGCCGTCGTAAAGCCCGCGGCTTACCGCTTGGTTTCCTATCATAAGTTTTTTCATTTTTTTCACCTTTTCGGAATAAGCCCCGAAAGCCTTATAGTTTTTGCCCGCGAAAACACTAACCTGTGTTATTCGCGGGCAAAACTTTATTATTGTTCTTTATCTTTTAAACTGTTTCCGAGATAAGTGCCGAAAGACAGGGTAGATTTTCTCTTTTCTTCGGTAAACCCGCTTCCGCGTTGACCCCCGCGTCCGCGACCTTTAAAATCTCTGCCGCCGCGACGGTCGTTTCTTCTCCCGCCGAATTTTCCGCCGTTTCCGTTTCTGCCGTGATGCGCCCCCGCATTATACGGTTTAGCGTCTTCGTCAAGGTCGTTCGGAATAATTACAACGTATCTTGTCGGTTCTTTGCCTTCGCTCTCGGTTTTCACCGTTTCGCTTTCCGCAAGCGCGGTATGGATAATTCGTCTTTCAAACGGGCTCATCGGCTCTAAAATGACTTTTCTTCTCATTTCCGTCGCTTTACTTTCGAGTTTATGAGCAAGGGCGATAAGCGTTTCTTCGCGGCGGTCGCGGTAATTTTCGCAATCCACCACTAATTTTTTATATTCTTTGTTACCGATATTCGCCACCGCGCCGGAAAGCACCTGTATGGCGTCCAGAACTTCGCCGCGATAGCCTATAACGGAAGAAATGTCTTCCGCGGAAAGCGAGATCTTATTTTCTCCCGCTATTTCGACTTTCGCGCTTATTCCCATAATATTCAAAAGGTTTTCGATAAATTTTGCCGCCGATTCCGTTCCCGACGGGTTTTCTGCGTTTTTCTTTTTCTCTTCTTTTAATTGCTTTGTTTCCGTAATGGTTTCGACTTTCTTTTCTTTTGCCGCTTTTTCTTTCTTTTTAACGTCGACTACCGCTTCTTTCTTGATTTTTCCGAAAAGTCCTTTCACCGCTTCGGATATGACCGTTATTTCCGCGTCCTGCTCCGAAATTCCGAGTTCCGTAAGCCCCTTTTCCTTGGCTTCTTCAACCGTTTTTCCTGTAAACTCCATTATATTAACTCCTTATTCGCCGTTTTTCGGCGATTTATTTACTTTAATCTGCCGCGCGGGTGTTTCTTTTTATCGGCAAGTCCCGATAAAAACCCGTCGTCTGCGGTCTTGTCTTTCTTTTTCTTGGTTTTTGAAGGTTCTTCTTTTTTCGGCGGAACATAAACTCTGCCGCGAATTATTTCTCCTTCGCCGGATTCTTTCGGTTTATATTTTCTGTCCGCGATAAAGTTTATTAAAAGCGTGGTCAAAAGACTGAAAATCGAACTCAAAACGATATATATAGAGAACGCCGCCGTGTAGATGAACGCGAATATCGCCATCATTATAGGCATCATCCACATCATTATCTTCTGCGTCTGCGCGCCTTGCCCGTCTACCGTTTGCAATTCCATTTGCGCTTTCTGACTTCTTCCGATAACGAATTGAGATAAAAGGGAAGAAAGCACGGTCAACGCGACGAGTATAAAATATCCGTTCGGGGCGGACTGTTCGTCAGTTAAAGCGGCGATAAGTTTTCCGTATCCGTCCGCGCCTATATCGTTGACGTCTTGTCCGTTATACCCGTAAGTATTCTGAAAGGTTTTCCACTCCGTTTCAACGGGGTGTTTCGTGGGACTGTCCGTTACCCAGATGTTCTTTATCCATAAAAATCCGGCGCCGTTAGACCGGAAAGTTTCCGCCGATTTAAGAGAACCTATCGAAGATAAAAAGTCTTCGGCTGTAAGTTCGTGATTTTTCAGGTTGGCTTGCTCCCAAGTATCCCCGTCGGCGTTTTTAAGCTCGTTGTTATACTCCGCGTTTATAACGTTATTAAGATCCGTAACGGCAAACGTTCTCGCGCCGTTAGAAAGGGTATACTTTATATATCCCCCTACGGTTTCAAGCGTAAAACCTGTTTCCGTTTTGTTAACGATAAGATTAGTTCCGTCAAACGTTTCAGCCGCTAAAATTTTAGCGTCGTTTACCGTTATTGCGCCGTCTTCGTCTATATAAACGTATTCTCCGTCGATTTCAAGCCCCGCGTATAACACGTTGTTATAGGCAACGCTCATATCGTAAAAATACTGTTTATTCTGATAATTAGAATAAGAAGTAAAACCACCTATTGCAATAATAAAAATTAAGAGCGTGATAATGGTCGGCAAACACGCGCCGAACATAGAATAGCCGTTCTTTTTATAGAGCGCCATCATTTTTTGATTGTAAAGATTTTTATCGTTCGCGTATTGCTGTTGTAGTTTTTCAAGTTCGGGGCGCATCTGTTCCATTTTGATGGAATTTTTACGCATCGAAAATCTCGACATAAAGTCGAAGGGGAGAGTTATCAGTTTCAAAAACAGCGTAAACAAAATTACGCCCGCCGCAACCGAAGACGTGATGGTTATCAACCATAAAATAAATTTCGCAAAAGGTATGCTTAGATCTCCGAAAAGACTCGCACCCATAATTGTTGGCTTTGTAAAGTTAATAATATCCATTTAATACACCCATTTAACAACGCTTTTTTTATCGGGAACTTTGTCAAACCCGCCTTTGCTCCACGGATTGCATCTTAAAATCCGCCACAATCCGAGCGCCGCTCCGATAAAAAAACCGTGTTTTAAGATTGCTTCCAAAGTATATTCGGAGCAGGAAGGAACGTATCTGCAATTACCGAAAGACAAAAACTTCTGATAAAATCTTATAAGTTTAACACTTAAAAACTTCAACATTTCGGATTATCGTCAAAAAAGTTACCTTTTTCCAAAAGATATTTCATATCCTTTAAAAAAACGCGGTAATCGTATTCTTCTTTTATTTTAGGTATAAAAACAAAAAAGAAGTTTTTCATTTTTTCAGGTGAAAAACTTCTGAAAGATTCCCGCAGTAGTCTTTTTATTCTGTTTCTTTGAACGCTACCGCCGTGTTTTTTACCTACGGCAAAGCCTACTTTTAATTCCTTTGAAGGCAGATATACAAGCGTTAAGGAATTTGAAAATAATCTTTTTCCTTCTTTAAAAACTTTATTGAAATCTTTTTCTTTTTTTAACCTGTAATCAAAAGCCATCGTTTACCGTTCCGTAATTTTACGCGGAAAGATTATGGCGACCCTTGTTGCGGCGACGTTTTAAAACGTTTCTGCCGGACTTCGACTTCATTCTTTTTCTGAACCCGTGCACTTTACTTCTCTGTCTTTTTTTGGGTTGATAAGTTTGTTTCATTTTATTTTCTCCTGTTTACGGTTTGTTTTCGTACTTTAATATTCTATAAATAATTAAGGTTTTTGTCAATTGTTTTAAAGGTTTTAAACGTTAATACTGACGGGAAGAACGAGATAAATAAAATCTTCTTTACCGGCAGGCGTTAAAATACAGGGGTCTATCGACGTGTTCAATTTGAATTTTATAAATTCGTCCTTTATTATACGCAGATATTCGCTTAAAAATTTGCCGTTGAACGCTATGACCATATCTTTACCTTCGAGATTTATGTTAACGTTTTCGTTAACGTAACCTACTTCGGATTTAGCGCTTACCGTCATAACGTTTTCCCTGATATCGAATCTCACAACGTTATAACGGTCGTTTTTAGCGACGATCGTCGCGCGCTCCAAACTGTTAAGCAGCGCGGTTTTTTCAACGGTGAAAGTGTTTGAAAAAGAAGTCGGCAAAATATGCCCGTATTTAACGAATTCTCCTTCTATAAGGCGCGATATGATGACCGTGCTTTCCACCTGTAAAAAGAGAGAATTTTTCTGAATATAAATTTTCAAATTTCCTTCGTCTTTTTCAATGAGACGGGTAATTTCCAAAAGCGTTCTCGAAGGAATAACCGCTTTAAAACTTCCGCCGGCGGTTATTTCCTTATTTATAACGCTCATACGGAATCCGTCGAGTGAAACGCAGGTTAAAGCGTTCTCGCTCACTTCAAACAAAACGCCTTTTAATATGGGGCGCGAATCGTCGTTAGAACACGACAAAACCGTTTTTTCCACAACGTCTTTGAATTCCGCGGGGGAAATCTCGAAATAATTTTCTTCGTCGTTTCTTTTGATTATCGGAAAATTCGCTACGGGATAAACCTGTAATTCGCTTTCCGAATCGGAATATTTTATCTGCAACTGTCCGTCATAAAGACAGGAAAGTTCCACCTGTTCGTTTTCGAGTTTTTTTGCAAAATCGACGAAATACTTACCGACGACAACGGTTTCGCCTTCCATTAAAACTTCCGCTTTAATGGTTTTTTCGATGGTAAGTTCCGTGTCGGTGGCGGTCAAAACAAGACTGTCGTTTTTTGCCGAAATTTTAATTCCTTCCAAAACGGGGTTAGCGGTCTTTGCCGCAAGCGCTTTACTTACTTTTAAAACCGCGTCTGACAGATCGAGCCCGTCGCAAATAAGTTTCATAAAATTTCTCCGTATTATTGAATTATTTATTATAATATTTAAAAATAATGTTAAGCAGATACTAATCTATTATATACTATATCAAAAGAAAAATCAAGAATTTATCCGCTTTCGGTTAAATTTTTAATGTTCGGAATTTTTTATGGTTGATAGATATTTTTTATTTAAAAATTTAAAAATATCCGTATTAAATAGTATAATCGGTTGAAAAGTTGATAACGCGTAAAAAAGCAATAAAAGAGAAGTATTTTAACTGTTAAAAAGACGTTGATAAAAATTCGATAATTAACTTTGTAAAGTTGAAAAGTTGATATTCAAAAATAAAATTAAAATTTATAAAAATTAAAAATAAAGAAAAATTTAAGTTATTAACTCATTTATAAACAACGTTGATATCTTTAAGTTTATAAAAATTCATTTGTTAATAACAACGGTTTTATGTTATACTCTTAATATGAGTGAAATTTTTAAAAGTTTCGGATATAATCCGAACGAACAAACGCTTAAATCGTTTGAAAAATATTACGAAATTTTAACATTTTATAATGCTAAATTCAATATTACAGCCATAACCGAAAAAAACGAAGTTTATCTTAAACATTTTATAGACAGTTTGCTCGGCGAAAAATATATTTACGGCGAATTTATAGATATAGGCTCGGGCGGCGGATTTCCCGCTATACCTTTAAAAATAATAAAACCTGAACTTAAAGCGACGCTTGTGGACGCGACGGGTAAAAAATGCGAGTTTTTAAAAGAAGTCGTTAAAGAACTCGGCTTAAAAGATATAAAAATAATAAACGGGCGCGCGGAAGAACTCGCTCACGATAAAACTTTCCGCGAAAAATTCGATTGCGTTACCGCAAGGGCGGTTGCGGCGCTGCCCGTTTTATCAGAATACTGTTTACCTTTTATAAAAACGGGCGGGAAGTTTATAGCGTATAAAAGCAATAATGTAAACGAGATAAAAGACGCCGAAAATGCAATAAAGATTTTAGGCGGAAAAACCGAAAAAGTCGAAGAATTTGACCTTGCGGACAATAAAAGGACGTTAATTGTAATAAAAAAAGAAAAAACAACGCCTTCGGAATATCCGAGAGCCAACTCGAAAATAAGAAAAAAACCTTTATAAATTAAGATGATTATAGATAAAATAAGAACTTGCGCTTTTACCGGACATAGAAAATTAGATAAAGATTTCAACATAGAAACGCTGAGATATATTATAAGTAAAATTATAGATAGCGGTTATAATACTTTTTTGGTCGGTATGGCGGTAGGTTTCGATTCGGAGTGTTTTAAATTGCTTGAAAATTTCCGAAAAACGGAAAAAATCAAGATAATCGCGTGTATTCCGTGTGAAACTCAGGATTATAAATTCAGCGAAAAACAAAAAGCGGAATATAAAAGGATGATTTTATCCGCCGACGAAAGGGTTTACGTTTCAAAAGAATACACACCGACGTGTATGTTTAAAAGAAATATGTTTATGGTAGACAGCGCTTCAATTTTAGTCGCGTATTTAAACAGCGACAGGGGCGGAACTTTTCAAACGGTAAATTACGCGAAAAGAAAAGGCGTCAGTATAGTTTTTGTAAATAATAAAACGGCGGTAAACGGTTAACCGCCGTAATTTTTTCCGTTAAATTTTAAAAATTTTCATAAAAGACTTTACAAACAAAAAAGAATAAAGTATAATATTATCATCACTTTACCAAAGTAAAGTAATAAAGTAAGTTTCAGGAGAGAAAAAATGAAAAAGTTATTTGTACTATTGATGACCGCGATATTAGCGGTAACGGCGTGCGTAGGTCTTACCGCTTGCGGGGAAGAAAAAGGATCGCTTGCAGACGGAAAACTTACGATAGGTTACACTATCTATGCCCCGATGAATTATTTTGACGACGATAACACTTTTGTTGGTTTCGACACGGATTTAGCGAAGGCTTTTTGTGAAGAAATAGGCGTCGAAGCGGAATTTGTTGAAATTAATTGGAACAACAAGTTTATTGATTTGAACGGTAAAAAGATAGACGCTATCTGGAACGGTATGACGATAACGGACGAAGTTAAAGAAAAAACCGCTGTTTCTAAACCGTATCTTGACAATAAACAGGTAGTTATTTGTAAAGCAGAAAACGCTTCTAAATTTACCGATATAGAGTCGATAAAGTCGGCGTCTTCCGTTGCTTTTGAAAAAGGTTCTGCCGGAGAAAACGCAGTTAAGGATATAGATATTACAAAAACAGAATCAAGTGCGCAGAAAGACACGTTATTGGAAGTAGCGTCCGGAAGGTCGGAAATCGCGGTTATAGACCTTATGATGGCGAGAGTTTTGGTCGGTGAAGGAACGAGTTATTCAAATCTCGTTTATATAGACGTAGGATTTGAACTCGAAGAATTCGGCGTTGCTTTCAGAAAAACCGACGACGGACTTGCAAAAGCGTTCGACTTATTTGTTAAAATGGCAAAATCGAACGGATTGTTTAATACTCTTTCAAATAAATATTTCGGATAAAAAATGTTTTGGCAGATAACGCTTGACCTTTTAGAAGGTTTCGGTAATACTTGCTTATTGTTTATTCTGACATTAGTCCTGGCGCTTCCGCTGGGACTTTTAGTCGCTTTCGGCGCAATGAGCAAGATAAAAGCGATAAAAGGAACGGTAAGAGTATTTATCTGGATAATCCGCGGCACGCCGCTTATGCTCCAAGTGCTCGTTATTTTTTACGTGCCTGGTCTTTTGTTTAACGTTAATTTATTCTCGCGTTTAATTTCCGTATTAATAGCGTTCGTGATTAATTATGCGTGTTATTTTGCTGAAATTTATCGCGGAGGGATAGAAAGTATTACCAAAGGTCAGTACGAAGCGGGACAGGTTTTAGGTCTTACCAAAGCGCAGATATTTTTTAAGATTGTGTTATTGCAGGTAGTAAAACGTATAGTACCGCCTATGAGTAACGAGATTATAACGCTCGTGAAAGACACTTCGCTCGCACGGGTTATCGTCGTTGTCGAAATTCTTAAAAAAGCGGAAAATTGGGCAACGAAAGGTCTTATCTGGCCGTTATTTTATACGGGCGTGTTTTATCTTTTGTTCGTGGGCGTGCTTACGTTGATTTTCAGATTTATAGAGAAAAAACTATCGTATTTTAAGGCGTAAATATGGCGTATTTAGAGATTAAAGATTTTTATAAAACTTTTGGTAACAAAGAAGTTTTAAAAGGTATAAGTTTTTCCGTTGAAAAGGGCGAAGTTGTTTCAATTATCGGCTCGTCGGGTTCGGGAAAAACCACTCTTTTACGCTGTATGAATTTTCTCGAAACACCCGATAACGGCGAGATGGTCTTAGACGGCGAAACACTTTTTAACGCCGAAAAGGATAAAAAAACAAAAGAAAAAGAATTACGTAAAAAACGCCTTAATTTCGGGCTTGTGTTTCAGTCGTTCAATCTTTTTCCGCAGTATAACGTAACGGACAATATTACGCTTGCGCCGCTTTTGCAGTTAAAAGAACGTTGCAAAAAGGATAAAACGGTAAATTTTGCGGAAGAAAAACAAAAAATCGTTGACGAAGCGGAAAAGTTGCTCGAAAAAACAGGGCTTACCGATAAAAAGAACGATTATCCGTGTGTTTTATCGGGCGGGCAACAGCAAAGGGTAGCGATAGCAAGGGCGCTCGCGCTTAAACCCAAAATTCTGTGTTTTGACGAACCGACTTCGGCGTTAGACCCCGAACTTACGGGCGAAGTGTTAAAGGTTATCCGCTCGCTGAAAGGCGAAGACAGAACAATGATAATCGTTACTCACGAAATGGGTTTTGCAAAGAACGTTTCGGATAAAGTAGTGTTTATGGCAAAGGGCGTTATAGAAGAAGAAGGCGAGCCGAAAGAATTATTTGAAAATCCCAAGTCGGAAAAATTAAAAGCCTTTTTGGCGGGCATAAATAACAAAGAAGGCGAATAAAAACGTCGAGATTGCCACGCCCGCACGGCGGGCTCGCAAAGACAGTCATTGCGAGAGTGGCGGACAAAGACGGACAAACGAAGCAATCTAAAAAACGCCCCCGACGGCACAATCCGTCGGGGGCGTTAAACATAAAAATTACTTTCGATCGACCAAGTCGTCGATTGAAACGTCGAAAAAATTAGCAAGCGTAATAAGTTGCGAAATCGAAGGTTCGGAATACAGCGTTTCCCAGTGAGAAATCGTCTTTGCGGAAACATTTAAAACTTTTGCAAGGCTTGTCTGATCTAAATTGCGCTGTTTCCGAAGAATTTTAAGATTTTCTGAAAAACTCATTTTTTTATCCTTATATTATATAATTATCAAAAATTGAGAAAATTTGTTGACTTTCTCAAATATTGAGAATATAATAGGAGCATAAAACAAAGGAGAAATGTTTAATGTATTGTAAGTATTGCGGAAAAGAAATAGATGATGACGCGGATATTTGCGTTCATTGTGGCAGAAAAACTGAAAGGCAAGACGTTCAAAAAAGTTATGAAGTGGACGAGCCTAAAACGGTTATAGGCGTTTTATTGGGACTGTTTTTAGGAATTATAGGGTTAATTATCGGATTGTTATTATATCCGTCAGGGACTTTAAGAAGGTCAACTTTTATAAAAGGTTGGGTTGGAGCGTTTATCTGTTCTGTTATATTAGGTATAATAATATACGTAGCGGCTGCCAGTTGTGTGGCATCTATGTTGTCCTCTATTTATTACTGATTTAGATTTCTAAAATAAAACAA
>CAJOMP010000008.1:30502-61733 GCA_905235785.1 uncultured Clostridia bacterium | reverse complement strand
GCACCACAAAGCTAAAATCCGACGCAATCTTCGCCGCAATGGCTGGTTATAGTGCCGCCCGCGCGCGTTGCATACACTTCGTTAAATCCCGCGTCTTTAAGAGTTTGCATTGCATATCCGACTATTTCGTCGGACGCGGTCGTATACGTCACGAACGCCACCGACAAGTCGGGATTATCGAATTCTTCGAGCACGTCTTTACAATAACATTTGACGATATGCTCGTAATTGCCCCTGTATTTTTTGCCCGAAACCATTTTACCGTTTTTTACGATTATCTGCGGGCGAATACGCAAGATATTTGCGCCGAGAAGAGCCATCATACTGCATCTGCCGCCTTTATACAGATAATCTACGCGTTTCAGTTCAAAACTCGCTTGCACGAAAGGCACACGCGCAACGCATTTTTCGTATATTTCTTTAAGAGAAACGCCTTCGCGTACAAGTTTACTAGCGTAAATCGCAAGAAGCGCAATCCCCGTCGAAAGCGAACGCGTATCGACGACATACACGTTTTTATATTTACCCGCGGCGGCAACCGCGTTATTGTACGCGCTTGACATTTCTTTCGATAAGGAAAAATGAATAATCCCGTCGTAAGTTTTTAAAAGCCCGCCGAAATGCTCCGCAAACTGTTCTTCGTTTACCGCGCTTGTCTTCGGCAAAACCTTGTGTTCGTTTACATATGAAATTATAATGTCGTTTGTTATATCGCCGTCTTTTGCCGTCATATCGCCGAGCGTTATCATAAAAGGTACTGTCTTTATAGCATACTTTTCAAGTAATTCTTTCGGCAAATCTATCGTGGATTCGGCTGATACCGCAATTTTCATCTTCGTTTCTCCGTATAAAATAATTTTCATAACTATTTTTGCATTTAATTATACAAAAATCAACCTACTTTAATGAAAGTAAATTCTATTCTATATAATTATCGCAGTAGAGTTAAATAACCGGTGCTCTACCGACAGTAGAATTTCACGTTTCACGCGTTTTTTTCTTGCAATATTACAAGTAATATGATAAAATACGGGTATGAAAGAAAAAAATGTAAAAACGCAAAACGTTTCCGCGCCGACGGACATTAAGGATAATTTTGCGCAAAATCTTATAAGATACCGCAAAGCCCTTAACCTTACCCAAGCCGAACTTGCGGAAAAATTAAATTATTCGGATAAAGCGGTTTCCAAGTGGGAACGCGCGGAAAGTCTGCCCGATATTTATACTATAAAACAAATTGCGGATTTTTTCGGGATTAACGTTGATACTATTATTTCAGAACCGAAAAAAGACCGCTTTAAACCAAACTACAATCTCGGCAAAAAAAGAACGATCATTTGTCTTGCGTCCGCGGCGATCGTATGGCTTGTTGCCATTGCGTTTTTTGCCTTTATTCACATTATTTTTCCGTCGATAGAGCAAACGTGGCTTTCCTTTATTTACGCGATTCCCGTTACGGCGATAGTGCTTTTGGTATTTACTTCCGTATGGGGAAAATCGCTCGGAAATCTGATTATACTTTCTATACTCATCTGGTCGATCATTCTGGCGGTATATCTCACTCTGATATACGTCTTGCCCGCCCCGTCTGATATACTATGGGAAATATTTTTGATAGGTATTCCGGCTGAAGGCGTGATAGTTTTCTGGACGCTTTACACTAAATACAAATAAAACAGACGTAAAAATTCGGGTTGCGAAAATTCGCAACCGCCCGCTTCTTTCTATGACGTTTAATAAATTACGGTTATATTACAACAATTCTCTTATCTTGTCTTCTATTTTTTCGGGCGTAACGGTCGGCGCGAAACGGGCAACTACTTTACCGTCTCTGTCTACCAAAAATTTAGTGAAATTCCATTTTATTTTTTTACCGAACACTCCGCCTTTTTCGTTTTTAAGATAAGTGTAAAGCGGCGCTTCGTTTTTGCCGTTTACTTCTATCTTTGAAAACTGCTTGAAAGAAACTTTATATCTCGCCTGACAAAAGGTTACTATTTCGGAATCCGTGCCGGGCGCTTGATGCCCGAACTGATTGCACGGAAAATCGAGAATTTCAAAGCCCTGTTCTTTATACTTATCGTAAAGTTCCTGTAATCCCTTATACTGCGGCGTAAACCCGCACCCCGTCGCCGTATTAACTATTAAAAGAACTTTGCCTTTATAGTCGGATAACGCGATATCTTCCCCACGTGTATCTTTCATAGTGAAATCGTAAATTTTAGCCATATATTATTCTCCCCGTAAAAATTTTTTACATTTAATCACCGTACCCGTCGGGATTTAACGTCTGCCAACGCAAAGCGTCGCGGCACATGTCGTCAAGCCCCTTTTCGGCTTTAAAGCCCAGAACTTCATACGCGTAAGACGGATCGGCGTAGCACTCGTCGATATCGCCGGGGCGACGCGGCATAATTTTATACGGAATAGGCTTTCCCGCAACTTTTTCAAACGCCTTAACCATATCGAGAACGGAATATCCGTGCCCCGTGCCGAGATTTACTATCAGAAGCCCCGGATTAGTCGCGAGTTTATTTACCGCGAGCACGTGTCCTTTCGCAAGGTCTACGACGTGAATATAATCCCTTACTCCCGTTCCGTCGTGAGTATTGTAATCGTTGCCGAACACGCCGAGTTCTTTTCTCTTGCCGACTACGACCTGCGTGATGTACGGGCACAGGTTATTCGGTATACCCTTGGGGTCTTCGCCGATAAGCCCCGATTCGTGCGCGCCGATGGGATTGAAATAGCGTAAAATCGCTATATTGAAAGTCGGGTCGGCTTTATACAGGTCTTTAAGGATATATTCTATAAAAAGTTTGGTACTGCCGTAAGGATTTGACGTCGAAAGCGGAAAATCTTCTTTAATAGGCACGGATTTCGGCTTTCCGTAAACCGTTGCGGAAGAAGAAAATACCAGATTTTTTACGCCGTGGTCGCGCATCGAAAAAGCAAGTTGCAAAAGCCCTTCGATATTGTTCTCGTAATATTCCAAGGGTTTGGCGCAGGATTCTCCCACCGCTTTAAGCCCCGCAAAGTTGATGACGGCATCGATTTTATTTTCTTCGAAAATGTTGTCGAGAAGTTTTCTGTCGCGTATGTCGCCTTCGTAAAATTTCACCTTTTTGCCGGTGATTTTTTCAACGCGCAAAAGCGCTTCTTTTTTGCTGTTTAAAAGATTGTCGATAACCACTACGCTGTGTCCCGCGTTCAATAATTCAACGCAAGTATGCGAACCGATATACCCCGCTCCGCCCGTTACCAAAACGTTCATATTTTTTTCTCCTTAAACTTTTATTTTATTTTTTCCGCGCCGAACGCGTTCATAAATTCGTTAAATCCGGCTTTGCCGCTTTCGTCGTCTTTAAACACCGCGGTGTTTCCCAAAATATTTTTGCAAACGTTATTTACGTAGTCTTTGACCGCCGCGTCCGCCTGCGTTTTTGAAAGAAAGCCGCAAGAATATTTTTGCGCGAGATGTTTTATCATATCGCGGTGGACGTAAAGGTCGTTTTCTTTATCCGAAAGCGCCTTTTCGTCGTACTTTGTTTCACCGCTCAAAATATCCGCTATCATAGAAAGTTGTCTTTTAAGCCTTGCGGGAAGTACGAAAAGTCCCATCGCTTCGATAAGACCTATTCCTTCTTTTTTGATGTTATGATATTCGGGATGCGCGTGAAAGACGCCGTCGGGATATTCTTCGGACGTGATGTTGTTGCGAAGAATTATATCGACTATGTATTTTTTGCCGTCTTTTCTCGCTATCGGTGAACAGGAATTATGCGCTACGCCGTCGGTTTTAGCATAAATTCCGCACGGAACACAGGTAAAAGCCGCCCACTTTGCGACGACGTTTTTCGCGACGCGCGCAATGTCTTCGCGGCTCTCGCTTTCTAATCTTATCGCGCTGTTATACCAGTCGGTAATACCTACTTTAACGCTCGGATAATCTTTGCATACATATTCTTCCTTTATGCCCGCTCTGTGCATAGGCATAAGATGTCCGCCGCCCTGAAAATGCTCGTGATTTAATATAGACCCACCGATTATAGGGAGCGCCGCGTTCGAGCCTATCATATAATTCGGGAAAAAATCCACGAAATCCAACACTTTATCCACCGTATCGCCGGAAATATGCATAGGCGTGTGGTTTTCGGATACGGCGATAAGATGCTCGTTATAATAGGCGTACGGCGAATACTGCACGAACCACTTTTCGCCGCCGAGCGTAAGAGACACCGTGCGGATATTTTCGCGCGCGGGATAACTTATGTTGCCCGCAAAACCTTCGTTTTCCTTACAGAGCCGACACTTCGGATAACTCGTCGTAACCTTTTGGGTAAGAAGTTTCGCTATTTCTTTATTGTCCTTTTCGGGTTTACTTAAATTGACGGTAATTTCAAGTGTTCTGCCGCCGTCGGCGTATTCCCACTTTAAATTTTTCGCGATCGCGGTCTTTTTAACGTAATCGTTCTTTACGGAAAGATCATAAAGATAGTCGCAGGCGGCTTTTATGCCGCGTTCGTTCTTCAACCTGTAAAACTCTTCGTTTACCGTCGACGGCAATGGCGAAAGTATGCCCATTATATAACCGCTGAACAGATTTTTCTCTTCTTCTTTAACAAGTCCGTTTTCCACCGCATATTCTTCGAGTTCCGTAACTATCGAATCGGGAACGTCGAGTTTATCGATATACGACAGGTCAACATCTTCCGCGTTCGGCTCTGTCAACCGTAATTCGCGGAGCAGAATATTTCTGAAATATATCTCGTCCCGCGCTTTAAGGTGCAAAAACGCTTTCGCATAGCGCAAAAGTTTTTCGGTAAGCAATTTCCCGTCAATCATGTTTAACTCCTTTTTCAGAATAATAAAAATAATATCTGCACTCTTTTTCGGCGTTATAAAGTTTTCTTTCCCTGTCGCATCTTTTGCCGAAAAATCTTTCGAAATTTTTATGCGGCGTTATTGCGAAAACCGACCAACCGTCGTGTCCTTCCATTGCCGCGCCGAAATCGCGGTAGCATTTTTCCGCTTCCCGCTCGCCGTAGACCCTTTCCCCGTAAGGCGGATTCGTTACAATCGTGCCGAAGTCCGACCACGGACGGAAATTTTTTACGGGCGACGTTTCCGCTTTTATCACGCCTTTAAGTCCCGCGCGTTCCGCGTGGCGAAGGGTAAGTTCCACCGCCTTTTTATCTATATCGAATCCGCGGATATCGGGCTTTACGTCCCGTTTTTCGTTGTCCTTCGCTTCTTCAAGCGCCAAACGGTAATAGCGGTCGTCAAAATTCGTCCAGTCGTTAAAAGCGAATTTTCTGTTTATCCCCGCCGCGATATTAAGGGCAATCCGAGCGCCTTCTATGAGAAACGTTCCCGAACCGCAAAACGGGTCGGCAAACGGACGGGTCTTATAAAAATCGCTCATTAAAAGCATAGCGGACGCAAGAGTTTCTTTGATGGGCGCAATACCTACCCTATCCCTGTAACCGCGCTTATGCAGACCGACGCCGCTTGAATCGATATAAAACGATACGACGTTTTTAAAAAGATAAAAATCGACTTTATACGTACTACCCGTTTCGGGTAAACGGTTAAATCCGTATTTACCGCAAAGCCTGTCGGCAATCGCTTTTTTCACTATCCGCTGACAATCGGAGATTGCAAACAGCGCGCTTTTAACGCATTTTCCGTCAACGTACACATTGCCGTCTTTCGGAATAAAATCTTCCCATCTAACGGACTTTGCAAAAGTATACAATTCGTCGAAAGTTTCCGCATTGAATTCGCCCGTTTTTATGTAAACCCTGTCCGCCGTTCGTAAATTTATATTGCACTTTGCAAGAAGTAACGAATCTCCCTGAAACTCTATTCTGCCGTTTACGGCGGGCGCGTCGATACCGTTAAGTCTTATAAGTTCTTTTTTCAAAACGTTTTCCGTGCCCGACGCGCAAGAAACGGAAATCGTAAACGTTTGCGGAAAATTATCGTTCATCGTTATTATTTTAATACAAAACTCGTTGTTTAACAAGCGTTTTTACAATATAAAAATTTTTAAAACTAATTTTTTATTCTTTGCAACCGCGCCGCATTTTTATAAAATCGCTTGTCAATACGCCCGTTTTATTATATAATGGTTTATATTCGGAATAAGGGCAAAAAATGAATTCGATAACACAAAAAAAACTCGGCGGAATATTTACCGCATTAAACGGATTTTTATACAGCGGTTATTATCCCGTCTGCGTCGCCGCATGGGCGTTTATTTGCTTTGCGTTCAATCTGCAAACCTTGGGGCTTTTCGTTCTTATCGCAATCGGGGGGACAATTTTCGTCTTATACGAAGACTTGACGCCTATTATTCCCTTATTTACCTGTTGCGTTCTTACTATAAACGATTTCCCGATGCTGACTTCTGCGCCTTATATCGTTATGTACGGCATACTTGCGGGATGCATCGTTTATCATTTCATAGTTTATCCGTTTAAAACGTTTTATCTCGGAAAACTGTTCTTTCCTTTATGCCTTGTCAGCGCGGCGCTGTTTTTAAGCGGATTGTTGTCGCCTATGGGACGGAATAATTACGCAAACGGACTTTTGGTCGCCATTGCCACAGGTCCTTTAATGCTTATTATTTATCTTCTGTTTTTAAACGGCATAAAGCCGCCGCAAAACACCGACGTCGGGAAATATATTTGTTACTCGATTCTTTCCGCAACGGTTTTCGCTTGCTTTGAAATATTGTTTATACGCGTCGAAGCCGATCCGTTCTTTTTTATCTGGGTACGCTCTCTCGGTTGGGGTAATTTCAACACCGCCGGCGCTATGACTCTTATATCAGTTCCCGCGTGTTTTTATCTTATAATTAAAACGGGCAAATCCGCGTCGTTTTTAGCCGTAATTATTTTTATGATACTGACGGATATATTATGCAGGAGCGACGGCAGCGCGGGTATCACCCTTTTTTCTTCGCCGTTCCTGGTAGTTTTTACCTTTATGCATTTAAACAAAAAATACAGAAAACAATTTGCAATCTGTATTTTCTCCATTGTTTTCGCATTATGCGCGATAGGGATTTACGTGTTGCACGCAATAGGGGCGGAAGAAATTCTGACGTTTATGCAATCCGCAACGAACTCTAACGGCAGATGGCAACTCTACGAACACGCGATCTCGCTGTTCAAATCGAATCCCGTTCTCGGCATCGGCGTGGGCTTTACCGACGAGTCCGTTTATTTTCCGGATGGCGTGGTCAATTTTCACTCTACGATTTTTCACGTTGCGGCGACAATGGGATGCTTAGGAATCATCGCATATGCCGTCTATTATTTTTTCAGATTCAAAATTCTGCTCGGCGGAAAAACAGTGCTCAACTCTTTTGCGTATTTATCTTTTATTATGTTCGAAGCGTACGGATTGATAGACGTCTGCGAATTCAACATAATACCGCTTATGTCATTTATGACTCTTCTTATCGTGTGCGTTGAATTAACCAACTTAAAAGCGGAAGACGACTGTCTCCCGCTTTTCAACGATTCCGAATTGTATTTAAATCATTTTGCTTTTTCGTTATAAGTCGGCACAAGTTTGTGAATAAGAAGTTTTACGTCCGTTTTTTCTTCTTTGGCGCTGTCTATAAGCGCTTTTATTTTTTCAAAAAAGTCTTTATCGTCAAATTTTATGGGCTTGCCTATCGAAATAAGATTGTTGTCGGTCTTGTGCAAACCTTCTTCCGCCATAAGCCGTTCTTCAAACAGTTTCTCGCCCGGCCTTAATCCGATAATTTTAATGTCTATATCTTTATACGGTTCAAGACCCGAAAGTTTGATCATATTCACCGCCAAATCGTAAATCTTCACGGGTTCGCCCATGTCGAGCACGAATATTTCGCCGCCTTTCGCGTAAGCGCCCGCCTGCAATACAAGACTTACCGCTTCCGGTATAGTCATAAAATATCTTACTATCTCTTTATGCGTAAGCGTTATCGGTCCGCCTTCGGCGATTTGCCTTGTGAATAGCGGTATTACCGATCCGTTTGAGCCGAGCACGTTTCCGAAACGTACGGCGACGTAATTAGTGCCGTACACTTTATCCATTTGCTGAATTACCATTTCGCAGACGCGCTTTGTCGCGCCCATAACGTTCGTCGGGTTGACCGCCTTATCCGTGCTTATGAGAATAAACCTGTCGGCATTAAACTTTCCTGCGGCGTCGGCGACGTTATACGTTCCGCCCACGTTATTTTTAACCGCTTCGTCCGGAGCGTCTTCCATCAAAGGCACGTGTTTATGCGCGGCGGCATGGAACACGATTTGCGGACGGAATTCTTCAAATAATCCGTCTATTTTTGCTTTATCCCTGACCGACGCGATCCTTACCGCGAGATCGAGTTCGGGATATTTTCTTTTAAGTTCCTGTTGAATATAGTAAGCGTTGTTCTCATAAATATCTACTATAACGAGTTTTTTGGGATTATGCGACGAGATTTGGCGACAAAGTTCGCTGCCGATAGAACCGCCGCCACCCGTAACGAGAATAACTTTGTTTTCGATATACCCCATTATCTCGTCAAGATTGACTTTGACCTGTTCTCTGCCTAAAAGGTCGGCAACGTCTACGTCTTTCACGTCCGAAACGGACACGCTGCCCGTTATCATCTGATATATCCCCGGCAAGGTCTGTATCTTACATTTGGTTTTCTGACACTCGACGATTATATCCCTTATTGTCTTTCTGTCGACGGACGGCATCGCTATAATAATGCGGTCAACTTTGTATTCTTTCGCGTATTTTTCCACTTCGTAAATATTGCCGACTATTCTGACGCCGTTTATTGCCCGCCCGATTTTTCTCGGGTCATCATCGAGCGCGCATACCGGCAACAGCGAAATTTTGTCCGAATTTCTCAATTCGTTTATCAGCATATTCCCCGCGTTGCCTGCACCGATTATCATAACGCGCGGAAGGCTTTTCTTTTCCACGGGGTTTTTAAGCGACCTTTCTATAATATTCAGCGCTTTTATGGACAATCTGCTGCCGAATATGAACATCATATAAAATACCGAACAGATTATAAACCACTCTATATTGTAGTTATCCGAAATAATCGCGGTAACGGCATAAACGACTATCTGAATTCCGCTTGAAATAAGCAAAACTATAAGGTCGAAAACACCGACATATTGCCATATCTTATTATAAAGACCGAGCGCGTAATTTGCGATAAGCGCTACCCCTAACGCGATAGATAAATACCACCATTCGCGAATACACGCATAAAAATCGCTCATAGAAAGCACTACCGCGAGAATAAATGAACTGATAACGACAATAACGTCGACTATCATTAAAACCGCTTTTTTAACACTTTTGCTCATAAAAATATTCTGTATGTCCCTTTATCAATTATTTTATCGTTTTTTTACGAACGTTATTTTGCAATAATCCGTCTGCGATAATTGTCAGATTTTCTACGGTAAAACCGTTGTTTTCGAGTTGCCGTTTTACGCTTCCGTGTCCTACAAACGCATCTTTTACCCCTACCGAATATACGGGAAGCGGATTATTATGCGCTAAAAACGCCGTAACCGACGATCCGAAACCGCCCGCCAAAACGTTTTCTTCAACGGTTATTACGGGGGTATGCGTATTAAGCAACGTTTCTGTATCGAGCGGTTTAACCACTCGCGCCGAAACAACCTTTACGCTTTTACCGTACCGTTCCGCAAACATAAGCGCGAGCGAGACAGCCGCGCCGCCCACCGCAAATACAGTGATATCCTCGCCGTCTTTAAGCGTTTGCCACGTTCCGTCTACATATTCCGTTGCAGGCAAATCCACATTAAATTTTGAATACCGTATGCATACGGGAGATTTAATGCTTAACGCGTATTCTATCGCGCTTTTGAGTTCCGCCGCGCAAGTCGGCGCTATCACGGTCATATTAGGGATATGCGTAGTGTATGAAAGATCGAAAAGTCCCTGATGAGTTTTGCCGTCTTCGCCGACAAACCCCGCCCTATCCACGCAGAACACGACGGGCAAATTTTGCAAACAGACGTCGTGTACCATCTCGTCGTACGCGCGTTGCAAAAACGTAGAATAAACGGCGACTACGGGTTTAAGCCCGCCCTTTGCCATACCCGCGGCAAAAGTTACCGCGTATTCTTCCGCAATACCAACGTCGAAAAGGTTATCGGGATAACGTTCTTCGAGCGCGGCAAGTCCCGTACCGTCTTTCATACCTGCGGTAACGGCGACGATTTTATCGTCTTTTTCAATCAAATCGCCTAAAATTTGCCCAAGACTCGTCTCTTCCGAACAGCCGCATTTCAAGTTTTTACCTACGCTGTGATAAAGGTCGGCGTGCTCTTCCGCGTTTTTATGCCCTTTGCCTTTCGTGGTTTTAAGGTGCAAAAACACCGCCTTATAATTCGCCGCCTGCTTTACGCTTTCCAAAACGTTTAAGGTCTTTTTAAGGTCGTTACCGTCAACTACCCCGACGTACTTAAACCCGAACCGTTCAAAATATTCCGATTTGTTTAAGACGCGTTTAAAAAAGTTGCGCACTCCCCTGAAAAACGCGGTAACGACGGAATTGCCGAAAATCTTTTTGATTACGTTTTTATTTTTAACGTAACCTTTCTTAATTGTCGCTTTGGAAATAAAATTATAAAAGCCGTTTCTGTTTTTAGAAATCGACATGCCGTTATCGTTTAAAATTACGATAAATTTTTTCGGCTTTTCGTTAGACGCGTTTATCGCTTCTAAATTCAGCCCGTTGACCAGCGCGCCGTCGCCGACCACGGTTATCACGTAATAATCTTCTTGGTTTTTATCGCGCGCGGAACAAAGCCCCAGCCCCAAAGCGATGGAATTCCCCGCGTGTCCCGTGGTAAAAAGGTCATATTCGCTCTCATTGCAATCGGGGAACCCCGAAATGCCGCCTTCCGTCCTGATAGTTGAAAAATTCTCGCGCCTGCCCGAAAGAATTTTATGCGGATAGCATTGATGCCCCACGTCGAAAATAAGTTTATCTTTCGGAAAATCGAAAGTTTTATAAAGCGCCACGGTTGTTTCCAAAATTCCGAGATTAGACGACAAATGCCCCCCGTTCCCGTTTATCGCGGCAATTATCTCTTCCCGCATTTCTTCCGAAAGAAGCGCAAGTTCTTTACTATTCAGTTTTTTTACGTCCGAAGAATCGGAAATTCTCTGTAAGATCATCCGTTACCGTTAAACTCGACAAATCGCCGCATGGTGTTTTTCGCATAATCAAAACACCTTACGCATGCTATATTATTTTACACTATAATATTGAGACTGTCAATGCATATTTTGAAAAAAACTTGGAAAACAAATAGAGTGGATGAAACCTGCCGGCGGCGGATTTTTTATGCACGCGCGGCGGAATTAAAACCGAATATCTCGGCGAAAAATTCAACGGACGGGAAAAATTACAGCGAGCCGCTCCATCATATGGGCGTGTTCAGCGAAATGCTTGAAAAGCGTTATAAAGGCGAATTATATTTAAAATACGAATTTACGGTACAAAATAAAAAGGTATAGACCCGTAATCGATAAATCTATGTATAACGCTCACCGAAAATTAAATTATTTTGCAACAATAAAAACCGCTTGCCCGTAATTCAACGTAAAAGTTATATCGTTTTTTATTTTTTTGGGTTTATTGTCCAAATCAAACCGTTTAATGTCTTTGTAACGAGTATCTAATTTAATATTTACCGAAACGCCGACGTCGGCGCCATTTGCAGACGGCGCGCAAGAGTTCATTACACAATATAATTTACCTTCTTCGCCGCTCAACTGAGTTATAACGGCGCTTTCCCCCTTGTTCAAAGACACCTTGATAAAATCCAAATCGTCTTTGGGGCAATTCTTCAGATACGGCAAATTTTCATCTCCGCACCAAGACATTTTATCATATTTATATTTAAGCATAACAGGCGCAATCTTTTGCATCTTTTTATGCAATTTTTTCATTTCAAAATAAATCGGAGTTCTTTCGCCATTTTGGTCAATAAAGGCAGTTCCCTCTATATGATAACAGCCCGGACCGTTGTCTCTTTTCGCCCAATAAACGTAATAAGAAAAAACCGAAAATCCAAAACACAGATACGCGTTGATCTGCCAGATCATATCGTAAATATCAGGCGGTTTATGGCTCCAGACGAGCACGTTATCGTTATCGTTCCTGACCTTAGCCATACCACAGGAATTAGCCACCCCGCCTGTTCTCACGTTAAACTTTTTACCCGTTTCGCCCATCAGTTGCAAGCATCTGAAATGGGAATTGAGCACAAAATAAGACGTTGCGATTTCTGGGACGTTACCACTGACGTAATAATCCGGATCGTTATAATGTCCGGCGTCTTCGTAAGGTCCCTCCGCTCTTATGGGATAGGAGTCCATCGTTAATATCTTCGAACCGGACAAAGAAACGTATGTTTCTATATATTTTCTGTACGCGTCGACAAGCGTGATGCCATTGTTTTCTTCCGCGGAAGTATCGACGAATAACGACGAAGTCGTTTTGCCCTGACCGGTAACGGCAGCGGCGTCGCCCGCCAAAGGCAACAAATTTTCTTGAATAAAAATATCGGGGCAAACTTTTTGCAACGCTTTTTGCACGGCGCAAACTTGCGGCAAAGTTTTCCAGTCAGGCTCGTCCGAAAGATATATTCCGTAAAATCCTTTATGGTTTTTATACGGTTTAACACACTCCAAGCAATACCGTTCCAATTCTTCTTGATTTACGAACGTTTTGCCTTGTCCGACCAAACTCTCTTTACTCGAAGAAAGAGCGTGTAATCTTTCGTCGTAAATAATTATTTTCTTATTTCCGGAACTGTACGCGATATCCAGAATTTTTTTAAGTTCGCTCTCACTGAACTCTTCTCCGTTATATATTACGGTATTTTTTTGCAAAAAAAGAATATTCATACCGCATTTTTTCGAGTATGAAAAATACTTTTTCGTTCTGAAATCTTTTATCTTTTTATCGCAATCGTATACGGCGTCCGATAAAATAACGCAATCGGAGTTTTCGCTTTTTTCCACGCTGTATCTCGAATCAAAAAATTCTTTGTTTTTCAAGTAACGTTCTTCACCGATCACGTTATGCGAATATTTTCCCAAGCCGGGATTATGATAACCGTAAATTAAAAACTCATCTTTTTTCATTAAACTATTTCAAAACCGTAATATCCTTCGGAAGTTTATAAACCGTTTTGATTCCCGTTTTCGTCATTTTATTTGAAATTTCGATATCGCCGTAGATGGTCGGAATAACGCCTTCGGCGCTTTCCAAGCCCATCAAATCCGGCTCTATTTTGATTTTACTGCCGCCGGCATTAAGGAATTTTACGCCCAGCGCTTTATCGGATAAAAACTGAACGGGTCCGCAAGACCATCCGTGACAAAGGCTTAATCTGTAACCGCGGTAACAGTTCGTCCCGTAAGAACAATGGATATACTTCTTCCCTTTCTCCGGCATTTGGTCTATTCTCGTATTCGATTTAAGCCAAGCCGGATTAAAACTCTCCCAAAAAGAAGTGGCGCCGCAATCGAGCATACCGCCGTAAAATTCTTTCATATCGAAAAGCGCTTTTCGGGGATCTCCCGCGCGGTAAATAGCGTCCGCAATATAAGAACTCATAAAAGTATTAAAGCGCTCCGCCCCGCCGGATAATAAACATTTTCTCGCGTTATCGTCTATGGGATATCCGAGCGAATAAACCGACGCTACCTGCTTGTTGTTGCCGTAATAATCTTTATTTTTACCGAGTTTATTTATCAACTCGGATATTTCGGGATTAAACTCGTTGCGGCCGGTAAGCACGGACGACAACTTTTTTAATGCGAATAAAATCAACCCTTTATGCGCCAACTCGATATTATTCGCGCCTTTGGTTTCCCAAGCGATAAAAAGCGGATCGGCGCTGTTTGTGTTTATGTAATCGACATTACCGTTTTCGTCTACGCTTTTATTAAGCGCGGAAACAATGCCGAACGCATTGTTTAACTGACTTGAAAAGAAATCCCAATCGTTGCTGTACAGAAAGTAATCGCAAAGCGATACGAGCCACCACGAAGAATAGGAAGGAATATTGCACATCCAACCGTCTTTTTCGCAATGAATCATACTTTCTTCTAACGCCGACTTAATGAACGGGTGATTGCCGTACAGATACAGAATACCTTTAAGTTCCGGATGAAAATCGCCTATCCAGACCAGACGGTCTCGTTTGATACCGTCCCAAACCCTGTTTTGCATACATAAGAACAGCGTTCGTTTTGCGGTGTCGTAAATTTCGTTAATTCTTTTGTCGTTTGAAACAAAGTTTCCTTTCGGCAGAACTTTCAGGTGCTGATAAACGGCGTTTACGGCGATGAACCTTAAATCGCCGTTGCCGATATTATCTATTCTTACGAATCTGAAACCCGTCTGCCCCAATTCCATATCGGCGAGTTCGGGAATAAAATACGCAAAATCGCGCGTGCTGTGGCTGTTGGTGGAATTTTTCTCACCGAGACCCGAACACGCCTCTCCGAGTGATTCGCCAAAGCGTACGCGGACCTTTGAACTTCCCCTTGCCGTTAAAAGCCTTATTCCGCCTTGTATTTCTTTGCCGAAATCGAAAATAATATACCCTTTCGGATTAAGTATGCAAACGTCGTTATTGTTCAAATATACCTGAGATGCCGAAGTTGTTGTAAGAAGGCAAGAATTAAAGGTCTTTTGTTCCCCGCAGATACTTACGGGGAGCAAATAATCCTTAATTCTTTCGCATAAATCGTCCATTTGTTTTCCTTTTTATAATATCAGTATGGTATTACGAACACTGCGTGTCCGGCTTCTATGTCGAAAGTTGCTTTGCCGTCCGACAAATCGACTAACGTCATTTTACCTTCTTTCCACACTTCAAGTTTGGTATAAGAAGAAGCAAACGACATAACGGCATGCAAATCGAGATCTGTATATTTAGAGTTGGACGGATGTTGCGGATTCATCAACATATACATATATTGATTGTTTTTAGTATCTATAAGTTCCGTCACGAACGCGGCGTCGTTGTCTTCGACGGTTACGTCTTTCAGCGCCGCAAAGTTTTTATAATTTTCGTCGTCGGGATCGGACGTCAGATAAGAAACGCCGAACTCAACGGTTCCCCTGTTGTAATAATAGCCGAAAGTATTGTAGTCGAAATTCATTATAACGGGCGCAAAATCCTGCATCTCCTGATGAATTCTGGTCATATAAGTATACATTTCGGTCGTGTTGCCGTTTCTGTCGACAAAAGACGTCCCGTCCGTATGAAGATTATCCGGCTTGGAACAATAAGTATAATAAGAGAAAGATTTAGAGCCGTAACCCATATAAACGTTATCCTGCCAATACATTTCGTCCTCGTTGGGACCTTTGAGTTTTATGGTTCCCGATGTGTCCTTCAACTCACAGGCGTTAGCGACGGTACCTATGGTGCAACCGTAAACTTTTGCGACCTTTTGCATAATTTGCAAACAACGCATGTGCACCGACGTTATGCTGTAAGAAGCGTCTTCGTAACCGTTGGGACCTAATTTCATCCTTATGGGATAGGAGTCCATCGTAATGTTCGTAGCGCCGGAATATCTGCAAAAATCCGTCAGGTATTGTTCGTACGCCGCTTCCGCACTTCCGCTGAACGAAGTGGGCGCGTATCTGCCCGACGCCGCGGAAGTATCAAGCGGCAACATATTCGCCTGAATAAAACATTCCGGCCAGACCTTTTTTATCGCTTTGTAAACCTGACCCAACTGCGGCAAAACGTTATAGGCGGGCTCGTCGACGAGTTGAACACCTATGACCATGCCGCCCTGATAATATCTGTATTCGTCGGTCCAACTTTTGACCTTTTTTACCAAATCGTCAAAAGTTTCGTAAGTTTTACCCTTGCCTATTATGGCGTCAGTTCTCGAAGATAAACTGTGTAGCCGCGTATCGGTAACGATCACTTTGTCGTAACCCGCTTGTTTTGCGGTGTCGAGATTTTTCTTTAACTGGCTCGTTTCAAAATTGCCGGAATACGGATCGTTGGCTTGAATAAGTAAAACGTTAAATCCGCCGTCTAAATGCTGTTTATACCCTTCAACCG
Organism: uncultured Clostridia bacterium; assembly: GCA_905235785.1. Taxonomy (GTDB): domain Bacteria; phylum Bacillota; class Clostridia; order Christensenellales; family Borkfalkiaceae; genus UBA1259. The sequence goes on along the minus strand of CAJOMP010000008.1, from coordinate 45,579 downwards.
TCCTTTGATCCACGCCGTTAAGCGTTTCGGAAGCGGGTACGGGCGAGTGATAAGCGTAAATCAGATATTCCCGATCGCTATCGCCGTAATATTTTTGCGAAGGATTTACGTTTGACGTACTTCCGCAACCTGAAAAACAGGCGAACGCGAAAATAAAGGAACATAAAAATATAACGGTTTTCTTCATAAAAACTCCTTATTATTTTAAAGGGCGAGAAAATTTAATCTTACTCGCCCTTTAATTTGTTTTAATTATTATTCAGACAGGGCTTTGACGGTAACGGTAAGATTGTCTGACGGCGTAATAACTTACGCGAATATATTAACCGCCCCTTGCCGTTAACGGGTCGGAATTACGAACACGGCGTGTCCGGCTTCAAGGTCGAAAGTTGCTTTGCCGTCAACCAAATCGACTATCGTCATTTCGCCTTCTTTCCACACTTCAAGTTTTGTATAAGAAGTATCAAACGACATAACGGTGTGCAAATCGATATTGCACTTTACAGAGTTGGACGGATGCTGCGGGTTCATCAACATATACATATATTGATTGTTTTCGGAATCTATAAGTTCCGTTACGAACGCTACGTCGTTATTGTCGACCGTTACGTCTTGCAAAGCCGTAAAGTTCTTGGAGTTTGTTTCACCGTAGGCGTGCGTCAGATAAACCGTTCCGCAGGTAACCGTCCCCTCATTGTAATAATAGCCGTAAGTATTATAGTCAAAATTCATTATCACGGGCGCGAAAGTCTGCATCTCCCGATGAATTTCGGTCATATAAGTATACATATCGGTCGTGTCGCCGTCTCTGCCGACGAAACAACTTCCTTCCGTTTGTTCGTCGCCGGGCTTTATGCAATAAGTATAATAAGAGAAAGATTTAGAACCGTAACCCATATAAACGTTGACTTGCCAAAACATTTCGTCTTGGTCGGGTAATTTGAGTTTTACGTTGCCCAAACTGTCTCTCGTCTCGCAGGCGTTGGCGACGGCGCCGATATCGCAACCGTAAACTTTTGCGACCTTTTGCATAATCTGCAAACAGCGCATATGCGTGTCCGTTATAAAGTAATAACCGTTGCTTTGCGCCCCCCTAATGGGATAGGAGTCCATCGTAATGTTAGTAGCGCCCGTATATTCGCAAAAAGCCGTAAGATATTGTTCGTACGCTTGATCCGCAGTCCCCGTAAACCCGTCGGGGACGTATCTTCCCGACGCCGCGGTATTATCCAACGGCAACAGGTTCGCTTGAATAAAACACTCCGGCCAGACCGTTTTTATCGCCTTGTAAACCTGACCCAACTGCGGCAAAACGTTATATGCGGGCTCGTCGACGAGTTGAACGCCTACGACCATGCCGCCCCGATAATATCTGTATTCGTCGGTCCAGAGTTCCACTTGGCTGACAAAATCTTCAAAAGTCGCGTAATCTTTTCCGTCACCGATGAAAGGTTCCGTTCTCGAAGATAAACTGTGGAGCCGCATATCGGTAATAATCACCTTGTCGTAACCCGAAAGTCTTGCGTTGTCGAGATTTTTCTTTAATTGACTCGTTGCAAAACTGCCGTAATACGGATCGTTGGCTTGGATAAGCAGAACGTTGAATCCGCCGTCTAAATGCTGTTTATAACCTTCAACCGTCCTTTGGTCCACGCCGTTACTCGTTTCGTTAGCGGGCACGGGCGAGTGATAAGCGTAAATCAGATATTCCTGATTGTCGTTATACTTTTGCAAAGAATTTAAACTGTTTTGCGAAGGATTCAAACTACTTTTTTTTTTACTTTCCACGGTAATGTTAAGATTGTTTAACGCCCCGATTCTGGAACCGTAAACCACGATATGCGTACCCGTATTTGCAGGCAAATCGGAAGCTGAAAGGGCGCTCGTATAAGCGGAAACTTCGGTCAATTCTCCCGTCGTGGCGTCTTTGACAAAAAGTTTAACTTCTATCTGATAGCTGGTCGATATCTTCACGCAGGTAATTTCCAGAACGTATTTGCCGTCTGCCAAATTGCTATACGCCATTGACGTTAAATTTGCGATACCGGAAACGATTGCGCCCGAATCGACGACCGTGTTAGGATAGATCCTGTAATCCACGCCGACAGCGTCGTCGGAGAACATTATACCCGCTTTCGTATTTGTTTTCATTTGTTTGGTAACGCCTTCAGCAAAAAACTGAACTTGCGGTTTATATTTGCCGCTGCACTCTATAGTAACTTTTCCGCCGTCAACGTATTCCCCGAAATCTATATAAGAGCAATCGGTATAACTCGTACCGCCTGCGCATCCTCCCAACGATACTTTATAAGCCGCGTTGCAAGGAACGACCTCGTTTCCTTCTACGGTAATGTTAAGATTGTTTAACCCCGTAATCCTGGAACCGTAAACCACGATATGCGTGCCCGCATTGTCAGGCAAAGCGGCACGGGTGCCCGTGTAAGAGGCAACATCGGTCAGCGTTTCGCCCGATTTTTCGGAAAGTTTTACCGTTATTTCATAAACGGTTTCTCCCTTTACGCAGGTGATTTCCAGAACGTAGTTCTTGCCGTCTGTCAAATTGTTATACGCTATTTTCTTCAGCTCAACGTTATTAGCAACGATTGCGCCAGAATCAACAACCGTGTTCGGCCAGATCCTGTAATCCGAACCGATAGCGTCGTCGGAGAACATAATGCCCGCTTTCGGAGCGGTTTTCATTTGTTTGGTAACGCCTTCCGCAAAGAACTGAACGTTGGGTTTATACTTGCCGCTGAACTCTACCGTTACTTTCCCGCCGTCAACGTATTCCCCGAAATCTATATAGGAACAATCGGTATAACTCGTACCGCCTTCGCACTTTGCAAGCCCTACTTTATAAGTTTCTCTATGGGCAAATCTCGTAAAGTTTGCGGTTATATCGGTATTTGCGGTTACCGTTTGCGGCGCGCCGCCAAAATCATAAAACCGACAATTCTCGTCGGCAGCCGTAGCCGTTATCGCAATACCGCCGACCGTTATAACGTTGTTCGAAACGGAAACCGCAGAACCGCCGGGAACAAGCACGTCGGTTTTGTCTACGGAACCGTAGTTCGCGTCGTTTGACGACACGGTTACGGAATAAAAAGTTTTTGACGTAGCAGTTTCGGGCGTTATTCTTACTTCATGAGCGGGAACGACGAGTTGATTATTCCCGTTTCTATCGCCGACCAAAGCGTAAGCCTTATACTCGTAAGCCGTACCTGCGGAAAACGGTATCTCCCAGATGATCATGCCTACGCCGTCCGACGCCCAGTTTTCGCCGAATATGTCGCTCGGCGTCAGCGTGTCGCTTCCGCCGGTGATCGAAGTGTAATACGTATCGGTTGCGTGCAACGTCGGTTGTACGTCGCCGGTGAACGTATAGCCGATCTCGTAAACGTCGCCGTAGTTCTTGATCGCCGTAGCAAGCAGCATTTTGTCTTGCGCGGTAGAAATCAACACTTTCGTTTCGGAAAGAGTCGGCGTTATCCCCACAGTATCGGCTTTCGCCGTATAAGCGTTCGACATAAGACCTATGCCGAACGCTAAACACAGAGCGCATATAACCGTAAGAACGGTTAAACTTAATTTTCTCATAACATTTTACCTTCCAACATTTTACTCATAGCCCCCGCCATCGAAACTTCCACCGTCGGATATGGGCGTAACTATATTTGACGCGGGCGCGTTGGCGCCGCCGCCCGCATTGTCGTTTTCGTTACCGCCGATAGTTACGGGCGTAACCGTTTCATGCGCGGGCGCGTTGACGTCGTCTCCCTTATCGCTACCGCAACCCGAAAACATACAGACAGCCGCTATAAGCGCCAACATAATCGCCAAAAACCTTTTCATTGACTTCACCTTCTATCGTTTTTACAGACAAAAGCGGTTTAAGCATTACCACCATTTCCCGCCAAGATTGTAGTCGTCGCCTACGTTAAGACCGTTTTCATCGTAAGCAACCGGCGATTCCAAAAAGACGTCCGTCGCCTCTCTAATCTCAAGGTCGGGTGTTGTATAATTCTGTCCCTTTTTCATCGACTTTCTACCTATCAGTTTTTTTATTCTGCTTCTTCTACGGTAATGTTAAGATTGTTTAACCCCGTAATTCTGGAACCGTAAACCACGATATGCGTACCTGCATTTGCAAGTTGAGAAAGCGTTAAATTGAGTGTGCCCGTGTAAGAGGCAATGTCGGTCAGCGCTCCGCCCGATTTTTCGGAAAGTTTTACCGTTATTTCGTAAGTGGTTTCTCCCTTTACGCAGGTGATTTCCAGAACGTAGTTCTTCTCGCCATCCAAATTATTATACGCTATTTTCTTCAGCTCATCGTTACTGAAAACGATTGCGCCCGTAGTAACTTCCGTGCTCGGCCAAATCCTGTAATCCGTACCGATAGCGTCGTCGGAGAACATTATACCCGTCTTTGTATCGGTTCTCATTTGCTTTGTAACGCCTTCCGCAAAGAACTGAACGTTGGGTTTATACTTGCCGCTGAACTCTACCGTTACTTTCCCGCCGCCGGCGTATTCGCCGAAATCTATATAAGAACAATCGGTATAACTCGTACTGCCCGCGCACGCTTGCAACGTTGCCGCGCCGGTTTCTTCGTTATAAGTCGCGTTATAAGTTTCGATTACGTTTTCAGGCGGAACGGAAACGGTTACGTCGTAAGAGAATTCGATTTCGGATAAAACTATGCCGTAAAAAGCAAAAGCCGTGCTTTCAAAGTTTACTATATCGCTTGAATAAGATCTCGTAAACGACGCGATAGCCGTCCCCTTGTCGCCGTCCGATACTTCGTAGAAATCAACGTGCCACGAACCGCTACCCGCGCTTGCGGAAACAAGCGTGATCTCTAACCGGTAATCTTTATCGTCGTCCAGATTTTTGTATGCCATTTCCGCAGCATTGTCCGGATTATATGTAATAGCGTCTACACGGCTGTTATACGGGAAAATAAAGCCTTCTGCTCCGCTGTCGAGACGATACGGAGCGCAACCTATCATTCTCTGCCTGATAGCGTTATCTTCCGGAAGATTTCCGCCCATCGAAAGATAAACGCCCGTTCCGCCGCCGACCGGCTGACCGATTTTAACGTCTTCGCTCGCGCCGTCAAGGAATAAGCCGAGATCCGGTATATTCTTTCCGTGGAAATCGATACCGATAGTCGTGCCTACCGTCCAGATATCAGTAAATCCGAGATAAGCGACGTCGGATTCGTGCGTGTAAAGGTCGCCTGCTTTACCCGATTCCCAATTCGTTATCGAGCCTTGAGCAAGTTTCACCGAAGTAGCCGTTTCGCCTACGGTAACTTGCGCGTTATGCGTGTAAGCGTTTTCGACGCCGTTTACGGGAACTTCGGCGGCTTTTTCGATCTCGTAAGAGAACGTGCAATCGCCTACGCCTTCTTTATTGCCGTAGAAAGCGATGGTTTTGCTGTCTAAATCCAATACTTTTATAAACTCGTCAAACGCTTCAACGGAAGAGTTGAAATTATTTTTGGGGTTGCCTTCACCATCGTAATAACTCGCTGACGCGGCTTTTTTCCAGGAAACCGTCTTTTCCCAAACTAATTTTTCAACGTCGCCGTTTATGGTATACAACTTATAAGTAAACGAAAATTCCGCTTCGTTTGCCGCTTTCATCTTTAATTCGAAACGGTAGTCCTGATCGTCTACGAGATTGCTGAACCCTACGGGACAATTCATCGACCCGCCCTTTAATACCGTAGCGTAATCGGGGTCCAACGTGCCGCCGCCGGTCCAGTCGGCAAGAATATCTCTTCTGCCGGCATACGGAATCGTAGCGGATATAGCGTAGGAGTTGTAAGCATCAACGTTTCCGTGCGCTCTGTACGGACCTACCGGATAAAATCTGTACCCCAAAGCGGAAGTTACGCCGTCGCCCGTGCGACCGCCGTTTTCAAAGAAAATACCCGTGCCGTTGCCGACCGCTCTGCCGATAACCGCGTCGTCACCCTGCGGATTGCCGCAAAGAACGCTGATGCCGGGCAAATTCTTGCCGGTGAAATAAACTTTTACCGTATCGCCCACACCGTAAGCGTCGGTTACGCCGATATAAGCTAGATTGTCGGTAAGATCCAAATCGTCGTTTTCGTCTCTTCCGTCATAGTCTATAGTTCCTTCCGGAAGCGTTACGCTCGTAACCGCGCCGTTTAAGGCAGTAACTTCTGCCCTGTATTGATAGGTATTCGCCACTCCCTCGACCGCTTCTTCCGTGATGATTATCTGCTGCGGACGAACTACGTTTATCGTATGCGTGGCGCTCTTGGTCGTGTTATTCAGCGTAACTTCGTACACGATCGTATGCGCGCCTTCCGTGTCCGGTGTAAACATATAATCCGAACGGAACGTTCTCGTCGTGGGTTCGCCGCTTATAGAGTCGGTATACGTTACCTTAAATATATAAGTAGCGTCCGGAACTTTAACGACCAAACTTTCAAGGTCGATAAGTTCTCCTATCTCGGCTTCGGTTTTTACACCCGTCGCAAATTTTACGTCAAAATCGGTGTTTTCATCTTCGCTTTTGCCGCACGCAAACGCAAAGGTAAAACAAAACGCCGCTAATAACGCAAAACAACATCTCAAAATTTTCTTATTCATTTTTTTCCTCCTAAAAATTTTTATTTAATTAAGAAAGACGGCTTCCTTTCTTAAATAAACTTTTAATTAACCTTTCAGACCGCCCGTGGTCAGGTTGGTCAAAATCAATTTCTGCATCGAAGCGTATAAAATGATGACCGGTATCATGGATAATATCACGCCTGCGCAATACGTCGCGTTTGCGTTGGGCAAATTCTGCGATTCCGCGCTGAACAGATACAATCCGTAAGCGAGAGTGGGAAATTTTCTTAAATATATCATAGGCGTAGAATAGTCGTTCCATACGCCGATGGCTTGCGTTACGGCAAGCGCAACCATCGCGGGAAAAGCCTGCGGCAGAATTATTTTGAACAGTACTACAAAGTTATTGGCGCCGTCTATCTTTGCGGCTTCGCTATACGTCATACTGATACCCTTAAACGTCCCGTACAGGATAATAAACGCGTAATCGAAACCTACCGCCCACGCTATCCATATAAGCGCAGGATTATCAACTAATCCCAAAGTTACGAACAATCTGTATCCGGCAGCGCCGCTCCCGATAATCGGTACCGTCTGGGAAAAAATCGCCAAACCGTATAGAAAGTTTTTGCCCGGAAAACGGAATCTTGCAATCGCATACGCAAGCAACGTACTTGACAAAACGTTTACGGTAACCTTTAACGCCAGATACCACACACTGTTGAACAACATATCCCAGAAAGTATAGGTTTTATACTTGAAATCCACAAATATGTTTGCCCAACTGTCAAATTGAAACGGCGCCGGTAATTCGTACCACTTTCTCGTTTCCGACGTGTAGTCGGCTAACGTTCTGAACGAGTTGAAAAAGGTTATCAGAATAGGCATCAGATAAATTATTGCCATCAACACGAAAAACACGAAATAAAAAATATACGTAACCTTTTCGGACGTGGATTTTTTCTTGAATTTCAGTAATAATTTATGCATATATCCACCCCGTATCAATATTCAACCGGTTCGGTTATTTTTTCCAGCAGATATCTTCCGCCAAGCGCTATCGGCAACGTCATAAACGTCAATACCATACCTAACGCCGCAGGGAACCCGTAGTTGACCGAAACCCCGTTACGCAAATCGAGAACGAGTTTATAAAGCAAATACCCCGTCGTCGACATACCCGGTTTGCCCGTTCCGTTCGAATACAGAAAGACGTTTCCGTCAGCCGTAAATATACCGCATAAACTGAACGTAAGCGTCATAGATATCGTAGGCCAGATGCAAGGAATCACTATTCTGAAAAATTCCGTCCAAAATCCTATCCCGTCCAATTTGCCGACTTCATATATCTCTTGCGGTATCCTTGCCATAGCGCCCGTCAAAACGGCGCTGCCGCCGGCAATACCCAAAATAAACGTCATAAACAATAGGAACGGAAACGCCGTCTGTTCGCTGTAAAACATACCTTGATCCAGTACCATTCTTGGAAGGTCAACCCCCAAATCCGTCAGAATAGCCACCACCGGTCCGTTAAAAGCCGCAAGTTGCTTTACCGTCGCCACCCATACGACCGCGCCGATCAGACCCGGCAACATATATATGACGCGAAAAACGTAATGACCTATCGCTTTTCTGAATAACACGTAAGTAGAACACAGTCCGATAGGAAAGGCGATAAGGTTTGCTATCGCCCAAAGCGACACCGATCTGCCTATAACTTCCGAAAGTCTGAATCCGCCTAATAACGGATGATCTTCTACCGTAAACGCTTCTAATACTTCTTTAAAATATCTGAGAGTAAACGCATTGGTCTGATTATCGCGAAACGCAAGCGTCAACGAATCTAAATTTACATAAAACCAAAATACGGCGAATTGAACTACGGGTATAAAAATTATTAAAGCAATAAATAAGAAATCTCTTTTTTCAAAATCAGAATAATGCTTAAATATGCCTTTTTTCTTTTTTACGCCGGGAATTGCCACGTTCTCCATCGTTTATCGTTTCTCCTATTTCGTCAATCCGGCGTCTCTTACTCTTTGATCCCATTGCCTTTTGATAGACGCCCTTTCATCCGCCATTCTTGCCGCAGCCGCTTGTTCGTAAGCGCTGAATCCCGATTTTATCTTATTGCCTTCATTGTCGAAAGCCGTTACGCCGTCCACTATAATATCCTCTACCAAAAACGTTCCCGCCTTGGCTAATAACGAGTTGGGACCGACGTTGATTCTTATGCCTTTCGGTACCTGATATACGCCGTACACGTATTTATTTGAAATGATTTTATTAAACGCCTGACTGTAATTGTTTTGTTTATACTTGGAAAAATCGGTCTTTACTGCCATATAGCCGTTGGAATATCTGTTATAATCCACCGCAGCGTCGTCGCTGAACATCATCCTTAAAAACAAAGCCGCTATGTCTTTATTCTGCGAACGTTCCGCAACGCACACGTTGCCGCCTTCTCCGCTTCGATTACAATATATTCCCCTTGCTTTTTCTATCTCCGTTACGTCTTTTAACGCAAGCGTCCAACTCTTTTCGGATTGCGCAAGCGACACTATTTCGTTTTCGCTTTTGCCTTCGTCGACTTTCCCTATCGTCCAGCGAAGAATCTCTTCGCATTTTTCATCGCTGAAATTATACGAAGTTCCCGCTCCGAACAACTTCGTGCCGAGCGCGGAAATTACCGGTATATTCATAAACGCCAGATCTCCTATCTGATCTCTATAATCAACCAATAGTTCATTATAAGCCCAGTCGCCGTCGGGCGCGAATACCGCGCCGCCGGTTTCATTCATCACTTTTGAATGCATTAACGAGAGCGTGTTGGTACCCGAACCTTTCGCCGCGTATTCCGGATCGTACATTCTGTATAACGCAAGCATCATTTCGTCAAGACCTTTATCGTCGTACACTTCGTAACCATTACTTATCATCGGTTCGCCGTTTTCGTCAATATAACTCCAGAATTTTTCATAGTTTTCCTCACCGGTATATTGCGCAAACCAACAATGCGACACGTGCAGGTGATAACCGTTCGACGTTCCGATATACGTCAAAGGTCTTATATTCCCGCCCGTGCTTTGTATGGTATCGAACATCTCGAACATTTCGCCGCTCGTCTTGGGCAAATCGTTATATCCGAATGTTGCCAACTTTTTCGTATTGACGATCATGCCGCCGACCGTAATATCGCGGTTGAGTAAATATTTTTTGCCATCGTAACAAGTTCTCGAATCATCGCAAACTTCCATTATCTTATTCTTGATTGCAACGTCCTCTTCCTTTCCGTCAAAGCCTATCGGCTTTTGATTCCAGACAAGATCCGTCAGATCGGCGACAAGCGGATTTTTGCCGTTATCAGCATAATCGGCGCCGTATACCAGCGTTCTTGTATTTTGTAACGGACAAATATAAACGTCTGCCCAATCGCTGTTTCTGTCATATAATTCTTGCGCGGCAACCGTGCCGTTCAAGTCGCTCGACGGAGTGCAGATATTCACGTGATAACCTTGTTCTTTATACGCCTCCTCGAATTTATCCGCAAGAGAATAAATCCAACTATCTCCGTAACCGCCTTTATAAACTTTTACGTTGATAGTCCTGTCGTCCCTTATCGCTTCGTTTCTTGACGCGCCGCAACCGACAGACGAAAGGCACAACGTCGCAGCGAGTATCGCTATAACGAACTTTGTCAATAATTTCGTTTTCTTCATTTCTTTACTCCTACTTTTTTTCCATTGTATTATAAAAAATTACCTGTTTCAACCTATTTTTTTACTATATCGTGTCAAATTTTGACCTTTTAACATAAAATATGCCTAAACTATATGTTTTTTTTGACACGCCGTTTTTTTCTCTTGACAAGGTTTTTCAGCTTTTATATAATGATTTATATATGAAATATTTTCAACATAACGGTAATTTGGGAAAAATCCTGGAATCCAATATACATAATAAACTGAAAACGAATAAATTTATAAATCAAAAAGTTTTCCTTCATAAACATACTTTTTTCGAAATCAATATAGGTATAAAAGGCTTTTTTATCAATAACGTCAACGATAACGAATACGAGTTTTTTGAAGGTCGCTGCGCTATACTTCGCCCCGACGTCGACTACCACTTTTTTTCTTGCCCCGACGACAAAGAACAATATTATATTCATAGAGATATTTACGTCAATAAAGAGACGATGATTTCTTGTTGCAATTTTATCAGCGATTCGCTATATAATGAAATTATGACCGCAAAAGAACCCATCGTTTTTACCCTTTCCAAACCGGCTATCGCTTATATCGACGAAAAATGCACTACGATCTCCAATAACCTTTTTACATCCGGCAATAACCTCCTTCACATCTTTTATACGGTCGTCTTGGATATTCTTTCCGCTTATAACGGGTTAGGACTCATATACAACGACGTAACTTTACCGAAATGGATCAAAGACTTATATATGAGAACGGACAGACTCGATTTTTTAACGAAATCGGAAGCGGAAATCGCTGAATTCTACGGGTACTCCGCCGCGTATTTTTCGCGCGCTTTCAAAAAAATTACCGGACAAACTTATAATCAATACGTCAGCGTTAAAAAGATTCAACTGTCTCTCACTATGCTTTCCGATCCCGATAAATCTATTCTCGACATTGCGCAGGATCTGGGCTTTTCCTGCCCTAGTCCCTTTAATAAACTGTTCAAAAAAACGATGAAATACTCTCCGTCGCAATATAAAAAACTCATCGAATCCGGCGCTATTCCCTTTTAAAAACAAAAAGCCCTGAAACAAAAAGGGCTCCCAAAAAAGATTTGTGGGAAAAGGAGGAGCAGGCTGAAAAGTCTTTGCTCTTTTGCAAAACAAAAGAGCAAGACCAAAAAGCCTTGCTCCGACGTGGTGCGAGTAGCAGGAGTCGAACCTGTACGGTGTTACCCACTAGAACCTGAATCTAGCGCGTCTGCCAATTCCGCCATACTCGCATTTTAATAAACTTTACTTTGTTTCAAGTAAAATTTATTATATCAAATTGTTTTTCAAATGTAAAACGTTTTTAATATTAAAATTCCACTACGGCTTGCGCATTTAAATCCAAATCGGAAAAATTACGCAATCGATATTGCAAATATCCTTCGGCGCATATCATTGCCGCGTTGTCCGTGCAATATCTCTTTTCGGGAAGTACGAGTTTTATCCCTTCCGTCTTTGCTCTTTCGGTCAAAGCATCACGTAAATATCCGTTCGCGCCAACTCCGCCGGACACCGCGAGCGTTTTATAACCCGTAAATTTTAACGCTTTAAACGCTTTTTCGATCAGCACGTCTATCGCGGCGTGCTGGAAACTGCAAGCGACGTCCGCCCCGTTCATGACTTCGCCTTTCTGCGTTGCGGAATTCACATAATTTATAACCGCAGTCTTTAAGCCGCTGTAAGAAAAATCGAATTCGCTACCCTGATAATTATTCCCGAGCATTTTCGGTAACTTTATTGAGTTCTTGCCGTCTTTTGCAAGCCTTTCTACGTTAGGCCCGCCGGGGTATTTTAACCCCAGAACTCTCGCCACCTTATCGAACGCTTCGCCGACAGCGTCGTCAACGGTACTGCCGAGAACTTTCAAGTCGTAAAAACTTTCGGCTTTAACTATTGCGGTATGTCCGCCGCTCGCAAGTATAGTGATAAACGGCGGTTTAAGAGTTTTATCCGCAAGATACGCGGCGGCAATATGCCCCCTTATATGACTAACAGGAATCAGCGGCAAATTATACGAAAACGCGAGCGCTTTCGCAAAAGATACGCCGACAAGCAGCGCGCCGAGAAGACCTGCGCCTTTGGTTACCGCGACGGCGTCTATGTCTTCCATTGTAAGATTTGCCGATTTCAATGCGTTTTCGGTCGCGGTAAGCACCGCTTCGGTATGCGCGCGAGACGCGATTTCCGGCACTACGCCGCCGAAACGCGCGTGTTCTAACGCCGAACTTATGATTTCGTCGGCAATTATTTCTCTGCCGCCTTTCGTGATAGCGACGGCGGTTTCGTCGCAAGACGTTTCGATACCCAAAATTATCGGCTCTTCTTTAAGCGCGATATTCTTTATACCGTCAAAATAACTCATTGTGATTTTTTAAGATAGTCGTTTATAAATCCCTGAATATTGCCGTTCATAACCGAGTTGACGTCGGAATCTTCGTAGCCCGTTCTATGGTCCTTGACAAGCGTATACGGGCAAAAAACGTAACTTCTTATCTGACTTCCCCACTCGATTTTCTTGATTTCGCCTTTTATGTCCTGATCGCGCTCTAACCTTTCCGCTTCGCGTTTTTCTAAAAGTTTACTGATCAGCATACGCATAGCCATTTCGCGGTTCTGCGTTTGACTGCGCTCGTTTTGACAGGAAACGACTATGCCCGTCGGCAAATGCATTATTCTTATTGCGGAATCGGTTTTATTTATATGCTGACCGCCCGCACCGCTCGAACGGAAAGTGTCGATACGCAGTTCTTCGGGATTGACTTTTATCTCTTCGTCGTCAATAATTTCGGGCATAACTTCGATAGAAGAAAACGAAGTATGCCGTCTTTTATTCGCGTCGAAAGGCGAAATACGGACTAATCTGTGCACGCCTTTTTCCGCTTTTAAATAGCCGTACGCATAGTCGCCTTCAATTTTAAACGAAACGCTTTTTATCCCCGCTTCGTCGCCGTCAAGTCGGTCGAGTTCGGTGAGCGTATACCCGTTCTTTTCAGCATAACAGATATACATACGGTAAAGCATCTCCGTCCAGTCGCAGGCTTCCGTACCGCCCGCACCCGCATGCAACGAAAGTATCGCGTTTAAATTATCGTATTTGCCCGAAAGCAACGATTTTAAACGGATATCTTCTATCATATCTTCGGCTTTTTTCAGGTCGGTTTCGATTTCAGAAAGCACGCTGTCGTCGTTTTCTTCTTCGGCGAGTTCGATAAGAACTTCCGCGTCGTCAACTATTTTTTCCGCATCGACAAAAACGGAAATTTTATTAGAAAGAGCGGCAATCTCTTTGGAAATCTGCTGCGCTTTTTCTAAATTCATAAAGATTTCCGGCTGTTCCGACAGAGCCTGTTTTTCTTTTAATTCCGTCTTTAATTTATCGACGTCAAAGAGAGTGCCCTGCTTCCGTTAAAAGAAGCCTTAATTCCTTTATTTTTAATTTAAAATCTTCTATATTCATAATAATCCCTTATAAGTATCGGAAATGATACTTTTTAATTTTTCTTTATCGTCAACGTCGTCGACAAAATACATGGGTTTCGCCCCGTTATAAGGCAATGCCATAGTTAAACCGTATTTTTTGTTGCTTTCGGTAATTTTTACGAGAAGTCTGTCATCATATATCCCGCCGAATAACTTTCCGTTATAATACAACAAATATTCGCCCATCATAGGCTTAACCGTTATATTGTCCGAAAAATTCAATTGTTCCAGAATAAAATCCCGATATTCTTTTGTTGACGACATAAAGGTTTTACTTATCTTTCCCGCAACAGTTTTTGTACTTTTTGCCACTACCGCAAGGACAAGGGTCATTACGCCCTATACTCTGCTTTGCCTTACGCATATAGTTCGTAGTACTGCCTTCTTTGTTTGAAATAAGGTCTTTCTTTTCTTCCTTCGCTATTTGCGGAACTTTTCTCAGTTCCGCTTTTAATAAAAGCGTAACGGTATCGTCCTGAATAGCGGCGGTTAAATCTTCAAACATCTCGAACCCTTCTTTTTTATACTCGATAACGGGGTCGATATTGCCGTAACCGCGGAGCGATATACCCTTGCGCAATTGATCCATAGCGTCGATATGGTCTATCCACTTGGTATCGATATTTCTTAAAAGTACGACGCGCTCCACTTCGGAAAAGTTCACGCCTTCTTCTTTGTAACGCGCGATTTTCGCTTCGTAAACGTTTATCGTTTCGTTTACGAGTTGCTCAATCATATATTCATAATCCCAGTTTTCCACGCGCTCTTTGGTGATAAATTGCGTACCCTTCGGAAGAAGTTTTAATTCTATGGTGTTGTTCAAAGCGTCGATATCCCACGTTTCGGGCTTATTCTCGTTATCGATTACCGTGCCTACCGTATAGCGCACGAAATCCGGAATAAGTTTTAAAATATCTTCGTGGACGTTTTCGTCCTTTATGACTTTCATACGTTCCGCATACATAACTTCGCGCTGTTTGTTCATAACGTCGTCGTATTCTAAAACGTGCTTTCTTATGCCGAAGTTTCTGCCTTCGATGGCGCGTTGCGCCGCTTCTATTCTGCGGGAAAGCATTTTGGACGCGAGCGGCTGATCTTCGTCGATTTTAAATAACTCGTATACTCTCGTCATTTGTTCGCCGCCGAAACGCTTTGCAAGGTCGTCTTCGAGCGAAATAAAGAACACCGAAGAACCGGGGTCGCCCTGACGTCCGCTACGCCCGCGCAACTGGTTATCGATACGGCGGGATTCGTGCCGT
>CAJOMP010000008.1:0-30491 GCA_905235785.1 uncultured Clostridia bacterium | reverse complement strand
ATGCAGTCCGCCCGCCAAAACCACTTTTTCCTTTTCCGCGTCGGTCATTTCTTTGAATTTAGCGTATATCTCGTGGTAATGTTCGCGAATCGCTTGTACGTCTTCGGGAATATCGCTTATAAACGACGTTGCGAGTTCGATATTTTCTTCGCTGACGCCTTCTTCGCGGAGTTTGCGTTTCGCCATAAATTCGGGGTTGCCGCCGAGAAGAATATCCGTGCCGCGCCCCGCCATGTTGGTCGCAATTGTTACTGCGCCGTATCTGCCCGCTTGCGCTACTATATCCGCTTCGCGCGCGTGGTTTTTGGCGTTGAGAACGTTATGCCTAATACCTTTTGCGATAAGAAGTTTACTTATCTCTTCCGACTTTTCGACAGTTACCGTACCGACAAGAACGGGCTGTCCGTTTTTGTGGCGTTCGGCGATCTCTTCGACTATCGCATTATTTTTGCCCTTTATCGTTTTATATATAACGTCGGGCATATCTTTTCTCGCTACGGGTTTATTCGTCGGAATTTCCAGAACGTCGAGTCCGTAAATCGCGCGGAACTCTTCTTCTTCGGACTTCGCCGTTCCCGTCATACCCGAAAGTTTTTTGTAAAGTCTGAAATAATTTTGGAAAGTAATCGTCGCGTAAGTCTTGTTTTCGTTGCGTATTTTTACGCCTTCTTTGGCTTCGATTGCCTGATGCAGTCCGTCGGAATACCGCCGACCTATCATTAAACGCCCCGTAAACTCGTCGACGATAATTACTTCGCCGTCGTTTACCACGTAGTCGTTATCGCGTTTAAAAATATAGTTCGCTTTAAGCGCTTGCTGAATATGATGCGAAAGCGCGGCGTTTTCTATATCGGAAAAACTGACGAGCCCGAAGAAACTTTCCGCCTTTTTCGCGCCCGTTTCGGTGATTTGAACGGTTTTTTCCTTTATATCTATCGTAAAATCCTTTTCGGGAATAAGCGTTTTGACAAATCTGTTTGCCGAAACGTATTTATCGCTCGACTCCTGCCCCTTGCCCGAAATAATGAGCGGGGTACGCGCTTCGTCGATTAAAATCGAGTCAACTTCGTCGACGATTGCGAAATTCAGCGGGCGCTGAACCATTTGTTCTACTCGGCTTTTCAGGTTATCTCTCAAATAGTCGAAACCCATTTCGTTGTTCGTGCCGTAAGTTATATCGCAAGCGTAGGCTTTTCTCTTGTCGTCGTCTTCCATGCCCGAAATAGCAACGCCGACCGTCAGCCCCAAAAATTTATATACTTTACCCATCCACTCGGCGTCACGGGCAGCAAGATAATCGTTGACCGTTACGATATGAACGCCTTTTCCCGTTAAAGCGTTAAGATACGCCGGAAGGGTTGCGACAAGCGTTTTTCCTTCGCCCGTTTTCATTTCGGCGACTCTGCCCTGATGCAAACATATACCGCCGATTATCTGAACTTTATAATGTTTCATACCGAGAACACGCGCCGCCGCTTCGCGACACACCGCAAACGCGTCTGACAGTATATCGTCGGTAGTCTCGCCGTTTTTAAGCCTGTTCTTTAAAATTTCCGTCTGCCCTATAAGTTCGCTGTCGGTCATTTTAAGATAGACGGTTTCGAGTTCTAAAACCCTATCCGCCATTTTATCGAGTCGTTTTAGATTTCTTCTCGCTTCGCCGCCGAGAATATATCTGAATAAGCCCATAATTTTCTCCTTAACTTTGTTTACGCCTGTTTTTTGAATTTAATATCCGTCTTTCGGCGGCACGTTCGCCACCGTTATCAAATGCACGCGCAAAGCGCCCGCGTTTTTGAGTTTTACGGCGACCGCTTCCGCCGTCGCGCCCGTTGTGGAAACGTCGTCGACGAGCAACACGTTTTTGCCCCTTATCGCTTTTTTATCGGTTACTTTAAAAGTATCGACAAGGTTTTTAAGCCGTTCGGCGCGCGAAAGTTTCGCCTGACGTTCCGTTTCTCTCGTCTTGTCGATACAGTCGGAAAACGGAACTTTTATGATTTCCGAAACCTTTTTCGCCAAAATTTCCGACTGATTGTATTTGCGCTTTCTTAAACGCGCTTTGCTCATAGGTACACAGCACACGACTTCCGACCTGAAAAAATTATTAAAATACAGGAAGGAAAGTTTCTCCGCAAAATAATCGAGAATATATTTGCCGTTTGAATATTTCGCTTTTCCGATAAGCCCGCTTATAGGGCGTTCGTATTTAAAAACGCTGCGCGCCTTATCCACCGAAACCATAGTTTCTTTACAAGTGGAACAGTATTCGGACGGATTTACTATCGCTCTGCCGCAATGGTTGCAAACCGTCGCATTGTTGTAAGGCAAAGACTTTTCGCACTCTTCGCAGAAAAACACGCCGTCCATCATTTCCGCTCCGCAACAGTTACAACGCCAACGCGGATAGTAAAAGCCGAGCGTAAGAATTTTAATAATTGTTTCCTTTATTTTCGGACGCATTATCGTACGATGGTTACAGATATTTTTTCAGGTCTTCTACCCTGTCGGTTTTTTCCCAACTGAAAATATCTCTGCCGAAATGCCCGTACGCCGCGGTTTTATGATAGACGGGCGCGGTCAAATCGAGTTTTTCGATTATCGCCGCGGGACGCAGGTCGAATTCGCTTAAAATTATCTCGGCAAGGCGTTCGTCGGAAAGTTTACCCGTGCCGAACGTGTTTACCATAACGGAAACGGGGCGCGCCACGCCGATAGCGTAAGCAACCTGTATAAGGCACTCGTAGCAAAGCCCCGCCGCCACTATGTTTTTAGCGACGTAACGAGCCATATAAGTCGCCGACCTGTCGACTTTCGTCGGGTCTTTGCCCGAAAAAGAACCGCCGCCGTGCGGCGCCTTACCGCCGTAAGTATCGACTATTATTTTTCTGCCCGTAAGTCCGGAATCTCCTTCCGGTCCGCCGACTTCGAATCTGCCCGTCGGGTTTATATAAAACTTTGTATTTGCGCCCAAAAGGTTTTGCGGAATGACCGCGTCTATAACGAATTTTTTAAGGTCTTTCCGCAACCTATCCGTCGTAACGGACGCGTCGTGCTGAGAAGAAAGAACCACCGCGTCCACTCTTTTTGGCGTATTGCCGTCGTATTCTACGGTTATCTGACCTTTTCCGTCCGGTCTTAAATAAGGCAACAGTCCGGATTTTCTGACGTATTCCAGCCTTTCGCACATTTTATGCGAAAGCACGATAGGCAGCGGCATAAATTCGTCCGTTTCGCGAACGGCGTAACCGAACATTATGCCCTGATCTCCCGCGCCGATTTTATCGAATTTATCCGCGCCGTTTTCTTTTGCTTCCAGAGAATTGTCCACTCCGAGCGCGATATCGGGGCTTTGTTTATTTATTTTTACCGCTATTTCCACTTTTTCGGAAGAAAAAGCCGAACCCGCATAATCGTAGCCGGTTTCCTTTATAACTTGCCTTGCAACGCCCTTAACGTCCACGTTTGCTTTTGAACTGATCTCGCCCATTATCAAAAGATAATTCGATGTCGCCGCGCACTCGCAAGCAACGCGCGAGTTCGGATCGTGTTTTAAATATTCGTCAAGTATCGCGTCGGATATCCTGTCGCAAACCTTGTCGGGATGCCCGCACGTTACGCTTTCGCTGGTAAAAAATTTCTTCATTGCGTATAAACCCATATTATAGTTATTCTTCGGTATTATATCACTTTTTATATATTACTGTCAATCTACTTAGGGGAAGATATTGTTTTATCCGCGCATAAATTATAATATATTTCGATTATAAACGACATATGGCGCATATTACTGTATTACGTAAATGTATTATATAGGTATGCGGGGTCAAATCGATTGACAAAAAATTTCGCGCTTTGTATAATAAAAAAGATTGATTTATGCGAAAAAAAAGGAACTTGAAATGAAAAAAAATAAAGCGCTTAAAGACGAATCTCAAAGATTTATTCCCGTCATAAAAAACATATCGCGCTCGGTAAGAGAATATAAAAAACCTTCTCTTTTAGCGCCCGCTTTCGTTATGCTCGAAACTATAATCGAGTGTCTTATCCCTTGGGTCATGACGCTGCTTTTAGGCGTTTTGGAAATCGCTTCCGGAAGGGCGACTAATCCCGACGCTCTCCTTGTAAAACTTTGCGATTTCTTGACGGGCGGCGCGGAAAATCCCAACTATATGGTTCTGATTTTGGAATTCGGCGCCGTACTTATGGTTTTTGCAATGATATCGCTTTATTGCGGCATAAAGGCGGGAAAATATACCGCTATCGCTTCCAGCGGTTTTGCTAAAAACCTGCGGAAAGATATGTATTATAAAATTCAGGATTTTTCTTTTTCGAATATCGATAAATTTTCCGCATCTTCGCTCGTAACACGGCTCACTACCGACGTTACCAACGTCGAAATGTCCTATATGATGATCATACGTACCGCCGTGCGCGCGCCGTTTATGATGATATTCTCTATGATTATGGCGTTTACCATCAATGCGGAAATGGCGCTTATCTTCGTTGCTATCGCACCCGTGCTCGCCGTGGGACTTATCATCATAATGACCAAAGCCATACCGTTTTTTAACCGTATATTCCACAAGTACGACGCTATGAACGAGTCGGTCGAAGAAAACATCCGCGGTATCAGGGTTGTTAAATCCTACGTGAGAGAAGACTTTGAAAAAACCAAATTCAATAAAGCGTCCGACGACGTGAGACAGAATTTTACGAAAGCGGAAAAACTTATCGCGCTCAACACCCCGCTTATGAATTTCTGCACTTATTCCGGCATTATCCTTATATTCGTGATAGGTTCGTTTATCATAATACGTTCGGGAAACACACTTCTGCAATGGACGGAATTACAGAGTTTTATGACCTATTCTTTCCAGATACTTATGAGCCTTATGATGCTCTCTATGATAATGGTTATGATAATCATGAGCGTTGCCAGCGCGAAACGTATCTCCGAAGTGTTGAACGAGAAAAGTTCCATCGTTTCGCCGGAAAACGCTCTTACGGAAGTCAAAGACGGCAGTATCGCTTTTAAAAACGTAGCGTTTAAATACAATAAAAATGCGGACAGAAATTCGGTAGAAAACATTTCTGTCGAAATAAAAAGCGGCGAAACGGTCGGCATTATCGGCGCGACGGGCGCGGGCAAAACCACTATGGTTAGCCTTATACCCCGCCTTTACGACGTTACCGAAGGAAGCGTTACCGTAGCGGGCGAAGACGTACGGCGTTACGACCTTGACGCTTTGCGAAACGCAGTCGCCATGGTTCTGCAAAAGAACGTGCTGTTTTCCGGCACTATAAAAGAAAATCTCAAATGGGGCAACAAGAACGCAACCGACGAAGAAATTTTCGAGGCGGCGCGCCTATCGCAAGCGCACGAGTTTATTCTCGCAAGACCGGACGGTTACGAAACGGTTATAGAACAAGGCGGCGCTAACGTGTCGGGCGGACAGAAACAACGCCTTTGCATAGCGCGTGCGCTATTAAAAAAGCCTAAAATACTTATTCTCGACGACTCGACTTCCGCGGTCGACACGCGTACCGACGCGCTTATACGTCAGGGACTTAAAACTTATTTGCCCGAAACGACTAAAATCATAATCGCGCAACGTATAGCGTCCGTTCAGGAAGCCGATAAAATCATTATTCTCGAAAACGGCACAATTTCGGCCGTCGGAAACCACGAAGAATTACTTAACGGCAACAAAATCTATCAGGAATTATATTATTCGCAAAATAAATCCGAAACCGATAAAGGGGGTGAAAACTAATGCCGCGCGTATCATCTTTCCCTAAAAACGTTAAAGGCGGCGCGGGCGCGCCCCAAAAAGCCAAAAAAGGCACGCTTAAAAGGCTGCTCGGCATGCTTTTTGCGCACAATAAAAAACTGCTTATCGCCATAGTCGTTTGCATAGTCGTTTCGTCCGTAACGGGCGTTGCGTCGTCTTTCTTCCTTAAAAACCTTTTGGGCATTATAAACGAAGGCTTAACTTACGTTACTTCGGGGCTTACGGGCAGCGAAGCGCTCGATAAAGTTCTGCCTTCTCTTATCACGATATTTATCGCTATGGGCGCGGTGTATCTCGTGAACGTTATTTGCTCTTTCGTTTACACAAGACTCGGCGCGGTTTTAACGCAGAGATTTTTGCACCAGACGAGAACGGAAATATTCAATAAAATGCAGTCGCTCCCCATAAGATATTTCGACTCGCACAAAACGGGCGACCTTATGAGCGTTTATACCAACGATACGGACTCGCTCCGTCAACTCGTTTCTCAAAGCATACCGCAACTCTTATCTTCGTCGATAAGCCTTATTACCCTGCTCGTTCTTATGATGTCTTACAGTATTTGGCTCTCTCTCGTAATTTTCGCCGGTGTTTTCGTAATGTTTAAAGTTACCAAAACCGTCGGCGGAAAAAGCGCGAAATACTTTATCAAACGTCAGCAATCGCTCGGGCGCGAAGAGGGCTTTATCGAAGAAATGATGCAAGGCGGAAAAGTCATCAAAGTATTCTGCCACGAAGAAGAGTCCAAAAAGGATTTCGACGAGAAAAACGAAGAACTTTGCGAAATGGCGACAAAAGCAAACACCTTCGCAAACATTTTAATGCCGATAATGGGCAATCTCGGCAATATCCTGTATATTTTCGTCGCTTTCGTCGGCGGCGTTCTCGCTATGCTCAATGTGCCGAACCTTTCGGTAAGCGGCTTAACTTACGGCACGATAGAATTTATCATAGTCATTATGGCGTTCTTACCCGTAAGCCGTCAGTTTACGGGCAACGTTTCTCAATCTTCGCAACAGATAAATTCTATCGTTATGGGGCTCGCCGGCGCGTCGAGAATTTTCGATATCCTTGACGAAACGCCGGAAACGGATGACGGATACGTTACGCTCGTCAACTATAAAACTAACGAAAACGGCGATATCGTCGAAACCGAAGAACGCACGGGGCTTTGGGCTTGGAAACACCCGCACAAAGCCGACGGCTCAATCACCTATACCCCGCTTAAAGGCGATATTCAGATGTTTAACGTCGATTTCGGATATGTGCCTGAAAAAATCGTACTTCACGACGTAAGCCTTTACGCGCACCCGGGTCAACATCTCGCTTTCGTCGGGGCGACAGGCGCGGGTAAAACCACGATCACTAATCTTATAAACAGATTTTACGACATTGCCGACGGTAAGATACGTTACGACGGCATCAATATAAACAAAATCAAAAAAGCAGATTTGCGCCGTTCGCTCGGCATAGTTTTACAGGATACAAACCTGTTTACGGGCACGGTTATGGAAAACATACGTTACGGCAGGCTCGACGCGACCGACGAAGAGTGTATCGCGGCGGCTAAACTCGCATATGCGGATGACTTTATAACCCGTTTGCCGCAAGGTTATAACACTTTATTGACTGCGGACGGCGGCAATCTCTCGCAAGGACAAAGGCAACTTTTATCCATTGCTCGCGCCGCCGTTAAAGACGCGCCCGTTATGATTTTAGACGAAGCGACGTCTTCTATCGACACTCGCACGGAAGCGCTTGTTCAAAAAGGCACGGACAGACTTATGGAAGGCAGGACGGTTTTCGTTATCGCGCACAGACTTTCTACCGTACAGAATTCCGACGTTATTATGGTTCTCGATTTCGGCGTTATAATAGAGCGCGGCACGCACCAAGCGCTGATTCATGAACGCGGTAAATATTATCAACTTTACACGGGCGCGTTTGAACTTGAATAACGGTTGCCTGCTTTGTCCCCTTTCTTGCGGCGCAAACCGCGCCTTAACCGTCGGCGCGTGCGGGGCGGACGATAAAATCAGAATAGCAAAATATTATTTGCATAAATACGAAGAACCGTGCATATCGGGCGAAAAAGGCTCGGGCACGGTGTTCTTTTGCGGCTGTTCGCTTAAATGCGTATTCTGTCAAAATTACGAATTGTCGCGCTCGCTCCGCGGCAAAGAAATATCCGTAGAAGAACTTGCGGATATCTTCCGAAAACTCGAAAACACAGGCGCGACAAATATAAATCTCGTTACCCCTACTCAATATTCGGATAAAATAATACGTGCGCTCGAAATTTACAAACCGAAAATACCCGTTGTATACAATACTCACGGTTACGAACGTGTGGATATATTGAAAGAACTCGACCGTTATATAGACGTGTATTTGCCTGATCTTAAATTCTTTTCGCCTGACATATCGAAACGCTACACGGGCAAAGAAAACTATTTTGAATATGCGGCAAAGGCGGTAACGTTTATGGCTGATAAGCCCTTGATTATAGGCGATAACGGCATAATGAAAAGCGGCACGATAGTAAGGCATCTCGTGCTCCCCGCGTGTGTTTTCGACAGCAAACGGATAATCGACTTTTTTGCGGATAATCTTAATGACCGCGCATACCTTAATTTAATGAGCCAGTACACGCCGTTCGGCGACATAGAAAAATTCCCCGAACTGCAACGAAAAATCACCAAACGCGAATACGACAGCGTTATCGACTACGCAATTTCAAGGGGTATAGAAAAAATGTTTTATCAAAAACGGGTTTCGGCAAGCAAAGAATACGTACCCGTATGGGATTATTAAAAACTTTTACCGCCGATAGCAAAAAATTGCTATCGGCGTAAAAGTTTTATTATGTTTTATTTATTTAAAATACTCCGTAAAACAAAATCCCGAGAAGTGCGGAAAAAATAATTAAAAATATCGGCGATATCGATTTTTTCCTTAAAAACTTATAAATAAAATACACTGCGGTACATAAAACAAAAATAACAAGCGATTTATAATCGAACGAAAGCGGCTCGCCTATCGCGGAATATCCCATTACAACCGCCATAAAAAGAAGTATGCCGGTTGAAATTATAAGACCTACGACTACGGGACGAACGCCGGATAAAAACCCTTTAACCCCTGCAAAGCGCAACAATCCTTTAACGACGGACGCGACGACGAGTATTATAATAAACGCGGGAAGTACCACGCCTATCGTAGCGAGCAGCGCCCCCAAAAATCCGCATTGACTTGCGCCGATAAACGTCGCCATATTTATAGCGATAGGTCCCGGAGTAGATTCCGAAACGGCGATAAAATTCATAAGTTCCGTTTCGGTAAGCCAGCCGTGCGAAACGACTTCATCGGTAAGCATAGGTATCATACCGTATCCGCCGCCGAACGACACAGCGCCGATTTTTAAGAAAGTCAAAAACAAATCGAGAAGTAGCGGCATTATTCTTCACCGCCTTCTTTTTTTGTTTTAGCCTTAAAATAACCGACGAGATATGCGCAAACTCCTATCGCCCCGCCTATCAGTATTAAAAAAATCGTCGAAAAATTCGGCGCGAAAAATTCAAGAAGTATCATTGCCGCAACGCTCAAAGACACCAAAAGCACGTTAAAAACGTTACGTTTAAGATTTTTAAGCATTTTGACGCCCGCCGACAAAATAAGAAAAGCGACGCATGATTGTATGCCGCGGAAAGCGTAGCCTACGTATTCCAAAGCCAAAAACTTTTCAAACACCAAAGATATAGCAAAAATAATCGTAAATGACGGCAAAACGACGCCGAGCGTTGCAAACAGCGCGCCGAAAAATCCGCGCCGTTTATACCCTATAAACGTCGCCGAATTTATCGCGAGCGGTCCGGGAGAAGATTCCGCGATCGCAATTACGTCTAAAAATTCTTCGTGCGTTATCCATTGTTTTTTCTCGACAAGTTCGCGCTCGATTATCGCTATCATTGCATAACCGCCGCCGAAAGTAAACAGTCCTATTTTGAAAAACGCAATAAAAATTTTTAAAATACTTTTTAACTTCTCCAAATTTACCCCTTTATGCGAAAATGCAACAAAGCGTTGCATTTTTCTGTCGTTTAACTATAAACTCGGTTTTAAAATCGTTACCGCGGGTTCGGTGTCGAACGCCGTCCAGGGATTTACGTCTTTCGGCGGTTGCACCCTGAAAACAAGCCTTTCGTGACTTACGGGGTGCGTAAACGCCAGATAGTATGCCCAAAGCGCAAGGTAGCCCTTTTTCGCCTTCTCCCCGCCGTAACGCATATCGCCGTAAACGGGACAGCCGATAGCGTTCATTTGCACTCGTATCTGATGACTTCTGCCCGTGTGAAGTCTTACGTCAGCTAAACAGAATTCGCCTTTCTTTTCCAAAACCCTATAATCGAGTTCGGCAAATTTCGCTCCTTCGGTAAGCGGCGGACACACGTAAACGGTATTCGTTATCGCGTTCTTTTTTAAGTAATGCGTGAGTATTGCCTGATCTTCTTTCGGCACGCCGCAAAGTACGGCGTAATACCGTTTTTCAAAGTCGCCCGCTTTCATCTGCTCCGAAAGTCTTGACGCGGCTTTCGACGATTTGGCAAACACCATAACTCCGCCGGTAGGTCTGTCGAGCCTATGAACAAGCCCAAGGTAAACGTTACCGGTTTTACCGTACGTTTCTTTTATGTAGTCCTTTATGATAGTCAGCATATCCCTGTCCTTGCTTTCGTCCCCGCAAGTCGGAATATTCTGCGGTTTAAGCACCACTATTATGTGATTGTCTTCGTATAAAATAGTGAGTTCTTCCATATCAGCACCTTATATATTTATCCATATCCCGCTGTTTCCGCAAGGAAGTACGATATCCGTTTCTTCGGTTTTAAGCCCGACTTCGTACGCTTCGCACTTTCCGCCGCGTTTATTCTGTATCGCGGATATCAGCACGTTTTTTATAACCTGCGGTTGAAGTCCCGTCGTGTAACTGTTTATCAAAAAGAAAAGCGGATTATCGGATAAAACCTGTTCGCACAGTTCCACAAGCGGGTAAAGTTCGGCTTCGAGTTTCCAGATTTCTCCGTTAGGGCCTCTGCCGTAAGACGGCGGATCCATTATTATAGCGTCGTATTTTCTGCCGCGGCGAATTTCCCTTTCAACGAATTTTTTGCAATCGTCGACAATGTACCTTACGTTCTCGCCCGCGACTCCGGATAGCGCCGCGTTTTCCTTTGCCCGCTCGACCATCGCTTTCGCCGCGTCTACGTGGCACACGCTCGCGCCCGATTTTAAGAGCGCGCACGTTGCGCCGCCCGTATAGGCAAACAGGTTCAGCGCGTTTATTTTTCTGCCGCTGTTTTCGACGAGCGAACGCATATAATCCCAATTGACGGCTTGTTCGGGAAAAAGTCCCGTATGCTTAAACCCCATAGGCTTTATTTTAAATTTCAGGTCGTTATAGCCTATTACCCACTCTTCGGGAATTTTGTTTTTGAAGACCCAGTGCCCGCCGCCCGTTTCGCTGCGGATATATTTTGCGGAAAGATTTTTATAATCGTCGAGTTTTATTCTGCTCTTCCATATAACCTGCGGGTCGGGGCGAAGCAAAACGACCTTGCCCCATCTTTCGAGTTTATACCCGTCGCACGTCGCTATAACGGAATAATCTTTCCAAAGGGCGGCTTTCATTATTTTGCCGCCTTAACTACCGTAACCGTGCATTTTGCGCCGTTTACGTCTAACTCTTTTGTATAGCCTTCTTGCTCGCCGAAGTTTACTTCGTCCGCTAAAACGACGGATTTTAAGGTTTGCGATAAAATAGCGTCCTTAATCTCGCCATCATCTGTCATATAGTAAACTTTAATTCTGTCAACGACGTCGAATCCCGCTTCTTTGCGCATCGTTTGAATTTTAGAAATAAGTTCCCTTACTACGCCTTCGCGCAACAGTTCCGCGGTAATATTCGTGTCGAGAACGACGGTAAGTCCGTTATCGCTTGCCGAAACGAAACCTTCCGCGCTCTGACTTTCTATAAGTAAGTCGTCTATCGTAAACTCGAAAGTATCACCTTCGAATTCCGTTTTATACGTCGCGCCGCTCTTGACGACAGCGACTATCTCGTTAGCGTCCGCCGTGTCGAAAAGTTTTCTTATTTTACCGAGTTTTGCGCCGTATTTAGGACCGAGCGTTTTAAGTTGCGGCTTTATTTTATAAGATACAAATCTCGACGCGTCTTTTAAATACTCTATCTCTTTAACGTTCAACTCGTCTTCCGCGATTGCGATAAGTTCGGCGGAAATATCTTTTCTTCCTTCCGAACACACAAAGAGTTTTGCAAGCGGCTGACGGTTTTTGATATTAGACGCGTTTCTGCAAGACCTGCCGAGAACGACTATGTCCAAAACGCTCTGCATACCTTCTTCGAGCGCGCCGTCTATATACGACGCGTCGCACGTCGGAAAAGAACAAAGATGCACGGACAAAGGCGCGTCTTTATAAAATTGCGGAACTAAATTTTGATACACGGATTCCGCCATAAACGGTGTAAACGGCGCGGAAAGGCGCGCCACGGTAGTCAATACCGTATACAGCGTGGTATAAGCCGCCGCTTTATCCGACGTCATATCGTGTCCCCAAAAACGTTCGCGTCCCCTGCGGACATACCAGTTAGAAAGATCGTCGGTAAATGCCGAAAGGTTTCTCGCCGCGCCGAAAATATCGTAGGCGGCAAGTCCTTCGTCCACCTTTTTGATCAGAGTATTCATTTTGGATAATATCCACTTATCCATTAAGGTCAGTTCGCACTTTTTAAGGTCGAATTTGCTCGGGTCGTAACCGTCGATTTCCGCGTAAAGCACGAAAAACGCGTAGGTATTCCAGAACGTACCCATAAATTTACGCTGGGCTTCCGATACAGCTTCTTCGTAAAATCTCGAAGGTAGCCAAGGCGCAGAGCCTGTATAGAAATACCACCTTACGGCGTCGGCGCCCTGCTTATCTAGTACCGTCCACGGGTCAACGACGTTGCCTTTATGTTTACTCATTTTAATGCCGTTTTTATCGTTAACGTGTCCTAAAACTATGCAGTTTTTAAACGGCGCTTTATCGAATAAAAGCGTAGAAACGGCAAGGAGCGTATAAAACCAACCGCGTGTTTGGTCAATCGCTTCGGAAATGAAATCCGCCGGAAAATGCTTTTCAAACAGTTCCTTGTTTTCAAAGGGGTAATGGAACTGCGCGAACGGCATAGACCCCGAATCGAACCAACAGTCGATAACGTCCTTTTCGCGCACGAACGTGCCGCCGCACTCGCAATCAAACGTACACTCGTCGATATACGGGCGGTGCAGTTCTATATCGCCGTCTATATGACAAAGTTCTTTGAGTTCCTTTTTGCTGCCGATAACGTGCACTTTGCCGCACTTGTTACATACCCACACGGGTAGCGGCGTACCCCAGTATCTTTCGCGGGAAATGCCCCAGTCGATAACGTTTTCAAGGAAGTTCCCCATCCTGCCCGCTTTTATTGTTTCAGGCATCCAGTTTACCGAGTTATTCGCCGCTATAAGCCTGTCCTTTACCGCGGTCATCTTGATAAACCAACTTTCGCGGGGATAATAGATAAGCGGAGTGTCGCAACGCCAGCAAAAAGGATAACTGTGAGTAAATTCCATTGTCTTAAAAAGCAGTTTTCTCTCTTTAAGGTCTGCGATAATGCACTTATCCGCATCTTTAACGAACATACCGGCGAACTTGCCGCAACGCTCGTCTAAATTCCCCTGCGGGTCGACAAGTTTTACGGACGGCAAATTATATCTGTCGCCGACGACGTGGTCGTCTTCGCCGTATACGGGCGCGATATGAACTATGCCCGTACCGTCTTCCATAGTAACGTAGTCGGCGTTGGTTACGAAAAATGCTTTTTGATTTTTAGCGTTGATATCGCCTGCCGCAAAGTCGTAAAGCGGAACGTACTCTTCGTATTCGTACTCTTTGCCCGTCTTTTCGGAAACGGTTTCGTAGTCTTCAAAATATTTAGGGACAAGCGCTTTCGCAAGTATATAATGCGTGCCGTCAGAGACTTTTATCTCGGAATAAATTTCATCGGGATTCATACAGAGCGCCATATTGTTAGGGAGCGTCCACGGCGTTGTCGTCCACGCAAGGAAATAGGTGTTTTC
This sequence comes from uncultured Clostridia bacterium, assembly GCA_905235785.1. Lineage (GTDB taxonomy): Bacteria > Bacillota > Clostridia > Christensenellales > Borkfalkiaceae > UBA1259. The sequence continues at coordinate 16,516 of CAJOMP010000008.1, read as the reverse complement.
CTTGTTTTTAGCGGGAAAACCTACGAAAACCGAAGTTTCTTTTACGTCTTTATACCCTTGCGCGACTTCGTGCGAAGAGAGCGCCGTACCGCATCGCGGACAATACGGAACGATTTTATAACCTTTATATAAAAGCCCCTTTTCCGCAATTTGCTTTAACGCCCACCACTCCGACTCGATATAATTATCGTCGTAAGTGATATACGGATTTTCCATATCCGCCCAGTAACCGACGCGGTCGCTCATTTTCTCCCACTCGGTTTTGTATTTCCAGACGCTTTCTTTACACTTTTTGATAAACGGCTCTATGCCGTATTTTTCTATTTCGGGTTTTCCGTCGATACCTAAAAGTTTTTCGACTTCGAGTTCTACCGGAAGTCCGTGCGTATCCCAGCCCGCCTTACGGAGACAATGCTCGCCTTTCATAACGTGATAGCGCGGAATAATATCTTTTATAACGCGGGTAAGAATATGCCCTATATGCGGCTTACCGTTGGCGGTAGGCGGGCCGTCGTAAAAAGTAAATTCCCTTCCGCCTTCGTTTTCAGCCATATTTTTCTCGAAAATCTTATTTTCCTTCCAGAATTTAAGAACTTCTTTTTCCCTGTCTAAAAAATTCAGAGATGTGTCAACTTTCTTATACATAAATTGCTCCCGATATAAAAGAATATTTAAAATAATACATATATAAGTATAGAATTATTTGTCGGTTTTGTAAAGTTAATTTCGGGACAAATGACTTTTTTATCCGAAAAAACTTGCAAATAAGCGGCAAATCGGTTAAAATATTATTACCGTGCTATGCGGGGAGTTAGCGATGCCCTGTAATCCGCAATTCGCTTAGCGGAGCAGAATGCTTATAAAAGGCTTATTGTGTGGAAGGCAGATCGGTATAAGGGGCGTTGATATCAAGGTCTTGTGCAACAAACCCCTATGAACCGTGTCAGAGTAGGAATACAGCAGCACTAAGTAGAAAGGTTTGTGTGCCATAAGGTTGCTTTGAAGGAGTTACCTGTACCGCCACCGCTTCGGCATAATAAGTCGATTTAAGATGCACGGTATTTTTTTTGAAAAGTACGCCCGATTGCGAGTTTTCGCAATCGGGCGTAATATTTATGGTTATTTTAATATTTAAACTGCTACAATTATAGAACGCATTATATCCTATACTCGTAACACTATCGGGGATTATGAAATCAGTTGCCGACACATAATGTTTTGCGGCGTTTTTTGTACCGCCTGTCGGCGGCATTATGTACCACTTGTTCCAAGTGGCATTATGTATATTTTGCGTCTAATGCCGCAAAATACGTAAAAAATTTAAAAATAGGGCTCCCAAAAAAGATTTGCAAAGCAAAGATTTTTTGGGAAAAGGAAGAGCAGGCTGCACCGTCTTCGCTCTTTTGCAAAACAAAAGAGCAAGACCAAAAAGCCTTGCTCTGACGTGGTGGACTTGTGCGTGTGAAATACGCACTAAGGACACCACGTTATTTCAGGGCTCCCAAAAAAGATTTGCTTTGCAAAGATTTTTTGGGAAAAGGAGCGGCAGGCGTAAACGAAAACGGTTGACAATAATTTGTCAACCGTTTTCAAAATCGCCTTGCCGCGACGTGGTGGAGGTGCGGAGATTTGCACTCCGGTCTTGCACGCTTTATTAAAGTTTTCTACATACTTATCCGACGTTTTATTTCGGAAAAACCACGCCCATCGGCGGGCTTTGATTTTTCCATGACAACTTAATTCCGCTTAAACCGCCGCCGTCAAAACAATTTAAGCCGTTCCCCGCCTTGTTGACGCCCTATCCGTTCCCGACGGGAAAAGAACGGCAGGACGTACGCGCGTTTACGCTGCGTATGCTAATCTTTGATTATCAGCATTTAAATTTAAGTTCCGTTTTTACGAAGCCGAGCCTTCGGTATGCTTGCGCTTTAACTCACCCGCACAATCGAATCTGAAACACCCCCGTCTTGCCTTACTTTATCTCTTCGATATTGTAAGGCGTAATCTGATATACGAAATGATTTAACCAATTCATATAAATAAGGTTAGCGGTAGAAGCCCAACACATATTTATTTCACCGCCGATTTCATCTACGTAATAATTCTCGGGCGGAGCAATGTCGAGCCCCTTTTCCTTATCCCTTAAATACTCTTTTTCAAGCGTATCTCTGTCGTATTCCGCGTGTCCCGTTATAAACACGAATTTATTGTCTTTTGAACGTATGACCGAAGCGCCCGCCTTTTTAGACGACGCTAAAAGAACGAGTTGTTTGCACGCTTTAACGTCTTCTTCTCTTATCGTAGAGTGGCGGGAGTGCGGCATGTAAAACCTATCGTCCGTCCCTTTTAACAGTTTATCGAATTCGACTAACTTTTTATGCTTGTAAATGCCGAAAAGTTTTTCTTGTAAAGGATATTTTTTTATGCCGTAATAGTAATACAGCGCCGCTTGCGCGCCCCAACATATAAACATCGTGCTGGTAACGCGGGTTTTTGCGAACTCGAAAATTTCTTCGAGTTCGTTCCAGTATTTTACTTCCGAAAATTCCAAATCTTCTACGGGCGCGCCGGTAATTATCATACCGTCGAAATTCTTGCCCTTAATGTCGTTAAACGGTTTGTAAAACTTTTGAAGATGCTCCGCGGGCGTGTTTTTACCGACGTAACTTGCGGTAGACACGAGCGTTATATTGACTTGCAGCGGCGAATTTGATAAAAGCCGCATAAGTTGCGTTTCCGTAACTATTTTAGTCGGCATTAAATTCACGATAGCGATTTCAAGCGGTCGTATATCCTGCCCCGCGGCGCGTTTTACGTTCATAACGAATATGTTTTCCGCTTGCAGAATTTTTGAAGCGGGTATGTCTTTCGGTACGATAATCGGCATTATTTATCCCCTGCGTTTATTAGTTGATTTATATGCTTTCGAGCGCCTCGGCAAGGTCGTCGATCAAATCCTGCGCGTTTTCTATCCCGCACGAATACCTGATAAGCGTCGGCGTAATACCTGCGGCTACAAGTTGTTCGTCGGTAAGTTGACGGTGCGTAGTGTTCGCGGGGTGCAGACAGCAAGTTCTCGCGTCGGCAACGTGCGTTTCGATTGCCGCGACTTTTAAGTTTTTCATAAGTGTTTCCGCGTCTTTACGCGTACCTTTGACCGCGAAACTCAAAACGCCGCAAGACCCGTTCGGTAAATATTTTTGACCGAGTTCGTAATATTTATCCGTTTTAAGCCCGCAATATCTCACCCACTCGATTTTCGGATGGCTATTTAAAAAGGTTGCAACTTTCAATCCGTTTTCACAATGGCGAGCCATACGAACGTGAAGACTTTCAAGCCCTAAATTTACGTAATAAGCGTTCTGCGGCGACTGAATAGAGCCGAAATCGCGCATAAGTTGCGCCGTCGCTTTCGTGATAAACGCGCCGCCGAGTCCGAATCTTTCGGTGTAAATTACGCCGTGATAACTGTCGTCGGGCGTAGTGAGCCCGGGGAATTTGTCTTTATATTTATTCCAGTCGAATTTGCCGCCGTCGATAATCGCGCCGCCGACGCCGGAACCGTGTCCGTCAATGTATTTTGTGGTAGAGTGAGTTACTATATCCGCGCCCCACTCTATCGGGCGGCAATTTACGGGCGTTGCGAAAGTATTATCGATAATAAGCGGCACACCGTGTTTATGCGCAACGCGCGCAAACAGTTCTATATCGAGAACGGAACACGCGGGGTTTGCGATAGTTTCGCCGAACACCGCTTTCGTGTTGGGTTTAAACGCTTTGTCGAGTTCTTCTTCGGTCGAATCGGGCGAAACAAAGGTAAAGTCTATACCCATTTTCCGCATCGTAACGTTAAACAGGTTGAAAGTTCCGCCGTAGATTGCGGAACACGCGACAACGTGATCGCCGCAATTCGCGATATTAAACACCGCGAAAAAATTTGCCGCTTGACCCGACGAAGTAAGCATACCTGCCGTACCGCCTTCGAGTTCGGCGAGTTTTTTCGCCACGTAATCGTTGGTGGGGTTTTGCAGACGGGTATAAAAATATCCGCTTGCTTCTAAGTCGAATAACTTACCCATATCTTCGCTGGTATCGTACTTAAACGTAGTGCTTTGAATAATAGGCACCTGTCTCGGTTCGCCGTTTTTCGGGGTATACCCGCCCTGAACGCAGATTGTTTCAAGTCTCTTTTTGTCTGACATAATTGCTCCTTTATTTAGTAGATTTTAAATATCTTTCTTTTTCTCTCAAAATATCTTTTTCCATTAACGATTTTTTCTTGTCATAAGTGTGTTTACCCTGACAAAGCCCTATTTCCATTTTGACAAGCGCGTCCTTAAAATAAAGTTTAAGCGGCACTACGGTAAGCCCCTTTTCGGCAACCTTGGACGAAAGTTTAACTATTTCCGTTTTATGCAAAAGAAGTTTTCTGTCACGCGTCGCGTTTTTCGTATTGAACGCGCCCGACTTGTCGTAAACCGCGATATGCATATTTTTAACGAATATTTCCCCGCCGTAAAACACGCAAAAACTGTCTTTTAGGTTGCAGTTTCCGCCCCTTAACGACTTGATCTCGCCGCCGTCTAAAACGATACCCGTTTCAAATCGGTCGAGTATAAAATATTCGTGATTTGCCACACGGTTTGTGGCTATGATTTTTCCGTCCATCCGTTTTATTTTACTACTTTTTAAGCGCGTTTGCAACTGTTTATACTATTATAAATTCCGCGCAGCGAGTTATGATATTTACCCCCGCAACCTTGATTTTCACCCTTTCGCCGAGTCTGTAAGTATTCTTTCCGTTTGATAGTGTATAAGTCTTTTCGTTAAAGCGGTACGCTCTGCCCGAAAGAGTTTCTACCTTTACCCGTCCTTCTATCCCGCACGCAAGTTCCACAAAAAGCTTATAATTCCGTCGAATTCTTCGCCCTCGAAATCACTGATATACAGTATCTTATAAAAATCGTCGACAGCGCGTTCGGCGTTCTCGGCATTGCGTTCTTTTTGCGAAGAATACGCCGCCGCATTTGCAAAAAACACCGAATATTCGTCGTCTTTTCCGTTATCGCACAAAGCGATAAACTCTTTTATTATCCTGTGTATCGCAAGGTCGGGGTATCTTCTTATCGGCGAAGTAAAATGACAGTAATGCTTTTCGCCAAGCCCGAAATGTCCTTTCGGTTCTGTCGAATATCTCGCTTTCTGCATAGAGCGGAGCATTACGCGGTTAAGAACGGTATAATAGGGTTTATCTTCCGCGTTTTTCAGTATCTTCTGAAAATCCGCGGGGTAGACCTTTTCCCTGTTTCTTTTCGCGTTTATTCCGAGCAGACTTAAAAACTCGTAAAATCCGTCGAGTTTTTCTTCGGTCGGCGGCTCGTGTATTCTGTAAATAAAGGGCTTTTCGGCGTAGTACATAAATTCCGCCACGGTGCAATTTGTTAAAATCATAAACTCTTCTATGATTTTTTGCGCTTTATTCTGCAAAGCCTTAATAACGTTGATTTTCCCGTTTTTGTCAACCGTAACAATGCTGTCGGCGGTTTCAAGGTCTATATTGCCGTTTTTCAAGCGTTTTTCGATTAAAATATCCGTAAGTTCGTCCATAAGCGTTATGGCGGATACTAAATGCGAATACTTATCTCGCGCTTTTTTATCACCGTCCAAAATTTTCTGCACGGCGGTATACGTCATGCGCGCGGAACTTTTAATTACCGACGGGAATATTTCGTAATTTTCGACTACGCCTTTACAGTTTACAGTCATAACGCAGGAAAAAGTATATCTCAATTCGCCTTCTTTAAGCGAACAAACGCCGTTAGATAAAACTTCGGGCAGCATCGGAATAACCTGCTCCGGAAAATAAACGCTCGTGCCCCGCTCGAACGCTTCGCTATCAAGCGCAGAACCCGCTTTAACAAAATGGCTCACGTCGGCGATATGAACGCCCAAGACGTAATTTTCACCGACTTTTTTTATCGACACGGCGTCGTCGAAATCCTTTGCGTCTTCGCCGTCGATTGTAAAAATCAATTCGCCCGTAAAATCCTTTCTTCCGTCAAACGATATCGGCTCTTTGCTGACGGCTTTCGCTTCGCTTATCGCCGCTTTTCCGAAAGACTGCGGCAAGTTGTACGCGAATAATATCGACTTTAACTCGGCGTTTTTTTCAAATTGTCTGCCGAAAATCTCGGTAATTATCCCTTCGGGATTTTTCTTTTTGGGATAGGACAACACTTTGCATACGACTTTATCGCCGGCTCTCGCCCTTAAACCTTTGCCGAACGGCACAAACACGTCGCAAAAATACCGTCTGTCGTCAGGCGAAACAAATCCTCCGCTTTTACAGGTAAAATACGTGCCTACAACCTTATCTATACCGCGCTTAATAACTTTCAGCACGCGCGCGGTAGTTCGCTCGCCCGAACCGCAAGTCGTTTCCGCAAGCACCGAGTCTCCGTGCATAGCGCCACGAAGGTCGCCGTGCGGAATAAAAAAATCTTCCTTTGTTTTGTCGTCGGGCAACAAAAACGCATAACCGTTTTCGTGACCGCAAATAGTTCCTTCTATTACTTCTCTTCTCATACAATAAAAAAGACGGTTCGGAAAAGAACCGCCTTAATCCCTTTATAAAACCGCGTTATGCAAAATGCGCGATGATCGCGAACGCTATCGCAAGTACCGTGAAAACTATACCGCTTATTACGGTATAAAGTTTCATTTTATGTTCAAAGGTCTTACTCTTATTCTTTCCCAAAAACGTTTCGGTCGTGCCGCCGAGAGCGGATACACCCGAAGAATTGCCGGGTTGAAACATAACGACTAAAATTATAAACAGCGCGCAAAGCGCCATAATCGCGAGCAGCGCTTGCTGTACCCCGCCGTACCATACGTCCCAAAACGACGTCATAAGTATTCCGAAATAACTCATAATTTACTCCCGAAAAGCACAAATTTATCTTAAATTATTAAAAACAAAAATATTTTAACACAAAACCCGCTTTTTTACAACTGTTTTTAATAATCTTTTTATTTTATTAGCAAACTTTCGCCCGTCATCTCTTTAGGCTTTGCGATTTCCATCATATCGAGAAGGGTCGGAGCGATATCGCACAGTTTTCCGTTTTCCTTTAATTTTAATCCCTTGAACTTTTCGCCGACCACGATAAACGGAACGGGATTTGTTGTGTGCGCGGTAAACGGCTTGCCGTCTCTGTCAAGCATTTTATCCGCGTTGCCGTGGTCTGCGGTGATTATCGCCGCGCCGCCCATATCGAGAATTTTATCTACGACTTCTTTCACGCAGGTATCGACAGTTTGCACCGCTTTTACCGCCGCGTCGAATACGCCCGTATGTCCTACCATATCGCAGTTTGCAAAATTCAGTATCATAACGTCGTATTTGCCCGTAGAAAGTTCGTTTATCACCCTGTCTTTAACTTCGTACGCGCTCATTTCGGGCTTTAAGTCGTAAGTCGCTACTTTCGGCGACGGAATAACTATTCGAGTTTCGCCTTCTACCGGCGCTTCTAATTTCGCGTTAAAGAAAAACGTAACGTGCGCGTATTTTTCCGTTTCCGCTATATGAAGTTGCGTCTTTCCGAGAGCGGATAAATATTGCGGCAATGTATTCGTTATCTCGTCCGGCGGAAAAGCAACGTAAACGTCCTTAAAACTCGCGTCGTATACCGCAAAACCCGTATATACGGGCGCAAGATATCCCGTTTTTCTTTCAAAGTACATTTGTTTGCCCTTATCGGCGTCAAAATACGGCGTAAATTCCGCTTGCGACAGAGCGCGCGTTATCTGGCGGGCCCTGTCGGGGCGGAAATTAAAGAATATAACGGAATCCCCTTTTTCTATCAAAGCGAGCGGCTCACCGTCTTTAACGATATTCGTCGGCAACATAAATTCGTCGGTTACTCCGCCCGAATAACTGTCTTTTACCGCTTTCACGGCGTCGTCGCTTTTTTCGCCAAGTCCCAAAGTCAACATATCGTAGGCTTTTAACGTTCTGTCCCAGTTGTTATCCCTGTCCATAACGTAATACCTTCCGCAGACGGACGCAATCTCACCGTAATGCAAATCGTCGATTTCTTTTTGCAAGTCGGCTACAAATCCCGCGCCGGATTTCGGGTCGGTATCTCTGCCGTCCAAAAAACAATGAACGTAAGCGTTTTTAACGCCGCGCTCTTTCGCCATTTTAAGAAGCGCGTAAAGATGCGTTATGTGCGAGTGTACTCCGCCCGTCGACAACAGTCCCATCAAATGTAACTTTCTACCGTTAAATGCGGCGTTATCCATCGCCTTTATAAGCGCGGCGTTTGAAAAGAAATCGCCGTCCTGTATCGCTTTCGTTATCTTCGTCAAATCCTGATAAACTATCCTGCCCGCGCCGATATTAAGGTGTCCCACTTCGGAATTCCCCATCTGTCCGTCGGGAAGTCCGACGTCCATACCGCTCGCGCCGATAAACGTCGACGGATATTCGTTGAACATCTTTTTTACGTTTGGTATCCCCGCCGCTTCTATCGCGTTGCCGCGCAAGTCGGGATTATACCCGAATCCGTCCATTATGATTATACAATTCGGTTTTTTTGCCATTTTATCACCTTTGAAAAAAGGCACTTTTCGCGTGCCTTTTTTACATCCTGAAATTTTAATCGCGTTAGTCTTTGTAGTTAACGATCGCCGCAAAATCCTGCGCTTTTAACGCCGCGCCGCCGATAAGTCCGCCGTCGATATTTTTCATAGCCATAAGTTCTTTGGCGTTAGACGGTTTCATACTGCCACCGTATTGAATACGGAGCGATTTAGCGACTTCCGCGCCCCAAGTCTTTTTGACAAGACTTCTGATATAACCTATCGTCTTGTTGGCGTCTTCTGCGGTTGCCGTTTTGCCCGTGCCTATCGCCCATACGGGTTCGTACGCGATAACTATATCCGAAAAATCGGTAACGTCCTTAAATCCGTCTAAAACCTGTTTTTTAAGAATGCGTTTCGTTTTGTTCTTTTCTCTCTCGACAAGCGTTTCGCCTACGCAGACTATCGGTTTTAAGCCGTTTGCAAGCGCCTGCTTTAAGCGTTTATTTACGGTTTCGTCCGTTTCTCCGAAATAGGTTCTTCTTTCGCTGTGCCCGATAATAACGTATTCCACGCCTATTTCTTTGAGCATAGCGGCGGAAATTTCACCCGTAAACGCGCCGCTGTCCGCCCACGCCACGTTTTCCGCGCCAAGACGTATTTTACTGCCCGCGATAGCCGCTTTCGCCGCCCAAAGGTCGGTGTAAGGCACGCATATTACCACATCGGGCTTGGACTTTGCCACAAGCGGTTTAAGTTCGGCGATAAGCGCTTCCGCTTCCGCCGCGGTTTTATTCATTTTCCAGTTGCCTGCAATAATCGGTTTTCTCATTTTTTATCTCCGTAATATATTAAAAGTTTTAATTTTTATCGTTTAAGCACTCAATACCCGGTAATTTTTTACCTTCAAAGAGTTCGAGCGACGCGCCGCCGCCCGTCGAAATATGCGTCATTTTATCGGCAAATCCGAGATTTTTGACCGCCGCCGCGGAATCGCCGCCGCCGATAATAGTCGTCGCGGAAGTTTCCGCAAGGGCTTTCGCGACCGCTACCGTGCCGCCGGCAAAACACGGGTTTTCGGAAACGCCCATAGGTCCGTTCCAGATGACCGTCTTTGCGTTTTTGACTGCGTCCGCGTAGATTGCCGCCGTCTTAGGTCCGATATCGAGCGCTTCTTTCCCGTCGGGAATTTTATCTATATCGCAAATCTCGGTATCGACTTCGGCGTCGATAGGATTAGGAAATTCTTTCGCGACAACCACGTCTACGGGCAAATAAAGTTTTTTGCCGAGAGTTTCCGCCTTTGCCATCATTTCTTTGCAATAGCCTATTTGCTCTTCGTCGACAAGCGAGTTACCTACGCTCATACCCTTCGCCTTTATAAACGTGTACGCCATACCGCCGCCGATAATAAGCGTATCGCATTTATTGAGAAGATTGTCTATAACTTTAAGTTTATCGGATATTTTAGCGCCGCCCAAAATCGCGACGAAAGGTCTGACGGGATTTTCGAGCGCGTCAGCCATTACCGAAAGTTCCTTTTCGATAAGGAAACCGCAAACCGCGGTTTTTACAAAGCCGTATTCGACTATTGCCGCGGTGGTCGCGTGCGAGCGGTGCGCCGTTCCGAACGCGTCGTTTACGTAAATATCGCAAAATTCCGCGAGTTTTTTGCATAATTCTTCGCTTCTTCCTTCTTCGCCCGCTTCGAAACGGGTGTTTTCGAGAAGAACGACGTCGCCGTTTTTCATACCGGCAACCGCCGCTTTTGCGGAGTCGCCCACAACGTCTTCGGCAAACGTTACTTTTTTACCGAGTTTTTCGGAAAGTCTTTCCGCAACGGGACGGAGAGTGAATTTTTCCTTGTCTTTAAGCGCTTTTTTAAGATATTCCGCTTTCGCCGCCGCCTTTTCGCTTTCAGGAAGAGCGTCTATCGCTTTCTTTTCCTTTTTGGTAAGCCCGAAGCCTTCGGTAAAGATATTGTGCGGCTTGCCCAAATGCGAACAAAGTATGACTTTCGCGCCCTTGTCGATAAGGTACTTAATGGTGGGAAGAGCGCCGTCGATACGGTTCTCGTCGGTAATGACGCCGTCTTTCATGGGAACGTTTAAGTCTACCCTGACAAGACATTTCTTTCCGCCAACTTCTACGTCTAAAATGGATTTCTTGTTCATTTTTGTACTCTCCGAATTTATTTTTTAATATTTATTTCCGAATTATTATATAATTAAAACCGATTTTTTGTCAAACGTATTGAAACGCCGAAATATCATTTTTACTTATGTCGGTACTGTTTTATTGAAAACGCCACGTTAGTAATATGATCGCCCACTCTTTCGAGATTCGATACCGTCTGCAAGTAGATAGAGCCCGTCTGCGCCGAACATATACCCTGCTTTAATCTGTCAACGTGTTTGAGTTCGAGTTCCGCGGAATATTCGTCTATTTTTTCTTCTATCTCGTCCACCGCGGAAAGCAACCCGAAATTGCGCTTATCGAACGCTTCGACGGATTTTACGAAAAGGTCGTTTATATAACCCTTTAACGTCTTTAACTCTTCTTTTGCCTCGTCGGAAAGAACAGCGCCGTCTTCTTTGAGTTTCGCGGAATATTCCATTATGTTTTCCGCATAGTCGCCGACCCTTTCAAGGTCGATAACGACGTGATAGTAAGACCCCACTTTCTTTTCGTCCAAAAGCGACAGGTTTTTGCCCGATAAGTTCGTTAAAAACCCCGTTATGCTCTTATTTAAGAAGTTAAGCACTTGTTCGTTTTCCTTTACGACGTCCGCATGACTGTCGTCGCCCGAAAGCAACATATCTATGCTGAGATTTATATTTTCTTTCGCGATATCCGCCATCCTGATTATTTCGAGTTTAGTGTTTCCGACGGCGATAGGCGGTGTTTCCAAAAGTCTGTCGTCGATAAAATTGAACACAAGCCTATTTGCCGCGCCGTTTTTGCGTTCGGGAATAATCTTTGTCGCAAGCATAACGAGCACGTTGGTAAACGGTAGCAAAATAAGAGTGGTGAGAAGATTGAAAAGCGTATGGAAATTGGCTATCTGTCTTTGTATCGACGCGCCCGAAACGCTTTGCATGAAATTGCCGAATTCTTCCGCCCAGATCCAGAGCGGCGCGATACAGATAAGGCAACCGAACAAGTTGAACAAAAGGTGTATGACCGCCGTTCTTTTCGCGCTAGTCGACGTGCCGAAGGAAGAAATTATCGCCGTTACGCACGTTCCGATATTAGAGCCTAAAATAATAAATACCGCCGTTTGAAAGTTCAACGCGCCGCCGATAGCGATCAAAATACCCGTTACGGCCGCCGAACTTTGTATAAGGGCGGTAAGTACTATGCCTATTAAAATGAGTAACAACGGAAAATGATCTTTTCCGAAAATACTGCCGAATAACGGTCGCAAAATATTTTCTTCGGGGTTTTCGTAAATAATGCCGTTTACGGAAACGCTCATTATTTTGAGTCCGATAAAAATAAAGCCTAAACCTAAAAGGATATATCCTATTTTGTTTATCCTGTCGTTTTTGAAAAACAGCGCCATTACCATACCGGACGCCGCGACGAGAGCGGCGATAGACGCTACATCCACGCCTTCCGTGCCGGAAAGCGAAAGTATCTGCGCGGTGATGGTCGTCCCGATATTCGCGCCCATAATCACCGACGCGGCTTGCGTAAGAGTTATAAGACCTATATTGACAAATCCGACGAGCATAACGGTAGTCGCCGCCGAACTGTTTATAATCGCGGTAACCGCCGCGCCTATCCCCACGCCCACAAACCTGTTATTGGTTATTCTTCCGAGCAACTTTTTAACGTTATTGCCGGCAATACGTTCGAGATTTGCGCCCATTGTCCGCATTCCGAACATCATTACGGCAATGCCGCCGAGCATAAAAAAGATGTTAGCGTATACAGAATTTCCCATAAAAACTTTTCCTTTGAGTGAACGTAAGAAATAAAATCGTTTTTATTCCGCAACTTAATCCATTATAATAATACAGGATTTTTCGGGACGTTGTCAAACGTTTTACCGCGGTTTATCTCTTCGGAATTTCACCTTCCGTTTTTAACCCCGCGTAATTCAACTGTCTTAACCCTTCGTAAACGCCCACGCAGACGGAGTTTGAAAGATTTAACGAACGGGTTTCTTCGCGCATCGGAAGTCTTACGCACTCGTCGTAATGCGCTTTTAACAGGTCTTCGGGCAGTCCTTTCGTTTCTTTGCCGAAAACGAGAAAATCGCCGTCTTTATACCGTACTTCCGAGTGTATGTGCTTTGCCTTAGTCGAAAAAAACCAAAAGTTATCGCCGACATAATACTTGTCCATCAGTTCTTTCAAATTGTCGTAGTAATAAATATCTACGAGATGCCAGTAGTCGAGCCCCGCCCTTTTTAAGTACTTGTCCGAAACTTCGAACCCCAAGGGTCTTACAAGGTGCAATTTGCACCCCGTAACCGCCGCAGTCCGCGCTATGTTGCCCGCGTTCTGCGGAATTTCCGGTTCTACCAAAACAATATTAAATGCCATAATCTCTCCTAATATCCGGAATTGAAATCGCGGTAAAGTCCGCGTTGCCTTAAACTTATAAGATGAAAATCCTTTTCGATTTTTATCTTGGTTTTCATAATTTTACCGCCGCCCGAAAGCACCATATTGCCGCGTATATCCGCTACCGCGGCGTAATTTTTGGCGCAAAGCGCCATAGAAACCCCGTTGGCGAACGCCCCTGCGCGGAGCATTACTTGCGGCATAGGTCCGTCAAGTTTTTTAAATAAACAGATTATAATATCCGCGTCGCAAAGCGCGAGTACTCTGCCCGATTCCGGAAAGAATAAATCTTCCGCGATAATAAGCCCGATTTTGCCCTTACTCGTATCGTATACCCTGAAATTTCCGCCCGCGACGAATTCGCTGTCGTCAATAGCGTGCGCCATATCGCTTACGCCTAAAATTTTGCCTTTATCCGCTATAACCGCGGAGTGGCGGAACACCCCGTAAGTGTCGGTATCGCAACCGCACACAACTACGCCCGAAAGTTGACGAGACAGTCTCGCTACGTCCTGAAAATACTCCGTTTCGCCGCCGAGTTCCTTTTTATAACTCACAAGCCCCAGCCCGTTAAACCCGAAAACCAGAACGTCGCTCTTTCCGATTGCGGACATCTTTTCCTGCCACACGTTATCAAGCGTATCCGCCGTAACAAAACAAATTTCCATATAAAACGCCGCTCCCGAAAAAAGACTTTTAATAATATTCTATTTCGGAAACGGTTTTTTTGTTAAAGATATTTTTTAAGCAATTCTTCGGTGCGCTCCGCGCTCGTCGACTGCATTATTTCCGCCCGCTTACTCTTTGAATTTTCCACGTTTTTAAAATAATAAGTAACGAACTTCCGAAATTCCACCGCCGCCCTTTCGCTGCCCGACGCTTTTACTTCTTCGCGAAGATGATTTATCGCAAAGTCTTTTATCGTCTTTATGTCGCCGACGATTTTTTCGCCCGATATCTTTGAAAATATAAACGGGTCTGAAACAGCGCCCCGCGCTATCATTACCCCGTCGGCGCCCGTTTTTTCTATCATATTGTCGGCGTCTTCCGCAGTAAAAATCCCGCCGTTTGCAATCACGGGTATTTTCACCGCGCGTTTTGCCCGCGCTATCGCGCGAAAATCGGGCTCGCCCGAATAATAGGCTTCTCTTACCCTGCCGTGCACGGTTATAAGGCTTGCGCCCGCGTTTTCCGCCATTTGCGCGAATTCCGCCGCCATATCGTCCCCCGCTTTTAAGCCCGTACGTATTTTGACCGTTACGGTTTTGCCGCTTTTAACGCACTCTTTTATGATTTTTTCGGCAAGCGAAATATTTGTAAGAAGCGCGCTGCCTTCGCCGTTTTTGACTATTTTCGGCACGGGACAGCCCATATTTATATCGATTATTTTATAATTTTTCAGATACTCGCTTTCCGCCGCCCAACGCATAAAATACGGATCGCTCCCGAATATCTGCGCCGCGGTTTTTTCGTAATCGTCGGTTTTAAGTAGTTTTTCGTTGTTTTTTCCGCCGTAATACAGCCCCTTTGCGCTCGTAAGTTCGGTAAAACAAAGCCCCGCGCCCAAAGACAGCGCGGTCTTTCTGAACGGATAGTCAGTAAACCCCGCCATAGGCGCTAAAAACAAATTATTGCGAATCGGCGTACCGTTTAAATTCAACGCGTAAACTTTCATTTGCTTTCCTTTTAAACTTTATCGGAAAAACCATTGATAAGTTTACCAAATCCGCGACAAAATAGCAAGCGATTGCGGCTATTCCCGCGCCGTAGATGTTAATTTCGGGTATTTTAAGGGTAAAAACTTCAATAAGAATTTTAACGGTCACGCCCGCCGCCACGCCGACCATCGGTTTTTTTGGGGTTCCCTTGCCGACGAGAATACCGTTAAGCGTTTGCAAAAGCGACAAAAGCACAACGCAAGGCGAAGTTATCCGCAAAAGATTTATAGACAATGCGCGCTCTGTTTCGCTTAAATATCCGAACAGTATTTTTATTATAAGCGGCGCTCCCGCGGCGAGAACTACGGCGCACGGCAAAGACACCGCAAGCGTAAGCAACACGGTTTTCGCGGCGTTTTTATTTTTGCGGCTCGTTTCCGACGCGACCGCAGGCACGGCTACCGCCGATATTCCGTAACACACCGCCACGGGAAGTCCCACGACGGTAAGACATACGCCCGAAAAAATTCCGTATAACCCCGTCGGATTTTCGCTGACGCCCGTTAGCATATTTATTATAAGAAAACTGTCTATTACTTTTGAAAGCGGCAATATCATCACGGTAAGCGCTATCGGCGCGGTGTACGCCAAAATACGTTTTAATTCGCCGAAAGGTTTATATCCGAAATTTATTCGGGAAAATCCGCTTTTTTTACATTTTAGCGCATAAGTTATTACGAGTACGGAAAGCGCGACGAATTCCGAAACGGTTATTGCGAGCGTCGCCCCCGCTACCGCTTTCGGGATATCGGGTAAAAAATGGTTTGCGAACAGCAGTCCGAAAACGAGTTTAACGCTCTGTTCGACAACCTGCGACACGGCGGTATGCGTCATATTCATAAAGCCCTGAAAATAACCGCGGAAACAGCAAATCAGACACACCAAAAACACGGACGGGGCGAGATACACGTAGGCAAGCCTTGCGTCCGCGTTGCCCTGAGCCGCGGCAATTTTCGTCGATAAAGCGGCGGTAAGAACGGACAACAACGCGCCGAGCGCGGAAAAGAACGCGATACTGATTTTAAGGATTTTACGCGCGTAAATATCCTTGTCGACACCGTTATACGAAGAGACAAGTTTTGCGATCGCATTAGGCACGCCCGCGCCCGAAAGATCCAAGAGCAAAGCGTAAACGGGAAAGACCATCTGATAAAGTCCGAGCCCCGTTCCGCCGATTATTTTGGTAAGCGGAATTCTGTAAACCGCGCCGAGAACTTTCGCGATAAACGCGGCGAGTCCCAAAACGAACGCGCCCGATATTATTTTTTTACTCTGTTTATCAGATATCTTTTCATATCTAGCATTTTTAACTTTTTCTTTTAAATCTACTCTAAATTTGGTAAATTCTAATCTTCTATTATTAAAAATTTCATCGCTAATATTATTAAATGCATTAATATAATTTGGATCCCTTTTTAGATTATCTAAATCAAACATTAAATTTGTTATTGTAGATTCATATACACTTAATAAATATAATATTTCTTCTGCAATTATTTTAAATGATGATGATTTAATAAAAACATTGAAATTTTTAATTCTTAATTTAAATTCATCTAAACGAAAATTATGTAGTTTTACAATATATTCAGGATAATTTTTATATATGTATAAAATATATTTCATTAGAGTATAATAAAT
>CAJOMP010000007.1 GCA_905235785.1 uncultured Clostridia bacterium | reverse complement strand
TATATGCCGCGCGCCGTTTAATGGTAAAAATATTTTAAAATTATTCACAGCCTAAAATTTGCCGCGCGACGAAAATGCCGCTTGCGGAAGCGTGCGACAGCGAGTGAGTAACACCGCTACCGTCGCCTATGACGTATAATCCTTTAAGTTTGGTTTCAAGATTGTCGTCGATACCGACTTCCATATTGTAAAATTTGACTTCTACGCCGTATAACAGAGTGTCGTCGTTAGCAGTCCCCGGCGCGACTTTGTCGAGCGCATAAATCATTTCTATGATGCCGTCTAAAATACGTTTGGGTAGCACAAGGCTCAAATCTCCCGGAGTCGCCGCAAGAGTGGGGACGGTAATATTTTCTTCAATACGTTTTTCTGTGCTGCGCCTGCCCCTTATAAGGTCGCCGAAACGTTGCACGATAACTCCGCCGCCGAGCATATTAGAAAGCCGAGCGATACTTTCTGCATAACCGTTACTGTCTTTAAATGGTTCTGAAAAATGCTTGCTGACAAGTAAAGCAAAGTTTGTGTTTTTAGTCTTTAATGAGGAATCTTCATAACTGTGCCCGTTGACCGTAACTATACCGTTAGTGTTTTCGTTGACGACTATGCCGTTCGGGTTCATACAGAAAGTACGTACGGAATCTTCGAATTTTTCCGTTCTGTAAACGATTTTGCTTTCATATAATTCGTCGGTCAAGGCAGAAAATATTTCCGCAGGCAATTCGACGCGCACGCCGATATCCACTCGGTTGGATTTTGTCGGGATTTTAAGGCTTTTGCACAATTTTTCCATCCAGTTACTACCGCTTCGGCCTACCGAAATAATACATTTGCGGCAGAAAAACTCCGAAGTTACGGTGTGAACGCAAAAGCCGTCATCGGTATTTTTGACGTCGGTTACGGGCGTGTCGAAATAAAAATCGACTTTGTCTTTAAGTATATCGTATAAGTTTTTCAAAACGATAAAATTTTTATCCGTTCCGAGATGGCGAACTTTTGCGTCGAGCAGATTAAGTTTGTTTTGTAAACAGATTTTTTTAAGGTAAGTGCCCGCAGTCGAATACATTTTCGTGCCTTCGCCGCCGAAACGCATATTGATATCGTCGACGTAATTCATAAGTTCGATGGCTTTCTGTTTACCGATATGTTCGTGCAAACTTCCGCCGAAGTCGTTTGTGATATTGTATTTACCGTCGGAAAACGCGCCTGCGCCGCCGAATCCGGACATTATTGAGCAGGTTTTGCAATTGATGCAAGATTTGATTTTTTTGCCGTCGATAGGGCACATCCTTTTTTCCAAAGAGTGTCCGGAATCGAAAACTGCGACCGATAAATCGCGGTTTTCCTTGGTAAGTTCGTATGCGGCGAATATTCCGCCGGGACCTGCGCCGATAATGATGACGTCGTACTTCATAGCATTTCTCCGAAAATTATTATTTCCAAACGAGATTTATTATACCATTTATCGGCGTTTAACGCAAATATTTATATAATTTTTTGTATAAACAGTTGTTTTAAAAGCGTTTTTAAGTTACAATAATCGGGTAAGGAGAGTGATATTATGAAAATAACTTTTAACACAGACGAAAAAATCGTAAAAGCGATAAGAGACGGATTAAAGAGAAAGGACGGGCATTGTCCGTGCCGCGTAGCGCAGACGGAAGATACGGTTTGTATGTGTAAAGAATTCAGGGAACAAATAGCCGACCCCGAATTTGAAGGGTACTGCCATTGTAGATTGTATTACAAGCAAAAATAGGCGATATATTTAAAATAAAAAATCCACCGTGAAGGGTGGACTTTTATTTTTAAAAACGTTTGTTAATCTTTTATAAAAATACTTACCGCGCTTAAAAGGTCATCAGCATAATAATCAGGCGTAACAGAATTTTCTTCCTGAATTCCCGTTTTAACCAGCACCGTCGGTATTTTTGCGTTTTTACCCGTTTTTACGTCCGTTTCTCCGTCGCCCATCATAATGCATTTTGTAAGGTCAAGATTGAAATCTTCTGCCGCGCGACGTAAAAGTCCGATTTTCGGTTTTCTGCAATCGCAGTCGATTTTCAGTTCTTTTATCTCACCGTCAAATCCTTTGTGCGGGTGATGGGGACAATAATAAACGCCGTCAAGATAAGCGCCGCTTTGACCAAGCAGAGTTTCGATTTTATCGAACATACGGTCTACATCGCCCACCGTGCTCTCGCCGCGCGCAATAACAGGTTGATTTGAAATAACGATTGCAAGATATTCGCTTGAATTTATTTTTTTGACAGCGTCGGCAACTCTCGGCAACAATTCAATATCGTCGGTTGTTTTTATAAATCCCTTGTATTTGTTTATAGTTCCGTCTCTGTCGAGAAAAATAGCCTTTTGTTTGTTGCGGAGATTTTTCGCGGCGACTATGCCGCGTTCAATGTCTTTTTCCGCAGCGTAAAATCTTTCGAGAGTACCCACGTCCTTAACGTATTCCGAAGATTTATAAGCGAATACTTTTCCGCTTCCAATAAACGAAGAAACGAAATCGTGTTCCATATTTATCGGTTTAAGTTCTTTAAAGAACGATAAAGTTGAAGGAGATAACACGAATATTCCCGCGTTTACGATATTTTTATAAAAGAAATTCCTTTCGGAGTTTTTCTTGTTTATTTCCGTAACCCGCATTTCTTTGTCGGTTATGACAAGGTCGCTATCGTAGGGGTGAAGGTTTGGGTGCGCGAAAAGCGTGATAAGCGCGTTCTTTTTCTTGTGGAAATCGAGCATTTTATTGAAATCCACGTCAAAAACAATGTCGCCGGGGCAAACGATAAGATTATCGCAAATTTTTTCTTTAAGATAAAAAAGCGCGCCGCCCGATCCCAGCGGTTCGTTTTCGATAATATATTCTATATTGACGCCGAATTTCTCACCGTTGCCGAAGTAATCGCGTATTTTTTCGTTTAAGTGTCCTACGCTGATAAAAATATCGGTTACGCCGTAATGTTTAAGTTGCAGTACGGCGCGTTCTAAAATAGGCTTTCCGGCTATTTTCGCCAAGGGTTTAGGTATAATATTTTTAGTTATTTCCGCAAGACGCGTGCCTTTTCCGCCGGCAAGAATCAGCGCTTTTACGTTTATTAAATTATCCAACTTTCCGCACCGCTACGACTGAATTTTACCGAATAAACGCTACCGTCAAGTGTTTTTAAGGCGTCGGTCAGGCGTTGTCTGTTTATGGGGTTGCAATATAAAAGCAAAAATCCGCCGCCGCCCGCGCCGGAAACTTTAACCGCTTCCGCGCCGTGTTGCATTGCGAATTCTATCGTCTTTTCAAGTTCCTTGTTAGATACTATACTCGAAGTCTTTTTCTTGTTTTCCCAGCCTATACGCAAACATTCGACAAACGCCTTTACGTTGCAGGTGAGCAGATAGTGTTTCATATCGTACGCGTTTTTCTTTAACGCGCCGAGAGCGCTTATAGTGTCCACTTTTTTCTGCGTTGCGTTTTCTATCTGACGGTTTATTATGTTTTTTGTGAGTTCAAATTGCACGTCTGCGGATTTTCTGCTTTGACCGCCGTAATATAAGACCATAGAGCATTCGAGTTCGTTTACGCTTTTGCGTTCCAAACGCAGCGTGTTGACCAAAACGCTGCCGTCTGTTTTAAATTCCATAAAGTTAAACCCGCCGAATACCGCGCTATACTGATCCTGTTTTCCGCCAGCAAGTTTAAGGTCGTTTCTCTCTATATCGTAAGCGAGCCATGCTTTATGATAATCGTTTAGTCCGAGATTGAGCCATTTGTTGAACGCTTCTAAAATGGCGACAATCATAGTTGAAGACGTACCGAGTCCGGACCCTACGGGCGCGTCGTTACTTGTACTCATAATAAAGGAAAGGGGCTTACCGCCGTTAAAATCTTTAACGATTCGGTTGTATACGCCGCGGTGTAAAATGAGTTTGTCGCCGTCGGGCGCAATTTCGGGCACGCTGTCGATTTCGAGATTATTTTGGTTATCGTACGAGTGAATACATATTTTGCCGTTGTCGGTGGGGATTATAGTGCAGTACGCATACATGCTTATAGTGGCGTTTAAAACCGCGCCGCCGTGAATTTTGCTGTACGTTTCAAGATCCGTGCCGCCGCCCGCAAAACCGAGCCGAAGCGGCGCTCTGCTACGTATTATCATTTGTTTTTACCTTTTTTGTTTTTTTTAATTTCTCGTCCGAAATTTCAGAGCGATTTTTGTGTTCTTCGATAATCCTTTTATATTCGCCGAGCAATTTGTCCGTACAATCTTTCCAACTTATGTAAAGCGTATCTTTGGCATTTTTTCCGATATTTTTCAGTTTGTCGTAATCTTTGACCGCGTCTGTTATGGTGGCGGCGAAACTTTCGACGTCGTTATCGGAAATAAAACCGTTTACGCCGTGAGATATGTCGCACCCCGCGCAGGAATCTTTGATAAAAACACCCGCCGTTTCGTAAGACGCGCCTTCCACTTTGACAAGTCCGAAGTTGTCGTAAATAGACGGGAACAACAATAAATCCGCCCTTGAAAAGAGCAGGGGGAACTGTTCTCTCGGCAAAAAGCCGGTAAAAATAACTTCGTCATCGCTAAAACCGAGTTTTTTCGCATATTTTTTAAGCGAAGCAAGTTCCGCGCCTTTGCCGACGACGAAAAATTTGAATTTAATATTTTTTTCTTTGACTATTTTAAGAGCGTCGAGAATAAAATCTATTCTTTTAAGTTTCATTACCCGTCCGACGTAAATAAACACGAGTTCTCTGTTCGCGATTCCGAATTCGCGGTTAGCAAGTTCGGAAAATTCTTCGACCTGTTCGCACTTTTCAAAGTCCGTACCGAACGGAAGATAAGTAACTTTTTTGGTGTACCCGTAGGAACGTAACTGTTCTTCGACTTGCGGGGAACAAACGAATACTTCGTCGAATTTATTATAAAGTTTGCCGAGATTCTGACACAGCGAATCACTGAAAGATTTAGATTTAAAAATGCTCTCGAAAATCTGCCGCATATTCGAGTGAAATGTGGCAACTATGGGAATATTTTTCTTTTTCGCGACGGATAAGGCGTATTTTGCCATACCGAAAGGCGAGTGCACGTGAATTATGTCGTAATTCCCGCTCATAATTTGTTTTTTGAACTGCGCGTCCTGTTGCGGAAGTCCGTAGTATTGGTTCAAAACGGGCAAATATATGCTTTTACAGCGCACGACTTTATAAGGAAACTCGTCCTTATAATCTTTCCTGTTTTTAGGGCACATAACGGTAAGGGACGTTTTGTCGCTAAGGTTTACGCTGTAATTATTGACGCAGTTAATAACACCGTCCACGTCGGGCAGATATACGTCCATCGCTTCAAGAACGCTTATTTTTTTATCCAAGACCATATCTCGCTTTTAAAGTTTTTTTGTGTTATACGCACATATAAAATTTTAACATAAACCTGTGTATATGTCAAGGTTTAATCCGTCGGAGTAAGCGTTGTTTTACAGTGTGTATTCGGAAACGTTTGCCTTTTTTCGCATTAAAGGTTATAATATTTACAAAGATATCAAGTAAGGAAAAAATGCTGTAAGTAATAGAAAAATGACGGATATAAATCAGATACTTTCAAAACTTAACGAAGAACAGATTAAACCCGTAATCGATACGGAAGGCGCGGTGCTGGTGATAGCGGGCGCGGGAAGCGGTAAAACCAGAGTTTTAACTTCTCGGATTGCGTATCTCGTGCTTGAAAAGGGGATAAATCCCGCGAATATTATGGCGATAACCTTTACCAACAAAGCGGCTGACGAAATGAAAACTCGTTTAAGTAAAATTATAGACGGCACGGAATATATGTGGGTTTCGACAATCCATAGCATGTGCGTGCGGATTTTAAGACGCGATATCGATAAATTAGGTTACGATAAATTTTTCACCGTTTATGACGAAACCGATAAAGAAAAAGTGTTAAAACGCGTCTGCGCGGAACTCGGTTATGATGCGGACAAATTGTTAAAATCGGCGAAAAACTTTATTTCTAACGCTAAAAACGATTGTCTTGCACCGAACGACGTTAGATCCGAAAATTCTTATCTGAAATTTGCCGACGAACTTGCGGAAATATACCGCGAATACGATAAACAACTTATGCGTTCCAACGCGCTTGATTTCGACGACCTTCTTCTCAAAACGTACGAACTTTTAAAAACGCACGAAGACGTGCTCGCTTATTATGCCGAAAAATTTAAGTATATACATATAGACGAGTTTCAGGATACTAACAAGGTGCAGTTTGCCATTGCTAAAATGCTTTCGAGTTTTTACGGCAATATTTTCGTGGTGGGCGACGACGATCAGAGCATTTACGGTTGGCGCGGCGCTAAAATAGAAAATATTTTATCCTTTGAAAATCTTTTTAAGGGCGCAAAAACGTATAAATTGCAAAGAAATTACAGGTCGACTAAAAAAATTCTTCAACTTGCTAACTGTATCATTAAAAACAACGTAGGCAGAAAGGAAAAGGAACTGTATACCGAAAATTCCGACGGCGCGAGAATTGAAACCTTCGTTGCAGACGATGAAAATAACGAAGCGACGTATGTCGCTATCCAAATCAAAAATTTAATGGACAGAACGGACTATTCGTATAAGGATTTTGCCGTATTTATGCGAGTTAACGCTTTGTCGCGCGCGTTTGAACAGGAATTTACAAAATACGGTATACCGTATAGAATTTTCGGCGGCTTTAAGTTTTACGAGCGTAAAGAAATAAAGGACGCGCTTTCATATTTGAAACTTATAGGCAATTCTTACGATGACGAAGCGTTTATGCGGTGCATAAGCGTGCCGAAACGCGGGATAGGCGATAAAACTCTTTTTCAGTTAAGGGAATTCTGCGCCGCGGCGGGAATTTCTATGTACGACGGGCTTATGCGCCTTGACCAAACCGCGATTAGTTCCGGCGCCAAAACGAAACTTTTTAATTTCAGGCTTTTGATAGACAGTTTCAAAGATTTCTCGCTTAATAATCCCGTGCAGGATTTATTAAAGCACGTGCTTGAAAAAACGTCTTTCAGGGAGCAATTTGCCGAAAAATCCGAAGAAAATACTTCAAAATTATATAATATAAGCGAACTTGTCAACTCTGCGGAACAGTTTGTACAAGACAATCATGACGCAACTTTGGCTGACTATCTGAATTCGGTAAGTCTTGCAACCGACACGGATACAATAAATCAGGATGACGCGGTAACGGTTGCCACAATTCACGCAGTCAAAGGATTAGAGTTTAAATGCGTATTCGTCGCAGGGCTTGACGAAAGGATATTGCCGATAGCCCGTAGCGTAGGAGAAGAAGATGAGTTGGAAGAAGAGCGCAGACTAATGTACGTTGCTATAACGCGAGCGAGAGAAAGATTATATCTTACCCGTGCAATAAGCAGATATATGTACGGAAATCGCGAGCGTATGGCGCCTTCAAGATTTTTAAAAGAAGGTCAACCCGTGTTGAATCCGAGCGCTTACGAAAAAGATAAACGCGCGGATTATTCGGATAGATTATACGACAGTGAGCGGTTTTCTTCTTATGCCGACGAAAACGACGATTATAGCGGATATTCAAATAAAACGGGCGGATATTCTTCTCAATATGCTAAAACTATGCTGTCCGGTAACGCACCGAAAGTCAATAAAAATGCCGATTACGGCGGATATAAAAGCGGAATTAAAGTAAAGCATGCAAAATTCGGCGAAGGTACGGTTATAGACGTTAAGGGGACGGGCGATAATATTATTGCGGACGTCGCATTTAAGGGCGTTGGAATAAAAGCCCTTTCGGTAAAATACGCGCCCATGGAGATTATAAATGGATAGACTAAAAGAACTTGTCGAAATTCTGAATAAATACGCATACGAATATTACGTTTTGGATAATCCTACCGTTTCCGATAAAGAGTACGACGTTTTATACGACGAACTTGTAAAACTCGAAAAGGAAACGGGTACGGTGCTTTTCGATTCTCCTACAAGAAGAGTAGGCGGCGAACCTATTTCCGCATTTAAAAAGCACGATCACATAGAAAGACTGTACAGTCTCGATAAAGCCACTACCGAAGAAGAAATTTATGCGTTCGATAAGCGCATAAAAAAAGACGCGGACGAAGATTTGATTTATACCGTAGAGTATAAATTCGACGGCCTTACGATCTGCCTTACCTATACGGACGGAAAATTCGTACGCGCCACAACGCGCGGAAACGGGGTAACGGGCGAAGACGTAACAAGTCAGGTTTTAACAGTTAAAAGTTTTCCGCTTTCAATAAAAGAGAAAGGAACTTTTGAAGTACAGGGCGAGGCGATAATGCGCCTTTCGTTTTTGGAAGAGTACAATAAAACCGCAGACGAACCGCTGAAAAACGCGCGCAACGCCGTGGCGGGGGCGATAAGAAATCTCGACCCGAAAGTAACCGAAAAACGCCGTGTTGAAATTATGTTTTACAACGTAAATTACAGTTCCGAAAGGGCTTTTTCTTCACAGACCGAGTGTGTAGAATTCTTGCGTAAAAACGGGTTTAAAGTCCACCCGTTTTTGCGTGTTTGTAAAGGCGTAAATCAAGTTATGACAGCCATAAAAGAGATAGAAAACAGTAGAAAAACACTTGATATTTTGACTGACGGGGCAGTTGTAAAGGTAAACGATTTTATTTTAAGGAGTCAACTCGGTTTTACCGATAAATTTCCGCGCTGGGCCATTGCATATAAATTCGAAGCGGAAGAGATAACGACCGTATTAAAGGACGTGATCTGGCAAGTCGGCAGAACGGGGAAATTAACGCCGTTGGGAATTGTTTCGCCCGTTGAACTTGCGGGCGCGACGGTGAGTAAGGCGACGCTTAACAATTACGGCGATATATTACGGAAAAATATAAAATTAGGCGCGCGTGTTCTTATCCGCAGGAGCAACGAAGTTATACCCGAAATTTTGGGCTCTACCGAAATTACGAGCGAGTGTAAAGACATATTAAAACCTGAAATTTGTCCGTATTGTAAAAGTCCGCTTGTAGAAACGGGGGCAAACTTATTTTGCCCTAATATTCATTGCAGACCGCGCGTAGTGGCAAAACTTGCAAATTTTGCTTGTAAAAACGGCATGAATATAGACGGATTTTCGGCAATGACCGCCGGGCAGTTGTATGACGAAACGGGTGTGGAAAATTTTTCAGATATTTATAATCTCGACCGCGAAAAGGTGGAAAAACTCGACGGATTCGGAAAACTTAAAACCGATAATCTTTTTAACGCCGTAGAAGCGTCGAAGAACGTCGATTTTTCAAATTTTATTTTTGCGCTCGGCATTGACAACGTCGGGAAAAAGACCGCGGGCGATTTGGCGAAAAAATTCGGTGATTTACAAACGCTTATGTCCGCGACAAATGACGAACTTTTGGCGGTTGACGATATAGGCGCTGTAATCGCGCAGTCGGTATACGATTATTTTCGCGATAAAGACAATGTCGATGAAATCAATAGGTTATTAGCGGCGGGGATAAAAATCGCCGCGGCGCAAAGAGAGAATAAAAGCGGCGTGTTCAGCGGGGAAAGGGTTGTGCTTACCGGTACGCTTGCAAATTATAAGCGCGACGAAGCGGCAAAAATCATAGAAGAACTCGGCGGCGAGATAATGAGCGGCGTTTCAAAAAAGACAACGCTCGTATTAGCGGGCGAAAGCGCGGGGAGCAAACTCGATAAAGCGCGTGCGTTCGGAATAAAAATTATCGACGAAAGCGAATTTGAAAAACTTGTTAAAGTTTAAATATAAATATATTTTTACTTGATTATCGCGCTGTTTTGTGATAAAATAAACGGGAATACAGATTTTATTTACAGGTAATTTATATGTACAGTATGACGGGCTACGGCAGGGCGGAGTATTCCGAAAACGGAATAAATCTTGTCGTTGAATTAAAGTCGGTTAATAACCGCAACTTTGATTTTAACGTTAAGATGCCCCGCGCGTTTATTTGTTTTGAAGATAAAATCCGCAAGACGGTTTCGGAGTATATAAAGCGCGGAAAAATCGAAATTTTCGTTAATTTTTCCGATCATAGAGATGCGCGCGCGGAGATTTGCGCCGACCTTTCGAGAGCCGCAGAGTACTATAAAGCCGCAAAGGCAATTTCGGAAAGTTTAGGGCTGAATAACGATTGCACCGTGTCTTACCTTATGAAATGCCCCGATGTTATTACGGACGACTTTACTCTCGACGTTACGGAGTTTGAAGATGTTTTAATATCGACAGTCAAAAAAGCATGCGAAACGTTTAATTCTATGCGGAAAGTCGAAGGTGAAAAACTTGTTTCCGATATGCTCTCCCGTATGAATACGATAGAAACGCTTGCGGAAAATGTCGCTTTACGCGCGCCGCTGGTAGTTGCCGAGTATAAGGAAAAACTTAAAGCGAGAATAGAAGAAGCGTTATCCGGCGTAAAATACGACGAAACAAGGTTGTTAAACGAGGTTGCCTTTTTTACGGATAAAGCAAATATCGACGAAGAACTTACAAGGCTTAAATCGCATATTTCGCAATTTAGAAGTATCGTAAATACCGTCGGCGCGGGCAAAAAACTCGACTTTTTGATGCAGGAATTTAATCGTGAAACGAATACGATTTGTTCTAAATCCAACGACCTTACGATAACGGAATACGGGCTTTCGCTTAAAAATGAAATCGAAAAAGTGCGCGAACAAGTGCAAAATCTTGAATAATTCAATCAGAAAAAACCAAAAGGAGTTAATAATATGATACATAAACCGCCTATTGACGATCTGGCAGCAAAAATCGGTTCTAAATACGCATTGTGCGTCGTTGCGTCCAAAAGGGCAAGGCAAATAATGGAACAGGCGCAAAATCAGGGACTTACGGAACTTCCCGATAACGAAAAGCCGTTGTCCGTCGCCGCGCAGGAAATTTACGACGGAAAACTTATCGCAACCGGCGACTGATAATCCGTTTTACCGACGATAAACGTACCGATGCGTTCCACTTGTTGGACGCATTTGTTTTAATAAGATGTTTGCCGAAGTAATTGTAGACATTTCGCATAGCGAAGCGGATAAAATATTCGAGTATTCTTTTGAAGATTGCAGGATTGTTTCCGGCAGTCGCGTTTTGGTACCTTTCGGCGGCAAAACGATCGAAGGCATAGTTATTAAAACTAAACTAAACTGCGATTTCGACGAGAAAAAAATCAAGCCGATAACTTCGCTTTTGGAAGAGACGCCCGCAATGACGGCAGAAACACTCGCGCTTTCGGAATTTATAGTTAAAACCTGTTACGTGTCGCGCGCGCTCGCGTTAAGGCAGTTTTTGCCCGTAGAAATGCGCAAAGGCAGGGTTAAAGAGCAATTTATCAGATTTGCCGAAATTGCGGACGGCGCTGATTTCGACGAAGTGTTATCGTTGCTACGCAAAACCGCGCAAAAACAACGCGATTTACTGCTTTTTTTGCAGGAAAACGGCAAAACTCCGCTTGCCGAACTTAACGCGGAATTCGGCGGCGCGGTCAAAGCGCTTGTCGATAAAGGCGCGCTTAAAATTACGGCTTTAAAGCGCTTGCGCTCCCCGTATAAAGATTTGGAAGGTGGGGCGAAAAGGGTCGTTCTTACCGAAAAACAGCAGTTGGCGGTAGAAAGTATTGAAAAATCCGATAAACTTACCACGCTTTTATTCGGCGTAACGGGCAGCGGCAAAACGGAAGTTTATCTCGATTTAATTGATAAAACCTTAAAACAAGGCAAAACCGCAATAATGCTTGTGCCGGAAATTTCGCTTACGCCGCAAATGCTCAAACAACTTCGCGCCCGTTTTGGCGAAAACGCCGCTATTTTGCACAGCGGGCTTTCCGCAGGCGAGCGCTATGACGAGTGGTGGCGGCTTCGTACGGGCGAAGCGCATATTGCGATAGGCGCAAGGAGCGCGGTTTTTGCGCCTGTGGAAAATTTAGGACTTATTATCGTAGATGAAGAGCATGACGGCAGTTATACGAGCGAATCCGCGCCGAGATACAACACGGCGGAAATCGCGGAATTCCGTTCGCGCTTTAATAACGCGAAACTCGTACTCGGCAGCGCAACCCCGTCGGTAGAAAGTTTTTTAAAAGCCAAAAACGGCGAATATAACCTTTTCGAGTTGCCTGACAGAATAAACAAAAAGCCGTTACCCGATATTGAGATTGCGGATATGCGAAAGGAAGTCAGGCGCGGAAATAATACGCCTTTTTCGTCTATTTTAAAAGACGAACTCGAAAAATGTCTTGAAAGCGGCAATCAGGCGATACTTTTTCTCAATCAACGCGGGTATTCTAAAACGGTAGTTTGTACCGAGTGCGGGCACGTGCAAAAATGTTCTTCATGCGACGTGTCGCTGACGTATCATAAAGAAGACGATTCGCTCCTTTGCCATTACTGCGGCGCGAAATACAAAATGATTACCGCTTGTACCGAGTGCGGGAGTCCGTATATAAAATACGGCGGTTTCGGCACGGAAAAGATTGTTTACGACCTAAAAAAACTCTTTCCGTCCGCGCGTATTCTGCGTATGGATAGGGATACGACCCAAACGAAGGAAGGACATTTTAAAATCTTAAACGAATTTTCGGAGCGTAAAGCCGATATTTTAGTCGGCACGCAGATGATAGCAAAAGGGCACGATTTTCCTTTCGTTACGCTGGTCGGGATTTTGGACGCCGATATGAGCCTTCATTTTTCCGATTACCGTAGCGCGGAACGCACTTTTCAACTGATAACGCAGGTCGCGGGCAGAAGCGGCAGAGCGGGAAAGGCAGGCAAAGTGGTTTTGCAAACTTACCAACCCGAAAATCACGTATTAAGACAGGCGATAAATTACGATTATAACGGATTTTTCGAGCGTGAAATTTCGGTAAGAAAAGCGACTGCTTTTCCGCCTTTTACAAAAATCGTAAGGGTACTTGTTCAAAGCGAAAACGACGAACTTGCAATGAATACGGTCAAAGAACTTTATGCCGAACTCGGCGAAATAAGACGTTCAAATGAGAGTTGTTTCAAATTTTTCGGCTGTATGAAAGCGCCGCTTAAAAAATTACAGGGTAAATACCGTTATCAGATTCTTATGCGAATCGATAACGGTAACGAAGATATAACCGACAGAATTTTTGCGGCTGTGAACGTAAAAAATCGTGGAAAAATCAACGCGTATATGGAAATCAATCCAAATAATTTAACTTAAAAAGGTGTATCATGGCAATACGCAACATTATTCAGATAGGCGATCCGACTTTGAGAAAAAAAAGTTTTGCAGTGAGCGACTTCGGACCGAAAACCGCAGAACTTTTAGACGATATGAAAGAAACTTTAATTAAAGCCGACGGCGTAGGACTTGCCGCGCCGCAGGTTGGCGTTTTAAGGCGTATTTTTATAGTTAAAATCGAAGATTTATATTATGAGTGCATAAACCCCGTTATAGTGGAACAAAGCGGTAAACAGTTAGGCGACGAAGGTTGTCTTTCCGTGCGCGGAAAATTCGGGACGGTGGAACGCCCTAAAAAAATCACTGTTGTCGCCTACGACAGGAACGGGAAAAAGTTTACGGTTAAGGCGCAAGATTTTGTGGCGCGCGCGTTTTGCCACGAATACGACCATTTAGACGGGATTTTATACGTAGATAAAGCCAAAAGTATAGGGGAAGAAAAAAGATGAGAGCGGTCTATCTCGGCACGCCGGATTTTGCAGTTTTGCCGCTTAAAGCGATATACGAACAAAAAGGCGTGGAAGTCGTCGCCGTCGTATGCAATAAAGATAAGCCGACGGGCAGAAAACAGATTTTGACCCCGCCGCCTGTAAAAGAAACGGCGTTAAGTTTAGGTATTCCCGTTTTTCAGTACGATAAGATTCGCGTAGAAGGCGTGGTAGATTTAAAGAAAATAAATCCCGATATAATGATAACCTGCGCTTTCGGTCAGATATTATCGCAGGAAATTCTCGATATACCGAAATTCGGCGTAATAAATATACACGCGTCGCTTTTGCCTAAATACCGCGGCGCGTCGCCCATACATTACGCTATTTTAAACGGCGAAAAAAAGACGGGCATTACAATAATGAAAACCGATATCGGCATAGATACAGGCGATATAATGTTGCAAAAGTCGCTCGACATAGGCGAAAAAGAGACTTGCGGCGAACTTTTTACACGTTTGTCTCTACTCGGCGCGGAGTGTGTAACAAATGCGCTTGAACTTATTATGCAAGATAAATCGGTTTTCGTGCGGCAAAACGAAGAACTTGCGTCTTATACAAAAATGATAAAAAAAGAAAACGCGCTTATAGATTGGACGCAGTCCGCGGATAGAATTGTTAATACCGTCAGGGCATTTAATCCCGCGCCTACTGCTTTTACTTTTTTAAACGGCGAACCTTTTAAGATTTTTTCGGCGGAAAAACGTGAAATTAAAGGCGATGCGGGGAAAATTCTCGTTTCGGATAAAGAAATTGTCGTCGGAGCGGGTGAAAATTCCGTCGCTCTCATTAAAGTGTGCAAAGCGGGCGGAAAACCTATGAGTGCGGCGGATTTTTTACGAGGTAATGCCGTTCCCGTAGGTACGGTATTCGGGCGCTGACAATGGTAAATTATTTTTACGACTGCTATTGTATACTTAACAAAGTTTACAGCGAGAAAAAATTTATAAAACAGGCGATAAACGATACTTTTATAGAAGAAGCGCACAGAGCGCTCACCGTAAAAGTTTGTTACGGCGTATTAGACCGTGATATCGAATTATCGTATTATATAAAAAATTTTACCGAAAAAACACCTAAACTTGCCGTTCGTACTATTCTGAAAATATCTATGTATATGATAAAATATCTCGGCAAGAAAGAATATTTTGTCGCTGATAATGCCGTAGAATTGACGAAAAAACTCGGTAAGGGCGGCGCGAGCGGGTTTGTAAACGCGTTTTTGAGAAACTTTTCAAATCGTCGGATATTACTTCCCGAAGAAAAGGCGGGGTTTTTATCGGTAAAATACTCTTATCCCGAGTTTGCGATAAAAATGCTTGCAGAAGACTACGGCTGGGAACGCACGGAAAAAATAATTTCCGCAGTATATCCCGATAACACGCTTTGTTTTTACGGTACAGACGGTAAAAAATATCTTACCGAAAAAGGCGTTGTTTTTTCCGAAACTCCCTTTAAAAACGTGTTTATCGTCAAAAATTTCAATCGGAACGCAGATTACGACGACGGAGTTTATACCTATCAATCGCTCGGCTCGGTGGCAATATGCGACACTGTCGATAAATGCAAAAATCTTCTCGATTGTTGCGCCGCCCCGGGCGGAAAAAGCGTAAGGCTTTCGTATAAAGCGGATAAGGTTTTCGCTTGGGACATCCATCCGCATAGGGTAACGCTTATAGAAGAATACGCGGCTCGTATGCGCCGCAGTAATATAAAGGCGGAAGTTCGAGACGCGAAAATTTTTGATAAAACGCTGGAAAAGTTCTTTGACGCCGTTCTTTGCGACGCGCCTTGCAGCGGTTTCGGCGTGGTGGGCGATAATCCCGATATAAAACTTAACAGAACGGAAGAGGGCGTCTCGGAACTTGTAAAAGAACAGAAGGCGATAATAAACACTGTTTGCGACTACGTTAAAGTCGGCGGATATCTTTATTATTCGACGTGTTCTGTTTTCCTTAAAGAAAATATAGGAATTATCAGGGATTTTATTTCACGCAGAACGGACTTTGCGATAGAAAAAACCGACAGTCCGCTTATGCATATGGATATTGACGGAACTAATGCGTTTTTACCCGATATTTCGGCGGGGAACGGGTATTATATTGCTAAACTCAAAAGATTACGGTAGGGTGAGAAAGTGAAAAAAAACGCGCTCGATATGTCGTTCGACGAATTAAAATCGTATTTAGCGGGTATCGGTGAAAAACCTTTCCGCGCAGGTCAGATATTCAGGGCTTTGCACAGGGGCTTGGATTTTTCCGAGATGACGGATATCCCGAAAACTTTAAGAGAAAAACTCGACGGCGATTTTTACGCGCAGAGCGTTACAATAATTAAATCCTTGGTCAGCGCGGACGGAACGGAAAAATTTCTTTTTGCGTTAAACGACGGTAACGTGATCGAAGGCGTGTTGATGGCTTATAAATACGGTTCGACTTTATGCGTTTCAACACAGGTCGGTTGCAGGATGAATTGCGCGTTTTGCGCTTCGGGACTTAACGGGCTTGCCAGAAATCTGTCGCGCGGCGAGATTTTAGGGGAAGTAATTACCGCAAACAGATATGCCGGCGGCGACATTGCCGGCAACCGTAAGATAATAAACGTAGTGCTTATGGGCAGCGGCGAGCCTTTGGATAATTATATCGAAACAGTTAATTTTTTGAAACTTGTCTCTTGTCCCGAAGGGATAAACGTGAGCAGGCGAAATATAAGTTTATCGACTTGCGGAATAGTGCCTAAAATGTACGACTTGGCAAACGAAAATATCGGCGTTAACCTTACGGTTTCGTTGCACTCTCCGTTCGACGATGAGCGCGCGAAAATAATGCCGATTGCAAAAACTTATTCGATATGCGAAATTTTGGACGCGTGTTCTTATTATTTTGATAAAACGGGCAGAAGATATATATTCGAGTACGTTTTGATAAAAGGGGAAAACAACACGGAACGCCATGCTAACGAACTTATAAGATTATTGAAAGGCAGGCCTTGCCACGTTAATTTAATCAGGCTTAACGAAGTAAAGGAACGCGCGCTTAAAGGCGATACGGATAAACAGGCTTATAAATTTTTGAAATTGTTAACCGACGGCGGATTGTCGGCAACGCTTCGCCGTAAAATGGGCGAAGATATAGACGGGGCGTGCGGTCAACTTCGCCAAAGATATATCGAAAAAAAGGCCGAAAAGGCTTATAATATTTAACCACCAAAAGGAGCAAAAAATATGAGACAAATTAAGATTGCGCCGTCAATGCTTTCGGCTGATTTTTCAAAATTCGGCGAAGAAACGGTTGCGATAACTAAAAGCGGCGCGGATTTACTGCATCTTGACGTTATGGACGGAAGTTTTGTTAAAAATATTTCTTTCGGCCCGAAATTTATAAAAGACGCAAGACCGTATTCCGATTTGATGTTCGACGCGCATTTAATGATTGTAAATCCGTGGAATTATATCGAGCGCTTTGCGGAAGCGGGCGCGGATATGATTACCGTGCATTACGAAGCGTGTAAAGACAGGCTTAAAGATACGCTGAAAGCGATTAAATCGCTCGGCGTAAAATGCGGCGCGGTTATAAACCCCGATACGGAAGTTTCGGCGGTAAAGGACGTTATCGAAGATTGCGATATGCTTTTGCTTATGAGCGTTTTTCCGGGGTTCGGCGGGCAGAAGTTTATTCCCGAAGTTTTGCCTAAAATCGAACAGGCGGCGCGCCTTATAGAGAGTACGGGTAAAGATATAGATCTCGAAATTGACGGAGGGATTACCGCCGAAAACGTTGCGGAAGTCAAAAAAGCGGGCGCAAACGTTATAGTTGCGGGAAGTACGGTATTTAAAGAGAAAGACAGAGCGGCGATTATTCGTAAACTTCGCGAAATATAAATTTTTCACAATCCGCGGCGAGTTTACATATAAATACAATATAAGTAATTTGTCAGGGGTTGATTTATGAGAATTTTTTGTATTAAACCGCCGAAGATTGTCAGGGGAATATTAAGACTTGTTTTTGCGTCTAAACTGAAAAGAAACGATTGATATAATACATAAATTTGATTATTAAAGCCGCCCGAACCAAACGGTTCGGGCGGCTTTAATATGTTTTTTATTATTAAATCAAATTTACGATGGTTTCGCTTATTTTTTCCGTTTCTTCGAGTTCTTTCGCGAGTTTTTTAAACACGTTCGGGACTTCCGCATAGGAGCACTCGGCGATTTTTAAGTTTGAAAAGTTTATCGCCTTATTAGCGATAAGGTTTATGCTTGTGGCGGTGTACCCGAAATCCGTGTTTATACAATGAATATCGAGTTGTTTTTTGACCGCTTGCATAAACGACACGGGACCCGTTTTATTGAACGCGCCGGTAAAAGCGACCGCCGCGCCGAAAGAGGCGAGAGAAAAGGCTTTCGCTACGGGAATATTGCAGTCGGCAACGTAAACGACCTTATCGGTCA
Organism: uncultured Clostridia bacterium; assembly: GCA_905235785.1. Lineage (GTDB taxonomy): Bacteria > Bacillota > Clostridia > Christensenellales > Borkfalkiaceae > UBA1259. Next base: position 13,396 of record CAJOMP010000007.1, on the reverse strand, counting down.
TACGCCCGCTCGTAATGTTAGACACTTCTTTCTGCCAGTTGTCGTTTGCGCCGAGAGTGTAGTAAATACCGGATTTTTTAGCCGCTTCGTAGTCTTCGTCGTCGAGCGTCATAACAATAGGGACGGCCTGATAATATATGAGAAGTTGCGCGAAAATATTGCCGAAATTGTTTGCGCCTATAACCGCAACGTAATCGCCTTTTTTGATGCCTAATTTATCGTAGACGGCGATCGCAAGCGAGATGTGGTGAATAAATAACGCTTCCTTATCGGACACACTGTCGGGGAGAACGAACAGTTTTTCGTGCGCGGCGGAAACGAAATCGCTTAAAAATCCGTCGTAATCTTCGCCCGCAATTTGCAGGTCCGAACACTTTTCGCTTTCGCCTTTTTTGCAGTTGTAGCAATTTTCGCACTCTTTCAAAGGCTCGATGTAAGTTCTTTTACCTTTTTCGAGGTCGAAAATGTTAGGACCGGTTTCGCTCAAAATTCCGATGCCCGCGCTACCGAGAATAACGTCTTTCGCGTCAATTTCGCCCGTGTAACGTAAAACGTCGGATAAGGTGATAAGCGCTTTGGTTATGCGGACTTTCGGTATAGCGTCCGTTTGCGGCGTGTCAGCCACTTCTTTTTCGGTAAGACTAAAAGGTTTTACGAGTTTATAACCTTTCATAATCGCTCCATTTCTTAAAACTTCTCATATTGTACAACAAAAAAAAATAAAAAGCAAGTAAATATGCGCCGTATTGTCTTTCGGACGCGCAAAAATAAATTTCGGTAAAATTTTAAAAATCGCTTGTTATCAGTTGACTAAATCTTTAAAATATAATATAATTACACGGTAAAATACGTTATGAGGTGCAGTTATGAAACAGGATATTCATCCCGACTATCACGAAGTAACCGTCGTTTGCGCTTGCGGTGAAACGTTCAAGACCGGCTCGACTAAAAAAACCGACGTTATTAAGGTTGATATTTGCAGCAAATGTCATCCGTTCTTTACGGGTAAACAAAAATTAGTTGATACCGGCGGCCGTGTTGATAAGTTCAACAAGAGATACAGTAAAGCGAAATAGTTTTGTTTTTATCACGGCTTTAAGCGTATTAAAAAACACCTTAAAGCCGTTTTTATTTTCGTTCGACAATGAAAAGCAAAGAAAAAAAGTCTAAAAAACGCGTTTCGATAGGCGGACAGGCTGTTTTAGAAGGCGTATATATGCGCGGCGAAAAGGCGGAGGCTACCGCTGTGCGCGATGCCGACGGTGTTATCCGCGTCGAAACCAAGCGCCGCAATGCGGCGCAGCGCAATCCTTTTTTCAGATTTCCGATTGTCCGCGGTGTTGTCGCGTTTATCGATTCGCTTTTCGGCGGCACGAAAACGCTTATGCGTTCTGCGGAGGTGTACGGCGAAGGCGAACCGACGAAATTTGAAAAATGGATTGCCGAAAAACTTAAAATTAACGTTATGACGGCAGTTAGCGTGGTTTCGGTCGTTTTAGGGCTTGCTTTGGCTATAGCGCTTTTTATCTTTTTGCCGCAAGTTATCCGCGGCGCGTTCGAAAAATGGTTAAACGGCGGAGAGCGATTTAATATCTGGGCGAAAAATTTTATCGAAGGCGGCGTTAAACTGCTTATTTTCGCGTTATACATTTTATCGGTTTCTATGCTTAAAGACATAAGGCGTACTTTTATGTATCACGGCGCGGAACATAAAACCATTACTTGTTTCGAACGCGGGCTTGATTTGACCGTCGAAAACGCGAAAAAATGTCCGCGCGTTCACGATAGGTGCGGTACGACGTTTATCGTTTTCGTTCTTTTTATCAGTATAATCGTTATGGCGTGCGCGGAATCGCTTTTAGGGCAAAGCGTTCAAGGCGTTCTGCGAGTGCTTTTAAAGTTGGCGCTGTTGCCCGTAGTGGCGGGGCTTTCTTACGAACTTTTAAAATTGTTATCAAAGACAAAATCGTGGATAGTTTTTCCGTTGAAAGCGCCGGGGTTTTTATTACAACTGCTTACTACGCGCGAACCGGATAACGAAATGCTCGAAGTGGCGATAACTTCGTTTTCCGCGGTTTACGAAATGGATAACGACGACAGCGTTCCGGAACGCAAATTCGAATTGCCTGTTAAGCGGTGCGATTTGTTGCAACAAATCAAAGCAAAATTAAAAGAACACGGCATAGACGAAGATGCGGAAGCGGAGTGGATAGTTTCGCTTACTCTCGGCATAAAGAGAGATGAAGTTAATACCGAAAATCTCGTTTCGGTTAAAAACGTAGAAAAGATAAATAAACTTGTTGACGAACGCATTACGGGCAGACCGCTTTGGTACTGCGTCGGCGACACCGATTTTTACGGGTACAGAATAAAGGTTGACGAAAGAGCGCTTATTCCGCGTCCGGAGACCGAACTTTTGGTAGAAAACGCGTTAAAGTATATAGACGAAACGAAAACCGTGCTCGATTTATGCACGGGTAGCGGCGCGATTGCCGTTGCAATAAGCAAAGAAACGGGCGCAAAGGTTTACGCTTCCGATTTGAGTATTGACGCGCTGAAACTCGCGCAGGAAAACGAGAAGATAAACGGCGCTAAAATTCAATTTGTTGTGAGCGATATGTTTGAATCTTTCGATACGGAAAAGTTTGACGTTATCGTTTCTAACCCGCCGTATATAAAAAGCGAAGATATAAAAGGTTTACAGAAAGAAATAAAAGATTTTGAACCTTTAATGGCGCTTGACGGCGGGCAGGACGGATTGCATTTTTACCGCGAAATAGCCAAAAACGCTAAGAAATATTTAAAAGACGGCGGCGCGCTTTTCTTGGAGTGCGGACAAGGGCAAGCGGAAGAAATAAAGCAAATATTTGCCGATTTTTCACAAGTTGAAATTATAAAAGATTACGAGAACATTGACAGAATTATCAAGGCGGTACTTTAATGTTTAAAAAACTCGACAAAATGCTTGAACGCTACGAGAAACTTAACGAACTCGTGGCAGACGCCGACGTTATTTCGAAAATGGACGAGTGGAAGGCGTACAGCAAAGAACTTGCCGACATGTCCGAAACCGTTGACAAATATACGGAATATAAAAAAGTAACGAAAGAATTATCCGATTTAGAACGGGATATTGTTTCCGAACCCGATAAGGAAATGAAAGACCTTATGGAAGAAGAGATTTTATCCTGTAAAGATAAGATTGCTAAAATATCCACGGAACTCCGCACGTTGCTGTTGCCAAAAAATCCCGACGACGACAAGAACGTTATTATGGAAATCCGCGCGGGCGCAGGCGGAGAAGAAGCGAGCCTTTTCGCTTACGAACTTTATAAAATGTACGTAAAATACGCCGAGAAAAACCGTTGGAAAACAGAGGAAATCGACAATAATTCCACGGAACTCGGCGGAGTAAAAGAAGTTGTTTTTTCGATATCGGGGAAATCCTGTTTCGGAAAACTCAAATTTGAAAGCGGAGTACACCGTGTTCAACGTGTTCCCGAAACGGAATCGCAAGGCAGAGTGCATACGTCGACGGCAACCGTTGCAGTTTTACCGGAAGCGACAGACGTTGAAGTAAATATAGACGAAAAGGACTTGCGAGTAGATACGTTGAGATCCAGCGGCGCGGGCGGACAGCATATCAACAAGACCGAATCGTGCATAAGGCTCACTCATATACCGACCGGAATAGTGGTTTTGTGTCAGGACGAGCGTTCGCAGACCAAAAACCGCGAAAAAGCAATGAAAGTTTTAAAGAGCAGACTGTACGATTACTATCAGTCGCAGGCAGATAAAGAATATTCGGAAAACAGACGGAGTCAGGTTGGAACGGGCGACCGTTCGGAGCGGATAAGAACTTATAATTTCCCGCAAGGGCGCGTTACCGACCACAGAATAGGACTTACGTTGTATTCGATAGACAGTTTTATGATGGGTGAAATCGATGAGATGATCGAAGCGCTTAATATTGCCGACAGAGAAAGCAGGCTTAGCGCGGGATTTGACGAAGAATAAAGGAGAAAGGTACAATGATTTCCAAAAAAGTCAGCAATATCAAGCCGTCTTTGACGCTTGAAATTACGGCAAAGGCAAAGAAGATGAAAGCGTCGGGTATATCCGTAATAGGATTCGGCGCGGGCGAACCGGATTTTAATACTCCCGAGTACATAATCAACGCGGCAAAACACGCGCTCGACATAGGTTTTACAAAATATACGCCCGCATCGGGGATGCAGGAACTTAAAGTCGCTATTTGCGAAAAATTCAAAAACGATAACGGACTTATCTACGAACCGTCCGATATCGTCGTTTCGTCCGGCGCGAAAAGTTCGCTGTATCACGCGATATGCGCTCTCGTCGACGACGGGGACGAAGTGATTTTGCCTTCGCCTTACTGGCTTACTTATCCCGAACTCGTAAGTCTTGCAGGCGGCGTTACGGTCTTTGTTGAAACCAAGCCCGAAAACGGTTATAAGATAACCGCGGAAGAATTTGAAAATGCCATAACCGCTAAAACAAAATGTTTTATTCTTAATTCGCCCAACAATCCTACGGGCGCTGTATATTCGGAAGAAGAAATAAAGTCGCTCGCAAAAGTGGCGGAAAAACACGGTATATACGTTGTTTCCGATGAAATATACGAAAAACTCGTGTACGGCGGCGCGAAACATTTTTCCATCGCGGCTTGTAGCGAATATATGAAAGAACACACCGTAATCGTCAACGGTATGAGTAAAACTTATTCTATGACGGGTTGGCGTATAGGCTATGTTGCCGCTCCTAACGAGATTGCGAAAGCGATTTCAAGTATGCAGAGTCATACGACGAGCAACGCTTGTTCGATAGCGCAGTATGCGTCGGTCGAAGCGTTACAATCGGACGAAAGCGCCGCTTTCGTTTCTAAAATGCAACAAGTGTTTGACGAAAGAAGAAAATATATGATGCAAAGGCTGTCCGATATAGACGGACTTAAATTTGCCGAACCGCAGGGCGCGTTTTATATCTTCGTAGACGTTTCGGGCGTGTTCGGGAAGACTTACGAAGGACAACTTATAGGCGGGTCGCTCGCGTTTGCGGACGCCGCGCTTAAAAAAGGCGTTGCGGTAGTTCCGGGGGCGGCTTTCGGAAACGATAACTGTATAAGACTTTCTTACGCTACGTCTATGGACGACATTAAGGAAGGGCTTAACAGAATCGCGGAATTTGTTAAGGAGTTAAAGTGATGCACAGAAAAACGATTGAAACGAATAAAAAGACTAATTTGCTCGAAGAAGGGTATTATAAATATCCTTTGCAGGACGTTAAAAAACCGCAGTTGTTCAGAGATGTTTTCGACTATGAACACGTCCCCAAGATTATATTTAACAATACGGTCGTTCCTATGGGGATGCCCAAAGAAATTTGGATAACGGACACGACTTTCCGTGACGGGCAGCAATCTATGTCGCCATTTACCGTGGAACAAATGGTCGAACTTTTCAAACTTATGTCCCGTTTAGGCGGCAAAAAGGGAATAGTAAGACAGTCGGAGTTTTTCCTTTATTCCGAAAAGGACAGAAAGGCGGCTGCGGCTTGCCGCGAGTTGGGACTTAATTTCCCCGAAGTAACGAGTTGGATAAGAGCAAACAAACAGGATTTTCAACTTGTTAAGGATATGGAAATAAAGGAAACGGGTATTCTCGTCAGCTGTTCGGATTATCATATCTTTAAGAAAATGAACTTAACGCGCGCGCAAGCTATGGATAAATATCTCGGCACGGTTAAAGACGCGCTTGACGCGGGTATTCGCCCGAGATGCCATTTTGAAGACATTACCAGAGCGGATTTCTACGGGTTCGTTGTGCCGTTTGCGTCCGAACTTATGCGTCTTATGGATGAAAGCGGTATTCCGATAAAGATAAGGGCGTGCGATACGATGGGCTTCGGCGTCAACTTCTCCGGCGCGGCGATTCCGAGAAGCGTTCAAGGCATTATATACGGATTAAAACACTATGCAAAAGTGCCGAGCGCGCTTTTAGAATGGCACGGGCATAACGATTTTTATAAAGTCGTTACAAACGCCGATACCGCTTGGCTTTACGGTTGCGCGGCGGTCAATTGTTCTCTTCTCGGCGTAGGTGAAAGGACGGGTAACTGTCCTTTGGAAGCGATGGCGATAGAATACGCTTCGTTTAAAGGCAGCGACGACGGTATGGACTTCACCGCTATAAGCGATATAGCCGATTATTTTGAAAAAGAAATAGGTTATTCGATACCGCCGAGAACACCTTTTGTCGGAAAGAGTTTCAACTCTACGAGAGCGGGTATTCATGCCGACGGTATGCTTAAAAACGAAGAAATTTACAACGTTTTCGACACCAAAAAAATACTTAACCGCCCTATGACGGTCGCTATAAACAACACGAGCGGACTTGCGGGCATCGCTTACTGGATAAATCAGCATTATGAACTTACAGGCTCGGATAAGATTGCGAAAAGTCACGAAACCGTCGGTAAAATGAAAGAAATTATCGACAAAGAATATGCCGACGGCAGGTGTACGGTTATGACCGACGAAGAACTTGACGCTATGTTTGCGGCGGAAAATCCGGATTTATATAAAACATTTACGTCAAAATAAAAAAAATTTCTTAAAACGCATTGTAATTTAATCTAAAATATTGTATACTTTAATAAATAAAACTTTTCAGGAGATTTTTATGAAAATATTTTACGGCCCCAAGGGTACGGGTAAGACCAAAGCAATTATAGATTACGCAAACGAAGCAAAAGCAACCGCCAAAGGGCATATCGTTTACATAACGGATTCCGACAAATACGGATTTGAATTGAAATTGCCTATAAGATTTTTAAATACTTCCGATTTCAACGTAAAATCCGAAGATGAATTCCGCGGCTTTATCAAAGGCATAGTGGCGTCGAACGGCGATAACGAATACGTGTTTATCGACGGCGTTGCGAGAATCTGCAATAAATTGCTTAGCGAAGTCGGCAGCATTTTCGATACTATGGCAGACCTGGAAAAAGAATTCGGCGTAAAATTTGTTTTAACTTGTAGCGGCACAAAAGAAGATTTGCCGGACTTTATATTAAAGTACGTCGATTAACTTGCTTTTTAATGATTAAATGTAGTAAAATAAAAGTCGGGAATATCTCGGCTTTTATTTTGTTTCAGGAGTAAATTATGCGTTTTATTAGTACGCGCGGAAAATGCTTTGCAGAAAACGCCGCGCAAGCGATAACGAAAGGACTTGCGGAAGACGGCGGCTTGTTCGTGCCCGAAAGTTTTCCCGATGTGGCGGGGGAACTTAAATCTATGCTTAAAATGGACTATGCCGAGCGCGCCGCGCTTATAATCGGCAAGTTTCTTGAAGAGTACGATAAAGGCGAACTTTTAGCCGCTTGCAAAACCGCCTATTCGGGATTTGAAGAAGGCGACGCAGCGCCTGTCGTTAAGGTAGACGACGACCTGTTCGTTTTAGAACTGTTTCACGGCCCGACGTTGGCTTTTAAAGACATAGCGCTCACGCTTTTGCCTTATCTTTTGAGAAAAGGCGCAACATTGAGCGGAGAAAAAGAAACGATACTTATTCTTGTCGCAACCAGCGGCGATACCGGTAAAGCGGCTCTCGAAGGCTTTAAAGACAAAGAAGGCGTTAAGATTTGCGTGTTTTATCCGTCGGAAGGCGTTTCGGATATGCAGAAGTTGCAAATGTGCACACAGGAAGGCGCAAACGTAAACGTTGTAGGAGTAAAAGGCAATTTCGACGATTGTCAGACCGCGGTAAAAAAGATTTTTACGAGCGCGGAGATAAAAGAAAAACTCAAAACGGAAAACGTCGTTTTATCGAGCGCGAATTCTATAAATTTCGGCAGGCTCGTGCCGCAGATTGCCTATTATTTTTCCGCATATTGCGATTTGGTAAATGCAGGCGAAATAACTCTCGGCGATAATGTGGATTTTACCGTGCCTACCGGCAATTTCGGCAATATTCTCGCCGGATTTTATGCGAAAAAAATGGGGCTGCCTGTCGGCAAACTTGTATGCGCGTCGAACTCAAACAACGTTTTAACGGAGTTTATTTTGAGCGGCACATATGACGCTAACAGGGAATTTTTTAAGACAATGTCGCCGTCTATGGATATATTGATTTCGAGCAATCTCGAAAGGCTTATCTTTGAACTTGCGGGAAGAGATAGCGCTTTAACTGCGGCGCGTATGGATGAACTTAAAAAATTCGGAAAATATTCTTTGACAAAAAAAGAAACGAACGCGCTTGAAAGCGAGTTCTTCGCCGATTATTGCGACGAAGAAGAGTGCGCGGCGCAAATAAACGAAACTTTTACAGAACAGGGATATTTGTGCGACCCGCATACGGCGGTCGCGTTAAAAGTTGCGGGCGTGTATTGCGATGAAAATACAAATTCGGATAAGATGGTCGTATTATCGACCGCAAGCCCGTATAAATTTTCGCAGAACGTTTTGCGAGCGGTGAGCGGGAAATCAGTCAAAGACGCTTTTTCCGCAGCGGAAATGCTCGAAACGTTGTCAGCCGTTCCGGTACCGGCGCAGATAACGCAGTTAAAGACCAAAGAAAAAAGATTTCTAAAAGTTATAGATAAAGCGGATACCGTCAAAGAAGTTTGCGGTTTCGCCGCAAAACGGTAAAATACAAGGGACTGATATGGAAGAAAGAAAAGTTTTATTCAGCGCAATACAGCCGAGCGGAATTTTGACTATCGGCAACTATCTCGGCGCGTTGCGCAATTTTAAAAAATTACAGAACGATTACGACAGTATTTTTTCCGTTGCGGATTTACACACGCTTACCGTAAGGCAAGACCCTGCCGTTCTCCGTAAAAACGTTTACGAACTCGCCGCGCTTTATCTGGCGTGCGGAATCGACCCGCAAAAATCAATACTGTTCGTGCAGTCGCACGTTTCCGCGCACGCTGAACTCACTTGGATACTCAATACTATCTGTTATCCGGGAGAACTTTCGCGTATGACGCAGTTTAAGGAAAAGAGCAAATCGCACGAAGATAATATAAATATGGGGCTTATGGATTATCCCGTGCTTATGGCGTCCGATATATTGCTTTATCAGACGGATATTGTACCCGTTGGCGCAGACCAGAAACAACATTTGGAACTTTCGCGCGATATCGCAATACGCTTTAACAACAGATTCGGCGACGTTTTTAAAGTGCCCGACGGCTATATTCCGAAAACCGCCGCGCGCGTTATGAGTTTGCAAGAACCGTCGAAGAAAATGAGTAAGTCGGACGCTAATTTTAACGCTTTTATTTCGATGGATGACGACCCCGATACAGTACGAAGAAAATTTAAACGCGCTGTAACCGACAGCGACAACAGAATAATTTTCAGCGAAGATAAACCGGGGATAAGCAATCTTTTGACAATTTATTCCGCAGTGTGCGATAAAACGATCGAAGACGCCGAGAAAGAGTTTGAAAATTGCGGCTATGGTGATTTCAAGAGCAAAGTAGGCGACGCGGTCGCCGCAGTCATAGAGCCCATAAGGCAGGAAAAGAACAAACTTCTGGCGTCGAAAGACTATCTTGACTACGTGTTAAAGGACGGCGCGTATAAGGCGGAAAAAATAGCGTATAAAACGCTTTTTAAAGTCTATAAAAAAGTCGGACTTGTGCCGAGAAAAAGGTAAATATGTTCGGATACGTAACGACCGATTTTCCAAATCTTTACGTTAAAGATACCGTGCTGTATAAAGCCGCTTACTGCGGTTTATGTAAAAGCATAGGTAAAGTTTGCGGTACAAAAGGACGGTTTTTGCTTAATTACGACTTGACGTTTTTATCGGTTTTTGCTCATAACGTCATAGGCGAAGATGTTAAGATAGAAAAACAGCGTTGCATTTTGCATACTATAATCAAACGCCCCGTAGCCGTGCCCGATAGTCTTTCGATAAGGATTGCCGCGCTTAACGTGATTCTCGCTTATTATAAGTTATCGGATAACGTTATAGACGAAGGTAAAGGCAGATTAAAACGTTCGTTCTTTAAAAGAGCGTATAAAAAAGCGAAAAAAAGCGAACCGCTGTTAGACGAAATAGTTAAGAAAAATTACGACGCGCTCCGCGCGTACGAAAAACAGAATTCCGAAAGCATTGATATGGTGTCAGACCCGTTCGGAACTATGATGAGAGAAATTTCCGCAGAACTGTTGCGCGATAAATTTACCGAAAATATCGGCGAACTTACTTACAATCTCGGTAAATGGATTTATCTTATCGACGCGTTGGACGATTTTGATAAAGACAAAAAGAATAAAAGTTTTAACGTTTTTATCAACTCGTATAAAGACGTTAACGACAAAAAGACGCTTTTAAGCGAGAAAAAACAGGATCTCGAATTTATTTTCGGCGCTATATTATCCGCTGTGTACGAAAACGCAAAATGCGTTTCTTATAATTTTAATCACGATTTAACGGACAATATTCTCTTTAAAGGGATTTTTGAACGAACAAAAAACATTATGGAGTATAAAACATGCAAGAATACTACAAAATTTTAGGTGTAAGCGAATACGCGTCCGATGCGGAGATTGATGAGAAATACGCAAAACTAAAAGAAAAGTTTTCGCGCGAGCGTTTTTATGAAGGGGAAATCGGCAACGAGGCGGCGAGAAATCTCACTAAACTCGAAACCGCTTACGCAGAGATAAAACAAAACAGGGGAAACAAGGTGAACGATTCGGGTACGTCTTATAATTTTTCAGATGTGGAAGATTTGATTAAAAGCGGTAAGTTAAACGACGCTCAAAACCGCCTTGACGATATTTCAGACAGAAATGCGGAGTGGCATTATTTGCAATCGGTTATTTTTTACAAGAAAAATTGGATAAACGAGAGTAAAAAACAGTTGGAAATCGCTCTTAATATGGATCCGCATAACCAAAAATATTCCGACGCGTATTCTAAACTTAAACAAAAAATTTCTTTCAACGAAAATCAATTCAGATCGGGTAACGCGCAAAACGACAATTATGCCGGAGAAGAAAGGCAGATGGGCGGAACCGGCGCAAACGATTGCTTGTCTTTCTGCGCGACTTGGTGCTGTATGAATATGCTTTGCAACATGTGTTGCAGATAAAATGAAAAGCAAAGTTATAACGGTTTCGGCTATTTCGGCAAGCCTTGTCGCAATATGCCTTGCCGTTGGCATATACGTTAATTTTGTCGACGTTTTTGCGCTGATTCTGTCGTCTACCTTCGTTATTTTGCCTTTATACGTTAAATCGTATAAAGGCTGTATAATGTCATATCTTGCGGGCGGGATTTTGGGGCTCATTTTCGGGTGGTTTAATTTTATTTCTTCCTTTGTTTTTCCCGCGTATTTTGCTTTTTTCGGATTGTTTCCGATTGTTAATTGTTTTTTTAAAGAAAAGAAAATAAAAACCTATATTTTGCATATTGTCGGAATTTTGTGGTGCGTTGCCGTATTTTACGGAATATATTTTTATTATACTTTCGTTATGGGGCTTGAATTTGCCGATCTTCCGTCGTATCTTGCATGGATTAGCGATTATATATTGTACGCGGTAGGCGTAATCGGCTTGGTTTTTTATTTTATTTACGACAGATTTATAACGGTAATCAGAATACTTATTGACAGATATTTGGGGAAAATAATAAAGTAGGTTTTTACGGTAATATGAATAAGAACGACGTAAGAGAAGGCATTGTCGCCGCAATGGGGATGAACGGCGAAGGTATATTAAAAGACGATGGAAAAATTGTGTTTATACCGCTCGCTATTACGGGCGAAAAAATAAAATATAAAGTTTTGAAAAATTCCGCAAATTCAGCGTACGGCAAGGTTTTGGAAGTTTTTACGCCGGCGGAAGAGCGTGTAAGACCGAGATGTACGGTCTTCGGCAAATGCGGTGGGTGTCAACTTCAACACATCAGGTATGCCACACAACTTAAAATTAAGGAAGATAATATTGCAAACTGTTTTCATAAAATTGCTTTTTTAGATGTTCAGGTAAAACCTACCGTGCGTGGCGACGACGAGTTCAGGTACAGAAATAAATTGCAACTTCCCGTTTCGGTAGATAAAGACGGCAATACATTGATAGGGTTTTATGCTGAAAACTCGCACAGGGTCGTGCCGGTTTCCGATTGTCCCATTAACGCCGTTTGGACGGCGGATATAATCAGCGCTTTTACCGAATATTTTAACGTTACGGGCTTAAAAGGGTATAACGAAACAACGCATACGGGAGATATTCGAGAAATCGCCGTAAAAGACGTAAAAGGTAAATTGATTATAACCGTTGTTGCGACGGTTGCTAAGTTACCCGATAAAGAAAAGTTGCTTGAAATTTTACATGAAAAGGTTAAATACACTTTTTCCGTTTATCTTAACGTAAACACTTCTCATAACAACGTTATTTACGGCGAAAAATTTATACATATTTGCGGCAATAAAGATTTTGCGGCCGATATGCTTGGGATAAGATACAGAATAGGCGTACAGAGCTTTATGCAGGTAAACGACTGCGTATGCGCTAAATTATATTCCGCTGTAAATACTCTAGCCGATGCAGACGAAAATACTGTGGTTATCGACGCTTACAGCGGGGCGGGACTTATGACGGCGCTTCTTGCCAAACGCGCTAAAAAGGCTATCGGCATTGAAATCGTGCCGGAAGCGGTAAGTCTTGCAAACGTCTTGGCAACACAAAACGGCTTGTCGGAAAAAATAAGTAATTATCAAGGGAAATGCGAAGAAATTCTGCCTGACATAATCGCTTGTGAAAAGCAAAACGGCAATAAAATAGTCGTCGTATTAGACCCGCCGCGAAAAGGTTGCGACATTAAAGTGATAGACGCGGTTAAAAAAAGTAAAGCGGATAAAATCATATATGTTTCCTGTAAACCGTCTACCCTTGCAAGGGATGTAGGGCTTATAGTTGGTACGTTAGCGCATGACGGCGCGGCAATAAAAAAGGCGGAAAACGTTTCGTCCGATTATACGGTTGAAAGCGTTCGCCCGTTCGATATGTTTGCCCAGACCAAGCACGTTGAAACGGTAGTATTGATGTCAAGGGTTGACCGGTGAAGCGTGAAAAAGTGCCGTATTTCCGGGCTTTTCGGGCATTATACCATCAGTGCCGGAGAGCGAAAATGGCTGTAAAAAACGCTCCGACAGAACATATCAAAGGAATTGTTCGGAGGGTTGAGTAGGCTATTTAGATGTCATAGGGTTGAGTGGTCGGTTTAGATGTTTTTGCGGTAGGGTTGAGTTTGTGATTTGGATAACAGCAGGTTAAGGCTGTGAGATAGATGTCAGAGCAGCATCTCGGAATATAAGGAGAATATTGTAAATGTTAATACGAAATGCAACT
>CAJOMP010000006.1 GCA_905235785.1 uncultured Clostridia bacterium | reverse complement strand
GATAATTCCTCGTCCGCAATTTTTCTCACAACTGGGTTCATATGTATTGGATATAAAGCTTTAACGTCTTTATGTTCTTCAATAACTCTTCTTATCGCTCTGAACATATTGTGCATAGGCTCGCCGAGATTTTCCCGACGATGAGCGGTGATCAGTATCAATCTGCTATCCTTCGCCCATTCGAGTTCAGGATGAAAATAATTGCTCTTGACTGTTGTCTTCAAAGCGTCAATGGCAGTATTGCCCGTGACGAATATAGTATCGGGATTTTTCCCCTCTCTTACTAAATTATCTTTTGATAATTCGGTCGGAGCGAAATTATATTTGGAAATTATCGATACCGCCTGCCTATTGAACTCTTCAGGATACGGGCTGTAAATATTATAAGTGCGAAGCCCTGCCTCTACGTGCCCGACAGGTATTTGCATATAAAAACACGCAAGCGCAGTTACAAACGTTGTAGATGTGTCCCCGTGTACTAAAACCACGTCCGGTCTGACCTCTTCCAAAACCGCCTTTATTTTGTTTAAAATATTGGTGGTGATATCAAAAAGCGTCTGCTTGTCTTTCATTATAGATAAATCGTAATCGGGAATGACGTTAAACGCATCCAAGACTTGATCGAGCATTTGTCTATGTTGTCCGGTAACGCAAACGATCGTTTCTACGTTTTTACGACTTTTTAACTCGTTTACCAACGGGCACATTTTAATCGCTTCGGGTCTGGTCCCGAAAATTATCATAATTTTTTTCATATTTAATCCGCAATGTAAAACTTCAAACTTTTTAATTACTTGTTTTTGATTTCAATCTTTTAACTATTTTATATACGATTTTATCAAAATCTGTATCGCTATAAAAATTTTTACAATTTTCGCTCATTTGAATATAATGCTCTTCGATGTATTTAATGCTTTCCGCGATTGCATCTGCGCTCAAGTCCGAACACACCCCCATATTGTATTGCTTAAACGGCACACTCAATCCAGGCACATCATTTCCTATCATTGGAATACCGAAACAAGCATACTCATAAATTTTATTGGGCGCACAATATATGGCATTAAGTGGATCATAATGCCTTATATTATTCACATTAACATAAGACAATATCCCAATATGAGCTTTTTGCGTTATCAACAAATGATTTGGTGCAGAAATAAACGGTATAAAAAACACATCTGGGTATTTTTGCAAAATTGCATTCAGTTCAGCATCATCGCGTCCCATTAACAAAACGCAATAATCATCACCAAGCAAGTGCACCGCCTCAATAAATTGATCTAAAACCCTTTCATATCCAAAAGTTCCTTGATAAAGAATAATTTTTTTATCTCCTATTTGTCTTAAAACCTCGCCTGCCTTAGGACTTATTGAACAAATATCTTGCTTTAGTTCTAAATTAATGTGTGGTTTGTTTGGCAACACAACAGGAACTTGCTTCAAATTCCAATATGACTTTTGGATATGCGCCCTATTATATTCCGGAACGATTAATAACTCTGCATGTTTTGCATATTTTTGTAAATGTGCTTTAATTAAAGGTATTTCATCAAATATAGGTATGTCTTTCACTAGTTCCATTAATTGCATGACATGTCTACATTTAGATAAAAACTTTCCCACCTCCATTGTATCGTAATCCGTAACAGTCCATATGACATCATCTTTATTGATAATGGAACGCAATATTTTACGAACTTTTTTACGCCTTTTAAATCTACAAATAAGCGAGGCAAATTTGCTTTTAGGGAAAAAATTCTGTACATCATAAACATTAATAGATGGATCGTCTTTGATTTCTTTAGGTAATGCTTCACTAAACATAGTAACCAAGTCAAACCCTATTTTCTGTCGTGAAAGACTCAATAATAAATTTCTTGCTGGCGGCAAATTGTCTATATGTGTTAATAAAACAATGACTATCTTCATTTCTTTCCCCTTAAATCATAAATTAATCCAACAAACCATCTGCAATAAGTGAATAAAAAAATTTTTATTTTCTGATGTAAATCATATGAATTTTTAATACATTTATTTGCGGTACAAAATGAGATTAAATGATTTATTTTTTTTCTGTTTTCTTTTGTTAATCTTCCATATATTGAAGTTAATTGATAAAATGACGAACTGATATAGCGTTTAGCGGATTTTTTAGTTTTTTTAGAAATAAAATCGTATTTATTAAGAATTTTAAACTCTTCATCCACTATGCATAAAACATCTTCTATTTGTTTTATTGTAGGAGTTTTCGTAGCGCTTCCAACATGTTTCCTATATGCATAAAATTCGTTATTGACTTGCAAAACTCGGCAATTCGGATCACGTAATAAAGCATCCAAAAAAAACAATTGATCCTCTTCATAAGCAATTCCTTCAGGAAACAAAATATTGTTATCCAACAGAAACTTTCTCTTGAAAAACCCTAACCAAGGCACAACCTCATTTGCATGTTCTTTTATTGACTTAACAAGAAAAGCATGTCCGCTTAACGTTTGCCCTTCAAAAGATATTTTAGGAAATTTGTGTTCGGAAAAAGTATTTGATTTGTCTTCATAAACAGAATACCATCCTCTTATTATATCCAAATCGTTTTCATAACACAAATTTAACATATTTTCTGCAAAATCATTACGATAAAAGTCATCTCCGTCAACAAAACAAATATAATCGCCATGAGCCTCATAAATCCCTAAGTTCCTCGCAGAAGAGATTCCGCCGTTGGATTTATGTATGACCTTGACATTAGAATACTTGTGCGCGTATTGATCGCATATATCGGGACAAGAGTCAATAGACCCATCATCAACAATAATAATTTCTTTTTCGTTTATATTTTGCATCAATACGCTGTCTAAACATCTTTTCACATACGTTTCAATGTTATATACAGTAATAATAAATGAAATTTTGATATCGTTTATCATTCTTTGCCCACGTTATTCCTTTGACTCTTTCTGGTACCTATCAGCAGACCGGCAACTAACCAAAGAAAATAACATTTTACACCCGGTCCGAAAGGAGATTGTTCCTCAAATATTCCGTTCGTTAACATTATTAAAGACAATATTATAACTATTAAACATAAAAAACGAACTTGTTTTTTATTGACATAATTTATACCTACCAATAAAGGCAATATTGAAAATAAGAGAACAGGTATGCCTAAAAAAACGCCATAACTCATGAGTACTGCAAGCGGGAACGATTCTAAATACGTTCCCCCCGTGCCCATCAACCAATAATCTGAAAAGTTTTCCCTAAAATACTCTAAATGCAAATCCCTTTCAGAGCTAATTGCCGTTATATCGCTTATATCTTTATTGTTCAACATAATCTCTTTAATGAACAAATTATATAAATCTTCTTGCTTAAAGACTAAAAAAACAGCAAATGCAATTACAAAAATTCCAAATAGTTTTTGCCATGTTTTTTTAGGCACAAGGATTACGAAAAAAACAATCGCAATAAACAGAGATACAATTGTGCTCCTGCTTTTCATCATAAATATAAGCATTGCAAAAAACACAATTAACAATATCGAAATAAACTTATGCTTTTTCAAAAACAAAAAAACAACTAAAAAAATTGCTATTAAAAATATCTGACCGGCAGAATTTTTCGAACTGTATAAATAACGGTCAGTTCCCGCCCAATCTATTCCGGCAAAAATATTAAAATATATATATAAAGCCAATACAAGAGAACTGATAATATATGCTAATGAAATAAATTTTAAATCTTCATAATCAAAATATTTACTGGCTAAAACTCCTACTATCATTATAAAGACACAAAGATTAATCGGTCTGAACAGATTTGAACTTAAATACGAAGTTTTTAGAAAAACATCAAAAAATACACATAGTAAGTCAAACATAGCCGGTAAAATAAAATATCCGACAGGTATCTTCGGATTAAAATAAAACAAACTTACCGCAGCAATCAACCATAACGCGGTATAAACAAGGCTTATTATCCTATTATCCATTAACGTCGGCAATTGTGAAAAATTACTAAAAATACACGCAAAAAACAGAAGATATCTGCTTACCCTCTTTTTAAATGCAAATGATGACGTTTTGTTAATAGAATAATTTACTACCATAAATACTGACAATTTTTCAAATAATTATAAAAAACCACAAAAGATACTTTAACCATAAAAGAACTGTCCGGAAGCTATTTCTTTTTTATGGGTTTTTAAATACTTAACTGCATCTTTAAAATCTTTATAGTTTTCTTTTTTTATTTTTTTCCATAATTTGAACCAAAAATTACTCCACCCCATGGCAATCTTTGATTTTAATCCCATATCATGTTTTACGCTTAAATAGTAGCGGTGTAGTACATACATAAAAGTGCTTGTACGGGACGGAACACGATACTCTAAACTACCCAAATGTTTCACATGCACTTTATCGCTTAAAATACACCTTAATTGCTCTTTTTTAGACCTTTTATAATAATTATAACTAAAGTCCAAATCCTCTGGATATGCATAACTATTTAATTTTTCATCCCAAGCCAAATGCCACTTCATAGTCAAAGACTTTCTTATAACAAAAAAATATCCCATTGCCCATTCAGTTTTAACTTCGCCGTTAACTCTATCCGGATATCTGCCTAACATAGAAAGCGTTACGTGACCTATTTCCCTTTTTATAAAAGACTTTGTGCCGATTAAATATCCCAGTTTTGACTTGGATACCCCCATATTATCATCTAAACCACCTATCATCGAAACAGATTTATCACACATTATGTTAGCAACATTTTTCAATGTATCTTCATACACATCTACATCGTCATCAGACCAGACAATCACTTCGTTTTTCGCTAATGAAAGCCCTTTATTCCTGGCAATCGTTAAAGAAGCAAGGTCCTGATGATAATATACTATTTCAGTTTGCCTAATTGTTCTCAAGAAATTTTTAATTTTTTCAATAAATTCATTTTGATTACTTTGGTCAATTATTATAATCTCGTTGGGTATAAGGCTACCTTTTAGATAGGAGTCTATCGTCCGTTTTAAAGCTTTCGGTCTGTTCATAGTAGGGATTAAAACAGATATGGATAATACTTTTTCTATCATTGTCCAATAATTCCTTCTAATGTGAGTTTAGCGAACAACTTTTCATGCACCTTAGCCATATTTTCTATTGTAAAATTCTTAATTATAGTTAAACCATTAGAACCCATTTGTTCTGTTTGCGACAATACCAAGCTTATCTTTCGGGATAAATCGTTTATATCGTTATAATGAAATGTATAACCATTAAAACCTTCTTTTATTAACGCTTTCCCTGAAACACAAGTATCAGACGTAATAACAGGAAGTCCAAAACTGATCGCTTCATTAACCACTAAACCCCAGACTTCTCCATTGGATGGCAACACAAATAAATTTGCTGCCTTATAGTAATTTACAAGTTGATTATATGGCATAAAATCAAGAATCCTTACATTTTGCACTTTTTCTTTTTCTATAATACCATAGTATTTTTCTTTTTCTTTTCCTTCCCCAACAATTACAAGTTGCGCTTGCGTGTCAAACGGTTTAAACGCTTTGATTAATAAATCAAATTGTTTCCAATCCAAAAACCTACCGACGCCCAAAATCAAAGGCAACTTCCCAAGATGCAATTTCCGTCTATTATTCTCTCTATCATAATTACTTATTTGTTGATCCAATATGTCTTTCGATTTTATAGAAGAAAAATTATGAACAACAATTTTTTCTTCTGCAACCCCTAATTTGCAAAGCCATTGCATAGAAAACTCTGAACCACATAAAACATAACAATATTGGCTAAAAAAACTTTTTTTCAACAAATTAAGCCTGTTTTCTTTACCTATATGAATGCCATCTATATTAATAAAATATGGTTTTTTCTGACGTTTCATATACCAAATACCCAACATGTTCGGTATAAGACCATAGCCATCAAAAATAACTATTCCGTCTTTATTTTTTTTTAACATTTTAATAACAGCAAAAGAAATTGGTCGATTATGAATAATAACTGATTTTAATTTTATCATTTTTACTGTATTACTCGATTTAACTAACCATGAATCATTGCGTTCATTGTCTTTATCTTTAAAATATACAAATGTCACATTATGGTTTCTTGCCAACTCGCTAGCCCAATCCATGCGATATGGGGCAACATTATCCGAAAAAATAGTTATATCCATACTATAAACCTTTTTTACTATCTTCTATAGAAAGTTTTCGATATCGTTTTTGATCCCTTACTCCACTTAAAAAACAGCAATAAATATATAATTTATACTTGAAATAATTATATTTTTTTAAATTTTTATCATTTCTTATTAAATCTCTTTCAATTTTTTTCTTTATGATATTAAGAGATAAAATCTTGCCAAACTTTACTTTTTTACTATATATCTTTCTCCATCCTTCATAACATTCTTGCTTAAAAATCCTAGATCCATAAAGACCGGTTTTATATAATTTCTCTCCATATTTTATTATATCAGAACTATCTTCATCATGAATACCATAAGCACTTGGCAAATATTTCAATATAAATCCTTTTTGTGTAATCTTATATCCATAGTCAACATCTTCACAACCATAACAAATATAGTTTTCATTCATTAACCCGAAATATTCTAAAAATGATTTGGGAAAAGACATATTCATTGTAACAATCTTTGAGAAATTAAGGTTGTTTTTTTCTTGTTCAGAAATTTTATGTTGTTGATTCCTAAAATTATAATAATTGCTAGACGTTATTTTTTCTTCAGGAAATTCAATTTTACCACAAAAAACATACTTATTATTATTTAAATTGGCATCATAATGAGACTGTATAAAATTAGGCATAGGATATACATCGTCATCAAGCAAAACAATAACATCCCCTTGCGCTTGTTTCATTGCATTATTTCTTTTTTCTGAAATTATATTATTAATATGGATATGTTTAATATTATTATATTTGCGCATTAAATCCGTCATAATATTTTCAGTATTATCAGTACTATGACTATCGGATACAATAATTTCAAACTCTTCTTGGGGGAAATTTTGATTTTCTAATAAATTTATAATTTTACACAATTTAGTCGCCCTATTCCATGTTGAAATACAAATCGATACTTTCATGAATTCCCCTTTCTATTTGTAATCATAATAAAGCATTTCTAATTCGTCAAAAAATTTATCTCGTGCAAAATTTTCAACACACATTCCTTTCTAAGACATTATTTAATTTTTCAAAGAAATTTTGCTTTGAAAAATGCTCTAAATAATATCTATATGAATTTTCAGACATTGATTCTTTGTTTCTGCAATCAATAAATTTTCGTATATTTTCCGCTAATTGCTCAGCATCTTCACTTGGTCCGCACACCCCACATTCCGCTTCGCTTATAATTTTTTGCGTTTCTCCGTCAATTGCGCCTATAATCGGCTTACCCGCCGCCATATATGTCTGCACTTTTCCCGGTAATGTATAAGAAATCACCGAATCTTTTTTCATCGATACAATCATTGCGTCTGCCATAGCATAAAATTTTGGCATTGCTTCAAGAGGTTGCTTGCCGTAGAAAAAAACATTACTCAGATATTCCGCTGATTTCTTTACGTTTTCAAGTTCCGAACCGTCACCGACAATATGTAAACGTAAGTTAGACATATCACGCATAATTTTCGCTGCTTCTATCACGGTTTCAACATTTTGAATAACCCCGATATTTCCGGCAAACATTATATCAATAAACTCATTCGACTCTTTTTTACACTGCTCGGGAGTAAAAATATCTTCTGCATATTGAGACAAATATAAAGTATCAACTATTCCAAATTCATCTCTGAAATAATCAAAAAAAGATTTGGAAGTAATGAGAATTTTATCACATTGCTTATATATTCTTTCCGAAACTTTATGATAATGCCTGTATATGAAAGAACCGCGTTTTATTCCGCCCGCAATCAAACTTTCAGGCCATAAATCAAGGCAATACAACACAAGTTTAGTATTGTGCTTGTTTTTATACGCAATTCCCGCATTAGCCATCATCACGGGAGAAAGTTGATTTACAAATACAACATCGTATTTCTCTTTAATTTGTTTTGCGTATCGCTTTGATGAAATTGCAAAACTATAATAATTCAAAAAACGAAACAAAGCTCCGCTACGCCTAGCAATCGTAAAGCACCTATGAATTTTTACACCGTTTATCACTTGGTCGCGATTCTTTCCGTGTCGATATCCGTCATAGATCTTTCCTTTCGGATAATTAGGAAATCCTGTTAAAACAGACACTTCATTACCACGTTTTACCAACTCTTCACAAATATCTGTTATTCTAAATTGTTCCGGATAATAATTCTGACAAACAACAAGAATTTTCATTTAATCTTTTACCTGTCCTGCTCGCTCTTCCTTATGCAATTCGCCCGTACCGCCTTCGACGACGCCGTCGTGATGAAGGACGCTTTTAATCGTTCCGAAAAAGCATTTAACGTCAAACCAAAAACTTTGCCTTTGAACATATTCTCCGTCAAGTTTTGCTTTTAGGGGTATTTCAAGTTCGTCGCGTCCGTTAATCTGCGCCCAGCCTGTAAGTCCGGGCTTTACGTCGTTTGCACCATACTTGTCCCGCTCCGCTACTAAATCATCCTGATTCCATAGCGCGGGGCGTGGACCGATTATACTCATTTGTCCCGCAAATATATTAAATATCTGCGGAAGTTCGTCAAGAGAAGTTTTGCGTAAAAATTTTCCGACTCTCGTAATCCATTGTTCGGGATTTTCAAGCATATGTGTAGGCACATCATGCGGCGTATCAACACGCATAGTTCTGAACTTCAAAATATTAAAAGTCTTTTTATGAATACCAACCCTTTTCTGTTTAAAAAATATAGGACCTTTCGAGTCAATTTTTATTGCAAGAAACAACACCAACCAAAAAGGCACTAAAACAATTATTCCTATACCTGAAAGCAAAATATCAATCAGTTTTTTAAAAAAATGCTTATACATTTTGCCTCCAAATTTTGCAATATTATTTAAATATATTATCGCCAAATCATTATATCACTAATTATTTTATGTGTCAAGACAATGGTTTAATTTGCTCTAAACACACCTATAGGCTTTTGTCAAAATGTTGTAAAATTTTCAACGCAAAAGAAATAAAATTTAAGGTTTCAACCTTGACTTTTACTTAAAAATCGCCCTTTTAAGTGAAGAGATTAAAATTTTATTTAAGAAACCATATAAAACGAGTGGACAATTAGTTGTTTTCGTCGGCTACCTATTGAGAGGCTTTAATAATTTTTCATAATCATTAAAAACAGACAACTTGCTTTAAGTACTAAACAACGGAATAGGGTTTCACGATTGCCGAAAGAGCGGAAAAACACTTTGGTGCTTTTTCTTTATCCTGCTGCTGGAAAAAACAAACGGAAAACACCAAAATATTTTATATAATTTTAGAAATACGGAATAATATCGGTGTTATAACCGCTTGATAAGTGGAAGAAAAAAATGAGAAATTTTTTAAATTTAATAATATTTCGGGTGTCCCCGTGTCTTATAAATGAAAGGAGAAAAAAATATGACTTTGACGTAGAAAAAGAATTGACAAGCAAGCGTTAAGTACATATAATCGTAGTAACGAAAAGTTACCGTTTGCTTGCAAGATAAGACAACTGAATAGTAATCCGACTGATGGGACATTACGGGCAGAATAAAAGAGACAAAAACAAAACTCGCACTTTCCTGAACCTGTCGGAAATAAGGTAAGGAGAGAAATTGTTTATGGTAAGAGAACATCGTAGCCATGCAGATAGATTTATTTTATCCGCTTTGCAGAACAAAAAAATTTTGAGAGGTGAAAAATTATAAGAGAAAACAAAGAACTACCAAGGCAGACAATGAAACGCTTTTGTTAGAACAGATTAAAAATTTAACGACGCTAATAAAAGAGTTAAAGTCAACGCCGCTAAAAAATAGCGGAAACAGGTAAAAGAAATCCGAAATCGAAGGTAATCCAAAATTTTCAAAAAAGGAGATAAAAGAGATGCCGAGATTAAAAGATTTCAAAATAAGAATAAAAAATAACAGATATTACGAGATAAGATTTCGAAGATACGGATACAACGTAAGTTTTTCAAGCACCAACTTTGAAGTGGCAAAGAGAAAAGCGTTCGAGTGGCTATCAACGTTTGAAGAACAGATTAAGCCGCAAGTACATTTTACCGTTATATCAAAATGGACAGCGAGCATTTTAATATAAGCAAAAATATTATTTTCAAGCAATTCGCCGACGATTATATGAATAAGGTAAAAAAAGAACGGTAAAAGCAATTACCTTTCAAAAACTGTTCGGAACTTATGAAAACCATATCGCCTTAAAATTCGGTAAAATGCCGATAAGTCAAATTAAGCCGATGTTTATTCAGGAATATTTAAGCAAGTTGCACGACAAAACGCCAAGACTTTGCGAAACGGTAAAAGGACTTTTATCTAACATATTCGAGTATGCTGTAAACAATGGTATAATCGAGCGCAATCCGATAAAAGCCGTATTTATCGCAAAGCACGAAAGAACGAAGGGACAAGCGTTGACCGCTAAAGAAGAAAAGTACTTTTTGCAAGCGATAGAAAACAGTAAGTACAAAACGCTGTTCCTTAAAATGCTTTATTCGGGCGTTCGACCTTGCGAAATAAATTACATAACCGAAAACGTAAAAGAAAACACGCTTACGATTAAAAACGGAAAACTTAAATCTTATCAAAAAAATTTAACAAGGACTATACCCATATTCCCGAAATACAAGCCGTATGCGGGATTAAGTTTCAGAAAAGTCAACACAACGAGTTTAAGCGCGGAATTCAGCAAATTATGCCCTAATCATCAATTAAAAGATTTACGACACACTTTTACGACGCGTGCAAGAGAGTGCGGCATAGATAACGAATTAGTGGCAATCTGGACAGGTCATAGTCTTGGAAACATAACGAGCAGCGTTTACACACATTTTTCAATGGATTTTCAACAGGAACAGGCGAAAAAACTTATATATTGACTGACAATAACAAAGTAAGTTTTTCCCCGAATTTTCCCCAAAAAGTCGGTTTTCGACCAAAACAAAACACAATATAGTGTGGTGTTAAATTAAAACAATCTACAATATATTGTGTTTGTGGCGGAGAAAGAGGGATTCGAACCCTCGCTACGTTATTCACATACTACTCCCTTAGCAGGGGAGCCCCTTGAGCCACTTGGGTATTTCTCCGTCTTTCGGCTCAAATTATTTTCGCTTTTTATTAGCGTCTACGATATCGTAACACAAAAAACGCTTTTTGTCAAAGCGTTTTTTGTGTTTTTAAAAATTTTAATTATTTTTTTATTTTCACTCGCGTAATTACCCTTACGCACGGTAACATAACACTATTTTTTAAGATACAATAATCTGCCGCACTGGTCGCATTCTATTACGTCGCCGTTTTTAAGCCCCGCGAGAACAGACGTCGGCAACTCCATATTACACGCTCCGCACACGTTGCCGTTTACTTCGTAAATTATCGGAAAAATTTTGCCCGCGCGCTTTACTTTATACCTTTCCATAAGTTGCGGGTCTACATCCTTTTCGAGTTCTTTGAGTTCCCCTTCTATCCTATTGCGCTCGTCTTGCTTTGACGCTTTTAATTCGTTGTAAATTTTGCCGTTTTCCGTATACTGCGCCTGCGCCGCCTTTATGTTGCCGCGAATCCCCGCGTATTCCTTATAAACCGCCTGCATAGCGTCGGCAACTCTGCCCGCTTCCTGCGAAAGATTTTTGACTTTCGCGTACAGTTCGTCCGCCTTTTTCGCTAAATAGTTGAGCGCGTTTTCGTCTTCGGCATTTTCCAAAGCGCCGATAAATTCTTCGCGCTGTTCGGAAAGAACTTTACTCTCTTCCTGCATGTTTTCGTAAATATGCGCAAGTTCCGCCGCTTTAACGTCCAACTTATTCACCATTTCGTCCACGCTTTCGAGATACTTTTTTGCAGAAACGGCTTTTTTACGCGCTTCGCTCCCCGCAAGTTCGGTTTCGATTTTGCGAAGTCCCGCATCAACGTCCTGATATTTCAACAATTGTTCAATCATAGCAATTCTCCTTAAAGTGTTTATAAAAATCTCTTATCTTCGAAATAAAAGCAATCCGCTTTGCCGAAAGTTTTATCTTTTACGGTTTCGTAAAACCGTTTAAACCCGTAATTTTCCGAAGAGTAATGAGTTAAAATTATAACCTGTTTGCCGCGCTCTGTCAACTCTTTTAATACGTGGTGCGGCATATCCGAAGTTATAACCGTATCTGCTATTCCGCCGCCACGCGCGTAAGACAATGCGTATTCCGAACCGCCGCCGCAAAACGACGCGCATATACCCGCTTTATTCTTTAAGTTTCCGTAAACTAAAACTTTTTGCGTTGCAAAAGTCTTACTTATGCGTTTTTTAAATTCCGCAAGCGTGCCTTCTACCCGAAATTCTCTGCCGTAATGCGCGTTATCGTCTAACCCGTTAATAAATTTATACTCTGCGCCGCCGAGCCCCGCGCAAAGGCAGTCGTCGATTCCGCCCGAAACGACGTCTAAATTAAGATGCATAGATATAACGTTCTGACCGTATCTCACGGCGAGCGCCGCCGCGGCGGTGTCGCCGCCGACGTCCAGCGCTTTAATCGGATGATAAATAGCGGGATGATGAGTTACCACCGTGTCGCATTTAAGCCTTTTAGCCTTTTTCACCGCTTCGACCGACAAATCGAGAGAAAACAGAACTTTTTTCACTTCGTCGTGCAAATTGACGATTATGCCGCTATTGTCGTAGTCGCCCCTTTCTATCTGCATCAGGCTGTATTTTATAGGCGCGATTTTATCGAGAATAGCGAAAAACTCATTTAAACTATACATATTTTTCTAACTCCTTAATTTTTCGGAGCATTTTTTCGCGCGTTTGTCGGTTCATGGTCTTACTTTCGGTGTAAGAAACAAGTTTGCCGATTTTTTCGCTTATTTTTTCCTTAAACGCGAGCGGTCTTTCCGATAAATTCGTCCTGCCGAATTCAATTTCTTCGTCCGAAATTTTGTCTTGACCTTTCACGAGAACGATAATATCGTAAAACTGTCCGTCGGCTTTGACCGTAAAGTCTTTTTTTATGTAATAGCCGAGCCGAACGACCGCGCGCCTTACCCTGTCGCAATGTTTCATAGGTTGAAGAACGAGCGTTTCCGGAAGTTTATCGGCTGTTTTCGCCCTGTTTAAAATATCTGTAATAAGCGCGCCGCCTATGCCCGCGACAAGAGCGCAATCCGCTTTCGGCACGTTATCGAAACCGTCGGACACGAAACTTTGCGCTCTGCCGTTTTTAATATATTCCGAAAGCAATGTTTCGGCTTTTAACAGGCTTTTTTCGCTGATATCCGCAACGTATGCGCGATTGCACATACGTTCGTCAAGCATAGCGCGCGCGATATAACCGTGGTCGCAAGCGATATCCGCGAATACTTCGCACGAAGGGATTTCCGCGAAAATACAGAAAAGCCGTTCGGTCATTATTCGAGAAAATCGCGAAGGCGTTTCGACCTGCTGGGATGGCGGAGTTTACGGAGCGCTTTCGCTTCAATCTGTCTTATTCTTTCGCGGGTAACGTTGAATTCTTTGCCGACTTCTTCGAGAGTACGGGGTCTGCCGTCGTCTAAACCGTACCTTAAACGCAAAACCTTTTCTTCGCGCGGGGTGAGAGTATCCAAAACGCCCAAAAGTTGTTCTTTGAGCATTGTAAAAGATACCGCGTCGGTCGGCGCTGCGCTGCCTTCGTCTTCGATAAAATCGGAAAGATGGCTGTCGTCTTCTTCGCCGATAGGCGTTTCAAGCGAAACGGGGTCTTGCGCTATTTTCTGAATCTCGCGCACGCGCTCTTCGCTCACGCCCATTTCGAGAGCAATCTCTTCGGGAGTGGGTTCGCGCCCGAGTTCCTGCAAAAGTCTTCTCGACACTCTCACGAGTTTGTTTATCGTTTCGACCATATGAACGGGAATACGTATCGTTCTCGCCTGATCTGCTATCGCGCGGGTTATAGCCTGACGTATCCACCAGGTAGCATAAGTAGAAAATTTAAAACCTTTCTGATAGTCGAATTTTTCCACCGCTTTCATAAGCCCCAGGTTGCCTTCCTGAATAAGATCCAAAAACTGCATACCTCTGCCCATATAGCGTTTGGCGATAGAAACGACGAGCCTTAAATTCGCTTCGGACAAAAGGCGCTTTGCTTCTTCGTCGCCGTCCATCATCCTTTTTGCGAGTTCGGTTTCTTCTTCTGGCTGCAAAAGCGGAACTTTTCCGATATCTTTAAGATACATCTTGACAGGGTCGTCCATACTGACTTCCTGAATAAGTTCGTCGTACAGTTCCCTGTCCTTTTCGTACTCGTTGATTATCCTGATGCCCGCTTTTTCGATCATTGAATATATTTCTTCGAGTTGATACGGGGTCGCCTGTTGCTTGTCGAGTTTATCGAAAAGTTGCGCCGTAGTTATCGAGCCGCTCGTTTTGTATTCCAAAATTATATCCGAAACAAGCGCGATAAGC
Source organism: uncultured Clostridia bacterium (assembly GCA_905235785.1). Lineage (GTDB taxonomy): Bacteria > Bacillota > Clostridia > Christensenellales > Borkfalkiaceae > UBA1259. The sequence goes on along the minus strand of CAJOMP010000006.1, from coordinate 20,139 downwards.
GTTTCGGAAAGCGGCGCTTTCTCTTCTTCTAAAATCGCTTTTTCGAGTTCTTCGAGTTTGGTAAGGTTGATATCGCTTTCTTCCATTTCAGTTCCTCCTGCGGCGATAGCCGCCGTTTCCTAATTAGTTTGAAAATTTTACGTCAGTTTAATTCTTTGCGTTCTAAAATAACGCGATTTATTTCTTCTATAAGCCCACGTCTTACGTCGGTTTCCGTTTCGGTTTTAAACCGCGAATTGAGCATTTCGAGTTTTTTATCGAGCGAATAAATTTTAAGTGTTTTAAGACAATCGAAAAAATAAGTTTCCTTATCGAATCTCGTGCTTTCTTCGGCGGAAATCCCCGCTATCAGGTCGAGTTCGGGGTGCAACTCTTCGTCCATCACCGTGTAAAGGTCGTTAAACCTGACGGGCGTGCCGTCTTTTTTGCACTCTTCGACATAATCCGCAATTCTTTTGTGTTCGGGAAGTAAAAATTCAATCTCCGACAGATTTTCGTCTTCCGCGTAAGGCTTATTAAACAGCGCGGAATACAAAACGTACCGCGCGGCTGTCGCCGTTTTGTCGCCGCCGCCGGAAGGCTCTGATTTTACGGGCGGCTCCGTTTCGCGCGAAACTACTTCGGTATTTTCAAGGTCGCGCTTTAAGGCTTCCAAAGTTATGCCGGAATAATCGCGCACGGCTTTAAGAAGGTCTTCCTGTTCCGCCGCCGAATCGCTTTCTTTTATTACCTTTATCGCGTTAGCGACGAATTTACGCTTGCCGTCCGACGTAGAAACGTCGAAAGTGCGTTTTAAAATATCGAGTTTAAAGTCGGGCAAGGGCATCGCTTCTTTAAGCAGTTTTTCATACCCTTCTTTGCCGTAGTTTTTAACCACGTCGTCGGGGTCCATACCGTCGGGAAGGGCGACGACTTTTACGTCTAAACCTTCGTCGCGGAAGATTTCCAAGCCCCTGACCGCCGCTTTCTGCCCTGCGAAATCGCCGTCGTAACTTATTAAGACCTTGTCCGCGTAACGCTTTATAATGCGCGCCTGATCTTTGGTAAGCGCCGTGCCCATACTCGCCACGACGTTGTTAAACCCGCTTTGCACGAGCGATATTACGTCCATATGCCCTTCAACGATTATGACTTCCGATAGTCCGTGTTCGTTTTTGTATTTTTTAAGGTTATTGAGATTAAACAGCGTTTTACCCTTGGTAAAGACGGGCGTTTCTTTGGTATTCACGTATTTGCCGACGTCTTTTCTGTCGGTGATTATCCTGCCGCAAAACGCCACGACGTTGTTAAACCCGTCGATAACGGGAATAATAAGTCTGCCCGCCAAAGCGTCATAGTACGACACCCTGCCGTTACGTTCGCTTTTACCTACGACGCCGCTATCCACCATATTTTCGTAAGAATAACCTTTATCGGCAAGGTGTTTTACAAGTCCGTCGTAATCTTCCGACGCGCCTATACCGAATTTATTTACCGTGTCGGCGGAAAGTTTGCGTTTAATAATATAGTCTTCGTGCGCGGGGCATCTGCCCGAACGTAGATTAGCCGCGTAAAACCGCGCCGAGTCTTTTAATATGGCGTAAAGCGTTTCGCGCTTTTGTTTTTGCTGTTTTATCTCCGCGTCGCTCGCGTCGAATTCGGGCATAGGCATTTTTGCGCGTTCGGCAAGATACCTTACCGCGTCGGCAAAATCCAGAGATTCCATTTCGCGGATAAAACTGATGACGTCCCCCGACTTATGGCAGCCGAAACAGTAATAAAACTGATCCGCGCCGTTTACGCAGAAAGACGCGGTTTTTTCGTGATGAAAGGGGCATTTCCCCCAGAAACTGCTGCCTCTGCGGGTAAGCGGCACGTATGCGCCGATAACTTCCACTATATCGTTTTTGGATTTTAATTCTTCAAGGAATTTTAAATTAAAACCTTTCATTTTTTTAAGTAATTTCCCACTTGTCGGGAATAAACAGTTCGGTGAACGTTTTTACGGCGTACCCGTCGGACATACCCGAAAGATAGTCGCATATAACCGTGTCTGTATCGGTATTCACCAACTCTTTTATGTAAAACTCCGGAAGTTTATCCGTGTTTTTATAAAAGTAATCGTAAAGCGCGCCGAGCATACGTTCCGCCTTATTCTCCTGCTCTTTAAACGTCCTGTCGTTATACACTCTTTCAAATAAAAAAGAACGCAGATTATCGGTCGCAATCTCTTCTTCTTCCGCCATTTTAACGAAATTTTTGCCTTCGCTTTCGCGAAATATCGCGAGTATCATAGAGTTTATGCGCTTGCTCGAAGTATCGCCTAAAAGTTCGGTGGCCGCTTTCGGCAAATCCTTTTCCGTTATAAACCCGCCCTTTATAGCGTCGTCAATATCGTGGTTTATATACGCTATCCTGTCGGCGTAATTTACCGCCATACCTTCGAGCGTTTTGGGTTTCCAACCTTTTTTATGGTTTAATATCCCGTCAACGACTTCTCGCGTTAAATTTAGCCCTTTACCGTCTTCTTCGAGAAAATCGACCACTCGCACCGACTGTTTATTATGTAAAAATCCGTTCGGATTGAGTTTATTGAGTATCCGTTCCCCCGAATGTCCGAACGGCGTGTGCCCAAGGTCGTGTCCCAAAGCGATGGCTTCGGTTAAGTCTTCGTTTAAAGAGAGCGCGCGGGATATAGAACGCGCTATCTGCACGACCGCAAGCGTGTGCGTGAGCCTTGTGCGGTAATGGTCGCCTTCGGGCGAAAAAAATACCTGCGTCTTATTCTTCAATCTGCGGAAGGCTTTACAATGAATAATCCTGTCTCTGTCGCGCTGAAAAGGGGTGCGCATAGGGCACGGCGGCTCTTCTTTAAGTCTGCCGACGGTATCGACCGACTTACAGGCAAAGGGCGACAAAAACATTTCTTCCATCTTAATAGTTTTGTCTTTCACGTCCTTTCCCCCTTAAAATTTTATTACACTATAAACACTTATCATATAATAAATACGAAAAAATTTCCGAAAACCCTTTTTTTTCGGAAATTTTTTTATTTCACATATCAAATATTGTCAACTCAACTGCAACTTATAGATATAAAAAAGTTAAAAATACATAGAACCTACGAACTTTTCGGTTCGGACTTTTTTACGTATCGAAACGCGCGGAATTCCTTTGATAACGCGACGGTCTGTGAACAAATTTTATATAACGTTCGCAATTTTTAAGGCATTTTTGCCGAAAATTTTATTTTTTAATTGACATAATATATTTAGTTTGATAAAATGGGGTTGTTACGGTATATATTATATATATAATACTTGAAAAGGGAGTAGTAAAATGGAAACTGCAAAAAAACGTAAAAACATTTTTGCGCGCATATTCTCCGTATTTACGCATAAGCGCGTAAGAAACATTTTGTATCTCTTGCTTATCGCACTTGCGACATTTTCTATGTTCTGCATAGATAAAGACAACACGATAAGAAAAGAGTATTTGTCATTTCTTGATAACAATTTCATCTCTGACTTTATGACGTTCTTCGGTATTGAAAGATACAACGTAACTTCAAGAGCGTGGGTATGGTTTATTATTATAATGACCATAGCGTTAATGATTGTTCTCGGAAACATCATCGCTCCTAAATTCGTCGCAAAAAAGGTGAAAGAAAATCCCGATTTGTTTTCAACCGAAAAGAGAACGCGCGCATTTTATTTTATTCTGTTTTATGGTGTTCTGGTTTTAATAGCGGCAATTATAGTGGCTATCGCTTACTTTGCGGGTGCTTTCTATTTGTATAACGGCAACACGGTTGAAACTTCACCGTTTATCAGTCTTTTAACGATGCTTGCGATTTTTATCGGCATTTTGGCCGCGTTATTTATAGCGTTTATTATAGTTTACTTCATTATTAAAGTAATCGTTATGGCTGTAACCGGTCAATTCAGACATAAAAAAGAAATCGCAAAGCCGCAGCAAGCGGAAGCGCCGAAAAAAACCGCGGTTGTTGAACCCGTTTCCGCGCCTGCGCCTGTTGTCGAACCTGCGCCGGAGACTGTGGCGGCGGTAGTCGATGCCGAACCCGTAATTAACGATATCAAGATGCGTAAAGTTTACCAAAAGAGTTTTGCGGGCAAACTCGCGCAAGCGACAAAGGAACAGAAAGAATTTTACGGTGAAATCAAAAACTATCTGCTTTCATTTAAACGCGTAAATTCAAGAGTAAGTTGGCATTACGACGGTTTTAACGTCGGCAGAGACAAAATAGTAAAAATATCTTTCAGGGGTCAAACAATGGTCGCCTACTTTGCTCTTAACCCCAAAGATTACGAAAAAACCAAATATCACGCTCACGATATGGGTGAAAAACGTAGGTTTGCCGACACGCCTGCGATGATAAAGATAAAATCCGCAAGGGGCGTTAAATTTGCGAAAGAGTTAGTTGACGTCGTATGCGCGGAACTCGGTCAGAAAAAGAATTTCGTTCCGGAAACGTATAAGTTCCCGTATATGTCCGACATCAAACTTGTTGAAAACGGATTAGCGAAAGAACTTTACATTAAAGTTCGTAATGCTAATAAATAATTACTAATCTAACGAAAATTCAAACTCCCCCGTCAGACGATTATTCGTCTGACGGGGGAGTTTTTATTGATAAAAAATTTTATACTATGCGTTATACTAATATCTAATTTGCGAACGAAAGGCTTTTTTCTCGATTATAACGCTCGACTGCTTTAAGATAACGTTCCGAAAGAGTAAGCGTATATTTCTGTTTTTCGCTGTAAGAAAGATTATCGAATACCGCTTTGTCGGTAAGCCTGCCGATAGCGTCCGAAATCTCACCTTCTTCGTCCAAAATCTTTTTTACTTTGCCGTAAAACTCTTCTTCGTCGTCTTTACGGCTCTTTATGTTTTCCGAAACGACGAAAGTATAATATTCTTTAACTTTCGACGGGGCGACGCCCGCTTCGCTCGCTTTTTCTATTTTTTCGTCAAGATCTTTGCGATAATTCTGCCAGAAACCGTTTTTAAGTCTTAACTTCGCTTCTTTCGCGTATTGTTTTAAAGTTTTGCGTTCTTCCATAATCCGCTCCGTTTTTATAAAGTTTATTGTTTTCGACATTTTTCGCGTGAATAAAATAAAACCTATCGCGATAAAACGATAGGTTTCTTTTGTGTCAGCCTTTCATGCTTTTCTTTCTTGCCGCTTCGGACTTTTTCTTTCTCTTGACGGAAGGGCTCTCGTAAAATTCTTTTTTACGGAGATCGCCGATAATCCCGTCTCTGGAACATTTCCTTTTGAAACGTCTCAAAGCGCTATCGAGATTTTCGTTTTCACCTACTCTGACGATGCTCATTGTATTCACCTTCCTTTGCCCTGTGGCGGTTATTTAAACTGCGTATTAAGATTGTATTACATTTACCGTCCTTTTGTCAAGAATTTAAAGCAGATATTTTAATTTTTTCTTCCGCTATAAAAATCTGCTTTTCACACCATTTTCGAGAACTCTTTTTTAAGCCGCCCTATAATCTTTTTTTCCAAGCGAGAAATATAACTTTGCGATATTCCGAGCATATCCGCCACTTCTTTTTGCGTTTTTTCTTCCGCGCCGTTCAAACCGTAACGCAGCTCCATAATCTCTTTTTCCCGACTGTTAAGGCGCGATAACGCTTCGCGTAAAATATCGTTTTCCACGCCGTTTTCAATGGTCTTATAAACGCAGTCGCCGTCCGTGCCCATAACGTCTGATAAAACGAGTTCGTTGCCTTCCCAGTCGGTATTTAACGGCTCGTCGAAAGAGACTTCGTTTTTAAGTTTCGCCGTACGCCTTAAATGCATTAAAATTTCGTTTTCTATACAACGCGACGCAAAAGTCGCGAGTTTGACGTTCTTGTCCGACGAAAAAGACCCGACCGCTTTGATAAGCCCGATAGTTCCGACAGAAATAAGGTCGTCCATATCCACGCCCGTATTCTGAAATCTGCGCGCAATATATACGACCAGCCGCAAATTATGCTCAACGAGCATATCTTTAACGCTGTCTTCCCCTTTTTCGAGCCTGTCTACAAGTTCGGTTTCTTCTTCGGCGGTATACGGAGAAGGCAACACGTCCCCGCCGTTTATGTAATGCAAAAGATTTTCGTCAAGCGTGAATAAATCGAGAAATTTTTTTAATTTACATAGCAATTTTTCTTTCATTTTCCATCTCCATAAGCGCAGGGTGCAAAATCGCGTCGTAGCCCGAAAATGTTTTATTTACAACGCATACCCGTACGTTATTAAATATATTCTTTTTCCCGCCCGAATATATCACGAGAGCGTCCGGTTTAAATGAAATTTTTTTATCTTTTCCGACCGCGGTCGACAAAGACACGTATCCCGCATTTTTAAGTAAATCAACGCCGATTATAGGCATAACGGCATTTTTGCTTACGACGATTACGGGCGACAATCCGTCGTAAAGAGCGTTGCCCGTATCGAAAAAGCCCTTTATCTGCACGGATTTATCCCCGCATACGATTTCCGCGTTTACGGTGAGAAAAGCGACGTCTCTTCTGCGATAAATAAAGCGAATAAGTTTATTTATTGCCCGTATCGCTATGAAAACGGGTAAAATCATAAGTCCTATCGAATATTCGGACGAATAATCAAGCCCTAAAAGCGAAAACATGCCCAAAACAGTGCCGCCCGTCAAAAAGGTAAGTCCCAAAAACACGGCGGTAAAAGAAACGTAATCTTTAATTGACGAAAACTTTGCCGCGATAAATGTGAGAAACAACCCGAACAGAATTTTAGCCGCCGTAATAAAATAAACGTTTTCGGTAATAAGCGGATATAAAAGTGCAAAAATTGCACCTGAAAAGGAGCAAATAACTATCCGCGCTTTCGATACGGGTTTGCCCGTTATTTTAAAAGCGGTCATAAAAAGCAACAGGTCTATAACGAAATTATCGATAAAAACGTATTCGATATATACCGTCATACCCGCCACCCTTAATTAGAGTATCACGGCGGCAAAAAAGTTTAAAAAAGGATTTTGCACGATAATGCTTTATTTTGCCGAAACGCTCCGCGCACATAAAAGCGCCCCGCAGACGTTATCTGCGGGGCGCTTTGTAATTTTCTTTATTAAATTATTCCATAAAATCGGTGAGTATTCCGTTTTCCACGTAAAGGTATTCGTCTTTCACCGCTATGCGCTTTGGGGTTATGTCGAGATATTTTTCGTTCCTTTTTATCGCCTTTTTATAATCTTCAAATATACTCGTCCCGAAAGTCTTTTCGTAGTCCTTAACGTCTATCCCGTCCACGGTGCGAAGCGCAAGCATGATATACTCGAAATTATTGTCTTTGCCTTCTATAACGGTACTGTTCGCTTCCGCAGGGCGGTTAAAAATTATATCGTTACAATATTCGTCTATTGAATAAGTGTTTGTAAATCTTCTGCCGTCAATAAAACTCGCCGCGGCAACTCCCAAACCTATGTATTCGCCGCGTTTCCAGTAGTTTAAGTTGTGGCGGCTTTCAAAACCTTTTTGCGCGAAATTACTAACTTCGTAACGGTAAAACCTTTTCGTTTTTAAATATGCCCGTATCTCGTCGTAAATATCCGCCGTTTCGTCGTCGGAGAGTAGTTCGCCGTTAAGATAGTCGGTGTAAATGGGCGTTCCGACTTCGGGCGTTAAGGCGTACATAGAAATGTGCTTTACGCCGCCCGCAATCGCAAGGTCAACAGTCTTTTTAACGTCGTCCGCTTTTTGCTCCCAAAGCCCGATAAGAATATCCGCGCTTACGTTTTCTCCTTTTAAAAGGTTACAGGTAAGCAAAAAGTCTTTCGCGGTATGTATTCTGTTAAGTCTTTTTAACTCTTCGTCAAAGCCCGATTGAAGTCCTATCGAAAAGCGGTTTATCCCCGCCTTTTTGTATTCCGCGATTTTTTCCGCATCCACCGTGCCGGGGTTTAATTCTATCGTGATTTCCGTATTATCCGCAAGGTCAAAATATTGCCGTATCTGCTTTATTTCACCCGCGATAAATTTAGCGGGAACTATTGACGGCGTTCCGCCGCCGATATACACCGTATCGAATTTTTTGTCTTTAAGCTGTAAGCCCCTGCCCTTGGTTTCACGGTATAAACAGGCAAAATAACTTTCCGTTTTATTTATTTCGTTCGGGAAAGAGGCAAAGTCGCAATAAGTGCATTTACTTTTACAAAAAGGAATATGAACGTAAATCCCCGCCATAATAACTCCGTTTTATTTATCGTTATCGGTTTTAAGAATAGAAATAAACGCTTCGGACGGGATTTCTACCGTGCCGATAGAGCGCATTTTTTTCTTGCCTTCTTTCTGCTTTTCGAGAAGTTTTTTCTTTCGCGTTACGTCGCCGCCGTAACACTTGGCGAGAACGTCTTTTCTATACGCTTTAACCGTTTCTCTTGCGATAATCTTGCCGCCGACTGCCGCCTGTATCGGAATTTCAAACATCTGCCGCGGGATTATATCCTTTAATTTTTCGGCGATTTGTCTGCCCCGCTCGTAAGCCTTATCCCTATGCACTATAATAGACAGCGCGTCGCACACTTCGCCGTTTAAGAGCATATCGAGTTTTACAAGGTCGCTCTTTTGGTAGCCCGAAATTTCGTAATCGAAAGACGCGTAGCCTTTGGTACGGGATTTAAGGCTATCGAAAAAGTCGTAAATAATTTCGTTAAGCGGAAGAACGTATTTCATTTCCACACGCGTTTTGTCAAGGTAGGTCATATCCTTGTACACCCCGCGCTTTTGCTGGCAGAGTTCCATAATAGGCCCCACGTAATCGGGCGGCGTGAATATACTCGCGGATATAACGGGTTCTTCCATATATGCAATTTCGGTAGTGGGCGGCAAATGCGTCGGGTTTTCTACAACTAACATTGTGCCGTCGGTCTTATAGACTTTATACGAAACGCTCGGCGCGGTGGTGATTATCTCCAAGTCGAATTCCCGCTCTATGCGTTCCTGAATAACGTCCATATGCAGTAGCCCCAAAAATCCGCAACGGAATCCGAAACCCAAAGCCACGGAATTATCGGGCTCGATGGACAACGCCGCGTCGTTTAACTTTAATTTAAGGAGCGCGTCTTTAAGATCGTTATATTTACTGCCGTCCAAGGGGAACACGCCCGAAAAGACCATAGGGAGCGCCTTTTTATAGCCCGCAAGCGGCTTATCTGCGGGGTTTTCCACCGTCGTTATAGTGTCGCCGACTTGAGTATCTTCGATACTCTTTACGCTTGCCGCGATATAGCCGACTTCCCCCGCGGACAGACTGTCGGTCGCAAGCATCTTCGGCGAAAACACGCCTACTTCGGTTACGGTAAACTGCTTGTCAGACATAAAGGTCTTTATTTCCGTGCCGACTTTTACCGAGCCGTCCACTATGCGCACGAAACATATAACGCCCTTAAAATTGTCGTAAAAACTGTCGAAAATAAGCGCTTTAAGCGGCGCGTTTTCGTCCCCTTTCGGCGCGGGGATTTTCTTTACGATTTGTTCTAAAACTTCGTCTACGTTAAGTCCGCTTTTTGCGGAAATTCTCGGCGCGCCCTTCGCGTCAACGCCCAAAATATTTTCGAGTTCTTCCGCCGCTTCGTCGGGGCGGGCGGACGCCAAGTCCATTTTGTTTATGACGGGCATTATTTCAAGGTCGTTATCTATCGCAAGATACGCGTTAGCGAGCGTCTGCGCCTGAACGCCCTGCGTTGCGTCCACGATCAAAATCGCCCCTTCGCACGCTTTTAAAGAGCGCGAAACTTCGTAAGAAAAGTCCACGTGTCCGGGGGTGTCTATCAGGTTAAAAACGTATTCGTTTCCGTCTTTCGCCTTGTAAAACATACGAACGGGCGTAAGTTTTATTGTTATCCCGCGCTCGCGTTCTAAATCCATTGAATCGAGCAACTGCTCTTTACTTTCGCGCTCGGAAACCTGCCCCGTCATTTCCATTAAGCGGTCGGCAAGGGTGCTTTTGCCGTGGTCTATATGCGCCACTATACAAAAATTGCGGATGTTTTTCTGTTTCTCCGTTGACATATGTTTCCTTTTGGTTTACAATCTATTTATAATATAAAGTATATAATATTTACTCGGTTTTTGCAAGTAAAAAAACTATTTACCGAAAGGAGAAACTATGACGTTAAAATCGGACTTTTGGCTTTTCACCCGCCCTATTGCGCACCGCGGACTTTGGGGCGGCGATATTATCGAAAATTCTCTGACCGCTTATAAAGCGGCTGCGGAAAAAGGCTACCCTATCGAAATAGACTTATTTTTTACAACAGACGGCGAAATAGTATGTTTTCACGACGACACTCTTTCCCGTATGACGGGCGCAAACGGTAAAATTACCGATAAAAGCCTGTCGGAACTAAAAGCGCTTAATTTAAAAGGCACGGCGGAAAAAATCCCGACGCTTGCAGAAGTTTTGGATATCTGCCGCGGCAAAGTTCCGCTCCTTATCGAGATAAAAGACCAGCCAAACGATTTTATCGTCGATAAAACGGTAGAAATATTAAAAAATTACGATGGGGAATTTGCGTTGCAATCCTTTAACCCGTTCTATATAAAAAGGGTGAAAAAACTTGCGCCCGAATTCGTCTGCGGAATACTCGGCACGCACGAAAAAGAACGCGGAAGAATAACGAATTACGTGTTAAAACACCTTTCGTTTAACTTTATGATAAAGCCCGATTTTATAAGTTACAACAAAAACGGTATGAAATTCGTTCGCCGCAAAGCGAAAAAAACGCCCGTTATCGCCTGGACTGTAACGGACGAAAAAGAGCGGCTTGCTTTGCCGCCCTTTGTAAAAAACATTATATTCGAAAACTGTATACCGAAAGAATAATACGAAAATGAACCCGTTTATAAAAAATCTTAACAGAATAGAATTTATAATAACTTATTCTTGTACGGGACGTTGCAAACATTGTTCGGAAAGTGATAATAATAAAAACGGCGAACATTTGACCGCCGATATTGCCGTACGCGCGTTAGAAAAAATAAACAGCGTATTCCCCTTGCAATCCGTAATGACTTTCGGCGGCGAACCGCTACTTTATCCCGACACGGTTATAGCAATCCATAATGCTGCGAAAAAAGCGAATATCCTGAAACGCCAACTTATCACGAACGGTTTTTTCTCAACAGACGAACGCACGGTACAAAAAACAGCGCAAAATATTGCGGAAAGCGGTGTAAACGATATACTTATTTCCGCAGACGCTTTTCACCAAGAAACGATACCGTTAAATCAAGTAATGTTTTTTGCCGAAAATCTGCTTAAAAACGGTGCTAAATCCGTTCGCGTACACCCTGCGTGGCTTGTGGACAAAGACAACGATAATCCATATAACGCAAAAACGAGAGAAATATTAAAAAATTTTGAACGTTTGGGCGTTTTACCGTCAAACGGAAACGTTATTTTCCCCGCCGGCAATGCAATTAAATATTTAGGAAAATATTTCGATAAAAACACGGCTTACGTAAACAGATACGAACAAGACCAAAAAAATCTCCGTTCGGTCTGCATAGAGCCAAACGGAGACTTTCTTAACTACAATATCTACGACGAAAATTTTATTGAAAAATTAAACGAATATTGTCCTATATAAAGAACTCCGCCGTGTTAAATTCACGGCGGAGTTCTTTATATCAAGTTTTCTATTTCTTGCAATTTTATTTTAGCAATTTGCAATCTATCTTCTAATTGTGGTTTTATTTCTTCCATACTTAACTGCCTGTCGCTGTCGGAAAGCAATTCAATTTGGAATAACGTGCAATATTTGTTGCCAAAAGTCTTATCGGGTAGAACCTTATTCTTTATAATTGTTTCAGGTTCTCCCCACTCTTCGGTCTGCTTACCTAAACCTATACCTAATTTTATCGGACCGTCTTTCGAGTTGATACCAACCTGAAAAGCAAACCAAGATTTCGTAATTTCAACACTTCTTCCGTACTTTGCAAACAACTCATATATTTTGTCTGTGTAAAAACAAAGTTGTCTGCCTTTAAAATAGATATAGTGAATGTTTGAAATATTTTCCTTAAACCAACCACATATAAATTCGTACACTTCATCCACATTGTCGGAATAATGATTTAACAATTCAATTGCTTCTGCGTGCTTTTTCAAGATTTCTTTACATAACGCGCGAACTTTTACGTTATTTCTCAAAATATTTGTGTCTACCATTTCTATATAATCCTTTAATAAAAATATTAGTTTTTCAAATTGTTTTGATTTATGTATGCCTTTTAATTCCTTACCCAAAAAATCTATAATATTCTTATAACTTATTATAGTCCAGTTTTTTTGATATTCTCCTACCATATTCGTAGGCATGTCACCGTTCGGTGTTAAATAAATATATATTTTTCTACCAGTAAAAATAGCGGTTTCGTCTTCGTATCTTTGTAATTGTTCGTCGTGTGTCCCCGTAAAAACTTTGTTTTCTATTACTATCGTTGTTTCGGTTTTTTTGGATTGAATAAAAATATCTATTCTGCTTTCTGGATTTGATATTACTTTTTCCGTTTCGACAACTATATCGTCGGCAGCAAGAAATTCCGCAAAATCGCTAAACTCTTTTATATTGCTATTTGCTAAAATTTCTTTATTTGACTGAATTTCTTCTTCAATGTTTCCGTGGTAATCATATAATAACTTTAAAAAACCCGCAAGAAAAACTTTCCCTTTTTTATGACTTTGATTAGGACTTAAAAGCCAAGCCAAAAATGCGGAATGTTTTATTTCCTGCGTCGTCATGCCCGTAGCATAAAAAACGTTAATCTCGTCAGACTTTGAAAGTTCTATTTCCGTTAAACTTTTGTCAAAGTCGTTCAATTTATTTATTAACTTCTCGATTTGTTCTGCATTTTTTTCTTGAATGGACATAAAATTCTCTTTTTCTTTCATTTCTTTTTTCTCTGCTCTAAGCGGTAATCGCGTTGTTTTAATTCTTCTATATCGGAAAGGCTTACAAATTTAACATTGTGCAAATTTCCGTTTTGCATTTGTATCGGAATATTGAAAATCTTTTCAGGACAGCGTTTTCTTAATTTTATGTATAAATATTGTTGCTCTTTTTGTAAGCGATAAATCCAAATTGCGGCGTGCTCTTTTTCCAGATATTTTATTTCGTAATAATCATATTTCATTTTGTAAAAACACCCAAATCATAAAACTTTTTATATTTCACACGCTAATTGAGTACAGTATACAGGCACATTATGCCTTTTGTCAAACAAAAAAGGCATATTATGCTATTATTTTTTTATGATAGAGTTAAAGGATATTCAGAAAAGATTGCGGGAAGAAATAAACAACTCGCGTTATTCTCAAAAAGAAATAGCCGAAAAACTCGGAATAAATCCGTCAACGGTCAGTAAATATACGAGAATTGACGTATATCCCGCGCTCGATACTTTTGCAAATCTTTGCGATATTCTCGAAGTGTCCGCCGACGAAATTTTAGGATTGAAAAAATAAAATACTTCCGCCCGCGATTAAAATCGCGGGCGGAAGTTGGTTTATAAATCTTTTCTAAAATTTCCAGCGGTTGATGCCGAGAGTTTCGTCAAATTCTCTCGATATTTTGCCGTCCGTTACCGTAATTATTATTTCGCCCGTTAAAGAAATTATGCCTTTTACTAAATGCCCGCCGACTACCTTACAATCCTTTCCCGTGGCGGTTATATGCAAATGTATATACGGCTTTCCGTCCTTTTCGGTTATATTGCCGACAAGCGAATTTATTTCGTGATTACCGCGAAAGTCGTATTTTTCGTATTCCTGTTTCGCTATATCGAAAACCCCGACGGTAAAATCATCCGTCGCGCCTATCCCCGACACGTTTGCAAATTTAACGTTTTCTTTTTCCGCTATTCTATAAACGCTTTCCGTTATATCGTCGCCTTTATCCAGCCTTAATGCAATAACGTTTTCATATCTTTTATATTCCATAATTCTGCGCCCGTCCTTTTACGTTTTTTTAATTTTACAACACACGCTTTTATATGTCAACGTTTATAAAAATTTTGCCACAAATTTTTTAAAAATCCGAACATTTGTTTGACTTTTTACACACAGGAGTATTACAATATATTTATGGCGGTGATAAAATGATTGACGAAAAAAGGCTTTGTATTTTAACCGAAGGCGCAAAGTACGACGTGTCCTGTTCTTCTTCGGGGTCAAAGCGGCAAAACAAGTTCGGCGAAATAGGAAACGCGCATTTTGCGGGAATATGCCACTCTTACACGCAGGACGGGCGGTGCATTTCCCTTCTTAAAATGCTTATGTCTAACGATTGCGTTTACGACTGCAAATACTGCGTAAACCGTGCGACAAACGACGTTGCACGCGCTACCGCAACCCCCGACGAAATATGCGAACTCGTTATGGCGTTTTACAAAAGAAATTATATAGAAGGTTTATTCTTATCTTCCGCAATCGTAAAAAATCCCGACTATACGATGGAAATGCTGTATCTTACCGCATATAAACTACGCAAAGACTATCATTTTAACGGATATATTCATTTAAAAGGCATACCGTCCGCCGACAAGTCGCTTATAGAAGCGGCAGGGCTGCTTGTCGACCGTATGAGTTTCAATATCGAACTGCCGTCCGAAACCAGCCTTAAACTTCTCGCGCCGCAAAAGAGCAAAACCGCGATAGTCGCGCCCATGAAAGCGCTTGCGCTCGATAAATACTACGAAAGTCCTTTTAAGCGTCGCCGCGATTTTCTGCCCGCGGGTCAGACCACGCAAATGATAATCGGCGCGTCGCCCGAAAGCGACGCGCACATACTCAAACTGACCGAATATTTATACTCGAATTACAAGTTAAAACGAGTATATTACTCGTCTTATATGCCTACGAATTTCGACACAACGCTTTTACCCTATACTCCCGCTCCCAAAATACGGGAACACAGGCTTTATCAGGCGGACTGGCTTTTGCGTTATTACGGATTTACCGCGGGCGAAATAACGGAAAACGACGGCAACTTATCTCTCGAATACGACCCTAAATGCGCTTGGGCATTGAAACATCTCGACCTTTTCCCCGTAGAAATAAACAGCGCGCCGCTCGATATGCTTTTAAGAGTTCCGGGGGTGGGCGTAAAATCCGCGTCGAAAATACTGCTCGCGAGAAAACACGTTAAACTCGATTTCGACGCGCTTAAAAGACTGCGCGTAGTTCTTAAACGGGCTATGCATTTTATCACTTGCAACGGAAAGTTTATAGGTTGCAAAAACGAATACGGTATAGGGCGACTTCTTGCGGCGGGCGACGCGTCGGCACGCGCGCAACAACTTTCGATGTTCGATAATACGGACGCGGCGCTTTCCGCGTTAAACGGTGAATTATGACAGTTTTTTTAACGGATAGAACTTTTACGGGGCTATGCTCCGCTCTGTTTTACGCCTTTACCGAAAACATTTTGCCCGACAGGATTTTTGAACGCGGAAATTGCATAAAAAATTTTACCGATTGTTATATAAAGATAGACAGCGAAGAAAGTAAAGCGCGGCGTGTTTATAGCGCTTTAAAAAAATTCGGCGGCGAAACGGTAGTAAACAGCGTTAAAATATGTCTTTTATCGTGCAACGATAACGCGCTTAAAATTGCGTTCGATTTTTGTTATATGACGTTACAACAAAAGCGAAATATAATAACTATGCTCGCAGATAAGACTGTTGCGACTTTTTTGGATACGACAAAAAAAGTGTCTTGGGAAACACACAAGTGTACGGGTTTTATACGCTTTAAAGAAACCGCGCGCGGCATACTTTACGCGCCCTATTCGCCCGATAACGATATTACGGGTATTTTATGCCCGCACTTTGTAGCAAGGCTTTCCGGCGTACCGTTTATTATTCACGACGTAAAGCGAAATAAAGTCGGCGTTTCCGACGGACAAAGATTTAAAATAATGACAACCGAAAGTCAAGCGGTTTTAGAACTTTCCAAAAACGAAACTGCGTGGGAAAACCTTTGGAAAAACTACTATAAAGCGGTAAATATCAAAGAACGAAGAAACAAAAAACAGCAGGACAATTTAATGCCCGTGCGTTACAGAAAATTTCTCCCCGAAACTTACGAATAGATACAAAAACTTCCGCCCCGCCGATTTTTCGGCGGGGCGAAAGGCTCACAAAACTTATTACCCTTTCAAAAACCTTATTTTCTGGGATTTTTAATGTTTGCCTGTGCAGCGGCAAGACGAGCAATCGGAACACGGAAAGGCGAACAGGAAACGTAATCAAGACCTATCGCATGGCAGAACTCAATCGACGAAGGATCGCCGCCGTGTTCGCCGCAGATACCGCAATGGATATCGTTTCTCTCCGTATGACCCATTTTGACCGCCATTTCCATAAGTTTACCGACGCCCTTTGTATCGAGCCTTGCGAACGGGTCGGACTCGTAAATCTTCGCTTCGTAATAGGACGGCAAGAATTTACCTGCGTCGTCGCGGCTAAATCCGAAAGTCATCTGCGTTAAGTCGTTAGTACCGAAGCAGAAGAATTCCGCTTCTTTTGCAATCTCGTCGGCAGTTAAAGCCGCGCGCGGGATTTCAATCATAGTGCCGACCTGATACTTGATAGCGACGCCCGCTTCTTTAATGAGCGCGTCGGCAGTTTCGACAACCGTCTTTTTGCAGAACGCAAGTTCCTTGACTTCGCCGACGAGCGGTATCATTATTTCGGGAACGACCTTCCAGTCGGGATGGCGTTTCTGAACATTTATCGCCGCTTTGATAACGGCTTTCGTCTGCATTTCCGCGATTTCCGGATAAGTTACCGCCAAACGGCATCCGCGGTGTCCCATCATCGGGTTGAATTCGTGCAAAGAGTCGCACAAAAGTTTGATTTCCGAAACGGATTTACCTTTTGCTTTCGCAAGCGCTTCCAAATCCATATCCGCAGTAGGAACGAATTCGTGGAGCGGCGGGTCTAAAAATCTGATGGTAACGGGCTGACCTTTTAAGGCTTCCATAAGCCCTTCGAAGTCCGCTTGTTGCATCGGTTCGATATTTGCAAGCGCTTTCTTTCTCTCTTCTACCGTTTCGGAACAAATCATTTCGCGGAATTTATCGATTCTGCCCGGACCGAAGAACATATGCTCCGTACGGCAAAGTCCGATACCCTGCGCGCCGAGATCGGCAGCGCGCTGCGCGTCTTCGGGAGTATCCGCGTTGGTTCTTACGCCAAGCGCTTTATACTTGTCGGCAAGTTTCATAATTCTGCCGAAGTATCCGCTGTTGGGATCGACGGGAACGGTTTTAATAGCCTTGTCGTAAATCTTACCCGTAGAGCCGTCGAGCGAGAGTTCGTCGCCTTCTTTGAAAGTCTTTCCCGCGAGTTCGAAATACTTTTCTTCTTCGTGCATTTTGATGTCGCCGCAACCGGAAACGCAGCAAGTACCCATACCGCGCGCAACAACCGCCGCGTGAGAAGTCTGTCCGCCGCGCACGGTCAAAATACCTTGCGCGTATTTCATACCTTCGATATCTTCGGGCGAAGTTTCTAAACGAACGAGAATAACTTTTTTGCCTTTTTTGCCTTCGTTAACGGCGTCTTCGCTGGTGAATACGATAGTACCCGCAGCCGCGCCCGGCGACGCCGCAATACCTTTGCCGACAACGTTTTCTTTATCCGCTGTTTTAAGGTCTTTTGCGTCGAAAGTGGGATGCAACAACATATCGAGCGTTTTCGCGTCTATCTGCAAAAGCGCTTCTTCTTCGGTTATCATACCTTCGTCCATAAGGTCGCAGGCGATACGGATAGCCGCCGCCGCGGTACGCTTGCCGTTTCTGGTCTGCAACATAAAGAGTTTGCCCTTTTCAATGGTGAATTCCATATCCTGCATATCTCTGTAATGGTTTTCGAGCGTTTCGCAAACTTTAAGGAACTGGTTGTAGACTTCGGGCAACACTTCTTTCATCTGAGAAATAGGCATCGGGGTACGAACGCCGGCAACGACGTCTTCGCCCTGCGCGTTCATAAGGAATTCGCCCATAAGTCCCTTTTCGCCCGTCGCGGGGTTACGCGTAAACGCAACGCCCGTGCCGCAATCGTCGCCCATATTGCCGAACGCCATCATCTGAACGTTGACAGCCGTTCCCCAACTGTACGGGATATCGTGATCCATTCTGTAAATGTTGGCTCTGGGGTTGTCCCACGAACGGAAAACCGCTTTTATCGCGCCGAAGAGTTGTTCTTTGGGGTCTTTCGGGAAGTCCGCGCCTATCTGTTTTTTATATTCCGCTTTGAACTGGTTAGCGAGTTCTTTTAAGTCGTCGGCGGTTAAATCGACGTCGTAAACGACGCCCTTTTTCTCTTTCATTGCGTCGATAAGTTTTTCAAAGTATTTTTTACCGACTTCCATAACGACGTCGGAATACATCTGAATAAATCTGCGATAGCAGTCCCAAGCCCATCTGGGATTGCCGGATTTAGCGGCAAGGACTTCGACGACTTCTTCGTTTAAGCCGAGATTTAATATAGTGTCCATCATACCGGGCATAGACGCGCGCGCGCCGGAACGAACAGAAACGAGCAAGGGATTTTCCTTGTCGCCGAACTTTTTGCCGGTAATATCTTCGAGTTTTGCAACGTATTCCATAATTTCCGCGCGGATGGAATCGTTAATCTGCCTGCCGTCGTCGTAATACTTGGTGCAGGCTTCGGTAGAAATGGTAAAGCCTTGCGGAACGGGAAGCCCGATGTTCGTCATCTCGGCAAGGTTTGCGCCTTTGCCGCCGAGAATTTCACGCATTTTCGCATTGCCTTCGCTGAAAAGGTAAACGTACTTCATTTAGTGTTCTCCTATATATATAGATTTTCGATTTTAAGTCGCATAAAAACAACCTTACATATTGTACACTAAAACGAAAAATTTTTCAACCTAAAACGGGTATTTTTTTATCAAAACTTTTCGGAATTTAAAAATATCCGCGCGGGGAGACGCGCTCCCCGCGCGGACGCTTGTCGGACAGTTAAAAAACTATCGCAAAGCATAAACCGTTTAACCGCCGCCCGAAAAGAAAAGAGTAGCCCTTTCTATCGGAAACAAATAATTTTCGTCAAAAAGATAAAAAGTCTGTATTGCCCCCGTATTTATAGCCGTAAAATTAAAGTTAAGCCTTAAATTATAACACGGGCGACACCCGAATTTTATAAAATAAGACTGCTCGTAAAAATCGGCATTATACGGTCGCACGGTGATTATAAGGTTTCTGTGTTCCGAACAAAAACACAAAAAATTCCGCCTTTCGTAAACTCTTTTGTACAAAATCAGCCTGCCGTCAAAACTCCTGATTATGAGAAGGGCGGGCAAAGCGTTTTCGGATACCGAAAAGTTAAGCCGTACTTTCATTACTCACCTACAAAACTCAAAATCGCGTCTGCCACGGGAAAACCGTAATTTTCGTCGGTAAGCGTGAAATTCTGTTCGCAGATGGGTTCGTTTAAGACGTATTCGGTCTGGTTTTCAAGCCCCATACCCACGTCGAACACTTCGGGATAGGGCGCGTGATTTCCGTCGGACGCAAGTTGCTTAAAGTATAAGTGATACGGATTTTCCGCATCGAACGGTACGTTGTTAAATACCGCTTCGCCGTTTGCGTTAACAGATACGGGCGAGCCGTACTCTATTTGCCCCGTGCTGTCGGTCATCACGACCGAACCCGAAGTTATAGGCGCGCCGCCTGCCGCCCCCGTTTCGTTAAAAACGATGGTTAAAACGCCGCACGCAGATACCGTAAAATTGCCCGTACCCGCAGAACCCGTTACCGTGTAGGAAGTGGGCGATAAAGTATTCGCTTCATAGCCGCTCGCCACTACCCCTACGGAATAATTCCCGCTTTGCATAATTTGTGAGCCGCTGCCGTTAGTGATTTGTACGTTGTAATTTGCCATTTATTTCTCCTTGGTTGAAATTTCGCGTATTTCTACGCTTATTTTATCCTATGCGAAAAGAGAAATAAAAGTGCAGTCATTGCGAGCAAGCAACGCGAGCGCGGCAATCTTTGAGATTACTTCGTTTGCCCGTCTCTGTTTGCAATGCTCGTAATGACAACAAGCGGGTCGGTTCGCAATGACGGG